>JANQKW010000081.1 GCA_028280905.1 Porticoccaceae bacterium
CCCCGAGCTGTTGTCGCCGCGCAGCGCCGATCTGAGGCTGGGCGGCGGAGTCGGGGTGCCGAGCGGGCTGGCCAATCCGGACGCCGCGGATTTCGAAAATTTCTCGCCGAAGTTTGGCTTGAAGTATCAGCTCAATGACGACCTGCAAGTGTATGCGACGGCTTCCAGCGGCTTCAAAAGCGGAGGTTTTAACGGCCGCCTGGCGGACGGGCAGCTGGAACCCTATGAAGAGGAAACGCTGGACAGTGTCGAGTTGGGCCTTAAATCCCAGTGGCTGGACGACCGGCTTCGCTTTAATGCAGCGGTCTTCTACAACGAGTATGACGACCTGCAAGTCAGCAGTTTTGCGGCCAGTGAGGACGGCGCCACCTTTGTACCCATATTTACCAATGCCGGGAAAG
Organism: Porticoccaceae bacterium; assembly: GCA_028280905.1. Classification (GTDB taxonomy): domain Bacteria; phylum Pseudomonadota; class Gammaproteobacteria; order Pseudomonadales; family Porticoccaceae; genus JANQKW01. Next base: position 402 of record JANQKW010000081.1, read on the forward strand.
CGATTATTCAGGGATTTGAAATGGAGTTGGTGGCGCTGGTTACCGAATCCTTTAAGGTCAATGCCAACCTGGGCTACCTGGATGCGGACTACAAGGAGTTCTTTGCCGAGGCCGACCCGGTGACGAACACGGTGATCGATGTCAGCGACGAACGCGAACTGGTTAACTCGCCGGAATGGGATATGCAGCTCGGGGTTTCCTATGAGATGCCGATAAGCGACCTGGGAATTCTTACAATACTGGCCGACATCAGCTATCGCAGCAAAACCTACCTGGAAGTGAACAGCAGTGAAAACCTTGCGCAAAGCGGTTATTCGCTGGTTAATGCCGCTCTGATGTTTGTTACGGATGACGAGCACTGGCAATTCATGCTGGGTGGCAAGAACCTTTCCGACAAGCACTACCGCACCCATGCGTTTGACTTGTCCGGATTCCCCGGGGTGGAACTTGGCTACTACAATGCCCCGCGCACCTATAGCTTTAACGCCACTTACAAATTTTGATGGATACCTCGCCAGGGATAGAATCGCGTCTGGTTCAAACCAAACGGATGCGGAGCCACCTATTGACCTGTGGCGACGACAAGGGAGCGCCGCTGGTTTTTCTGCACGGGAACTTTTCCTCAGCCAATTATTTTGAGGAGTTAATGCTGTCTGTCCCACACGGCTACCTTTGTATTGCGGTGGATTTGCGTGGGTACGGGCTCAGCGAAGACCTCACTATTGACGCCACCCGCGGCGCGGCGGATTGGTCGGATGATCTGTTTGCGCTTTTTGAGGCGCTGGATATTCCGCGGGCGCACATCGTCGGCTGGTCCGCCGGCGCCGCCGCCGTTATGCAGTTTATGCTCGACCATTCCGCTTCGGTAAGCTCGGCAACGTTAATCGCGCCGGTCAGCCCCTATGGCTTCGGCGGCAGCGAGGATATATACGGTACCCCATGCTACGAGGACTTTGCCGGGTCCGGCGGCGGTGTTGTGGACCGCGAATTTGTCGAGCGTATCCGCAACGGGGATCGAACCGCGGACAGCCCGCTCTCCCCGCGCAATATTATTCGGCAATCGTTCGTGGCGGCGTCAGCGCGGCTTGCCGGGGAAGAGGCCCTGTTAACCGCTTCTCTGTTACAGAAAGTCGGTGATCGACGCTACCCCGGCGATTCCTTGGCTTCGCCGTTTTGGCCCTATACCAGCCCGGGAAGATGGGGTCCGCTGAATGCGGTGAGCGCAAAGTACTTGGATGTCAGCGGTATTGTCGATTTGCAGCATAAGCCGCCGATACTTTGGGTCAGAGGCGACAGTGACGCTGTTATCAGCGACCGTTCGGCTTCCGATCCGGCGGTGTTGGGTGAATTGGGGCTGCTCCCCGACTGGCCCGGCGGTGATATCTACCCGGCGCAACCCATGGTGTCCCAGATGCGGGATGTGCTTGAGCGTTACAAGAATAACGAAGGCAGCTACAAGGAGGTGGTTATGGCGGGTGTTGGCCACAGCCCGTTTTTGGAAAAGCCGGATGAATTTCTGAAAGAATTTTTGCTTTTTCTCAACGAAAGCTGTTCCTGATATCAGCAGCCGGCGCCTCTGGTTTTGGTGTGGTGCCACCTTCCCGCGGCTATCTAGGAACTTCTTTTGGGACTCGCTGTGAATACGTCCGTGTAAGCTCCGCGTCGACATCCGTGTCGACGAGGGTCCCAAAAGAAGTTCCTAGACACCCGCTCAGAGCGTCACGCATAGCACCGACGTTAGCGGGCGTCTAGGGACAGTGTTTGAGACCCTCACCGGCAGGGAAGCCGGTGCGGAGCTCCCAGGGATGGGTCCACAGCGCGTCTCAAACACTGTCCCTAGATGGCCGCGGGATAATGGCGCCAAACTGAGATAATGAGTGCGCTTTTAGATTTAACACTCAATAATATTCACCGGCACCTCAACCACATTGACCGCCAACCCGCCTCTCGCCGTTTCCTTGTATTTGTCCTGCATGTCCCGCCCCGTGTCACGCATGGTTTTGATCACCTTGTCCAGCGAAACAAAATGCGAACCGTCGCCCCGCAGCGCCATGCGCGCGGCGTTGATGGCTTCAACCGAAGCCATCGCGTTGCGTTCGATGCAGGGGACCTGCACCAGACCGCCTATCGGATCGCAGGTGAGCCCGAGGTTGTGTTCCATCGCAATTTCGGCCGCGTTTTCTACCTGCGCCGGTGTCCCGCCCATAACTTCGGTCAGGGCGCCCGCGGCCATCGAGCAGGCGGAACCCACTTCGCCCTGGCAGCCCACCTCGGCGCCGCTGATGGAGGCGTTCTCCTTATACAGAATGCCAATCGCAGCGGCGGTTAACAGGAACCGCAACACCCCTTCATCATTGGCGCCCGGCGCGAATTCCCTGTAGTAATGAAGCACTGCGGGGACAATCCCAGCGGCGCCGTTGGTGGGCGCCGTTACCACCCGGCCCCCCGATGCGTTTTCTTCGTTTACCGCCAGGGCGTAAAGGGTTACCCAGTCGATCACCGATAACGGGTCCGCCGCGGGCGACTTGGGTTTGTTGGACAACTGACGGTACAACTCGGGCGCGCGCCGTTTGATGTTTAACCCCCCGGGTAATAAGCCTTCATTTTTTACGCCGCTCTTTACGCACGCCTGCATAACGTGCCAGATATTCAGCAGACCGGATTTGGTTTCCGCTTCACTGCGCCAGGACTTCTCGTTTTCCAGCATCAACGCGGCAATACTTAATTGATGCTGCTCACAGAGCGCCAGCAGTTCAGCGGCGGATTTGAACGGATAGGCCAGTTTGCGCGTGTCTTCGATAACAGAGCCCTCGCCGGCGGCGTTTTCGTCTACCACGAATCCACCGCCCAGCGAGTAAAACGTTTTGCTAACCAGCACCTCATCCTTGCGGTTATAGGCGGTATATCTCATCCCGTTGGGGTGATAGGGTAACGCCTCGCGGCGATGCAGAATCAGGTCGCGCTTTTGGTCAAAAACAATGCTGTGTTTGCTCAACAAACGCAGCGTTTTGGCTTCGCGGATAGCGGCGACTCGTCCCGCAATTGAATTGACATCGACGGTTTCCGGGCTCTCGCCTTCCAGTCCCAACAATACCGCGTTCGGTGTGCCGTGTCCCTTGCCGGTGGCGCCGAGTGAGCCGTACATCTGCGCGCATACCCTGGCTACCCGGTGCAGTATTCCCTGTGCTTCCAAACTACAGGCGAATTGCCTGGCGGCGCGCATCGGGCCAACCGTGTGGGAGCTGGAGGGACCTATGCCGATTTTAAACAGATCAAAAGTGCTAATAGCCATTGTCGACAACCCTGAGTGGGGCGAGCTTTCCCACGTCGGCTATTCCAAGGTGGAGACCTTATAAGTTGAATGGACGAGGCCCGAGGGATAGGCTTTTGTCGCTACATGTTTAAGGTCGATATCTTTTTCCAGCGGCCCGAAAAGCGGAATGCCGCCACCCAACAGTATCGGTATACGAGTGAGCGCCATATCGCTGATTAAACCCTCGCGCAAGAATGCCTGTATAACTTTTCCGCCGTCGACATAGGCGCGCTTCCAGCCCTCCTCTGCGAGCCTTTGCATAATCTGTTTCGGCTTTACGTCGACAACCCGCACTTTATCCGCCAGGTCTTTGCGGATAGCGTCCGGCCCGAGCGAGCTGCTTAATACAACGACGGGTTTAGGGTACGGCCATTCGTCAAACGTCAGTACTTTTTCATAGGTGCCGCGTCCCAGGATCAAGCCGTCGACGGAATCCATAAACGCATCGTGCCCAAAATCCTCCCCCTGTGCAGGCTGTTTCATTAACCAGTCCAATTCCCCGTTACTTCTAGCGATATAGCCATCCACGCTGACCGCGATGAAAACATGGCCGGTCACCATAGGCGCTTCGCTCGGGTAGCCTTGTTGGGTTGATTTGATATCATCATGTGCTTCCTTATTAAGTGTCTAAATATTCAATTGCCGTTTAACACGCCGAAAAGCATCCAGGGCAAATTCCAGGTCATCCCCGGTTAGCGCAGCCGACATCTGGGTTCGGATACGCGCTTTGCCCTTCGGCACCACGGGATAGGAGAAGGCCACTAGATAAACGCCCTCGCCCAGCATAACCTCAGCAAATTTGTTGGCCACGGTTGCATCGTGCAGCATCACCGGCACGATCGGGTGTTCGCCCGGCAAAAGTTCAAAGCCGAGTTTTTCCAACCCCTCGCGGAACCGGGCGGTATTTTCCGCCAGTCGGTCGCGCAGTTGGTTGGATTCGGAAACCAGCTCCAGCGCTTTTATGGTGCCGGCGACAACCGGCGGCGCTATGGTATTGGAGAACAGGTAGGGGCGCGAACGCTGCCGCAACAATTCCACCAACGCCCCGTGCGAACTGACAAAGCCACCGCTACTGCCGCCCAGCGCCTTGCCCAGGGTACCGGTAATAATGTCGACCCTATCCATACAGCCTCTGTATTCATGGGTGCCGCGTCCGCCGGCGCCGATAAAACCCGTGGCATGGGCATCGTCAAAATGCACCAGTGCACGGTATTTTTCCGCCAGGTCGCAAATCTCGTCCAGGCGGGCGATATAGCCATCCATGGAAAAGACGCCGTCGGTGCTGATCAACTTAAAGCGCGCGCCGTCGCTGTCCGCCGCCTTTAATTGTTGTTCCAGATCCGCCATATCATTATTGTGATATCGATAGCGTCTGGCCTTGCACAATCGTATGCCATCAATGATGCTGGCGTGGTTCAGTTCATCGGAAATTACCGCATCCTTATCACTCAGCAGGGTTTCGAATAAACCGCCATTGGCGTCAAAACAGGAGGGATAAAGGATGGTGTCCTGCATACCGAGAAATTGGCTAAGCTTCGCTTCCAATTGTTTGTGCAGCGTCTGCGTGCCGCAGATGAACCGCACCGACGCCATGCCGTAGCCCCACTGTTCCAGGCCGGCCTTGGCTGCGGCGCTGACCTGTGGGTGTTGCGCTAACCCCAGGTAGTTGTTGGCGCAGAGGTTCAGTACTTCGCGACCTCCGGCCACGCCCACATGGGCGCCCTGCGGCGTGGTGATCTCCCGCTCTCCCTTAAACAGGCCGGCCTGCCTGATAGCGTCGAGTTCCTCGGTTAAATATTGCTGAAAATTACCGTACACAATTTTTCTCCCAACAGCCGCTTCGCTATTCCCAATTCAAAATGACTTTGCCGGCTTCACCGCTGTTCATGGCATCGAAACCGCCCTGGAATTCAGTGTACTGCAAGCGGTGGGTGATTACCGGCGAGACATCCAGCCCCGATTCGATCATCACCGACATCTTGTACCAGGTCTCGTACATCTCCCTGCCGTAGATACCCTTTAGCGTCAGCATGTTGAAGATTACCGTATTCCAGTCTATGGCCAGCGCCTCTTCGGGGATGCCGAGAATCGCCAGCTTGCCGCCGTGGCACATATTGGCCAGCAAATCCCGAAACGCCGAAGGGTTACCGGACATCTCCAGGCCCACGTCAAAGCCCTCTGACATGCCCAGCTCCCGCTGCACCTGCTCCAATTTTTCTGTGCGCGCATCCACAGCCCGCGTGGCGCCCATTGTCATTGCCAACTGCAAACGCTCGGGGTTGATGTCGGTAATCACCACGTGGCGGGCTCCGGCGTGGCGGCACACCGCGGCCGCCATTGCGCCGATGGGCCCGGCGCCGGTGATCAGCACGTCCTCCCCCAAAAGGTCATATTGCAGCGCGGTGTGAACCGCGTTGCCCAAAGGGTCAAA
>JANQKW010000104.1 GCA_028280905.1 Porticoccaceae bacterium
GAACCCACCTGCACCGGCCGGTCGCCGGTATTTTCCACCCGCAGCTCGCGCGTTTCGCGACCTTCATTCAGTTGGATATCGCCGGCGGCGACTTGTAATTCTCCGGGAATCATCTGGCACTCCTAATACTATTTCCGGAAACAGGCTCCCAGCCTGTTTCCTCCAACGCTACGCAAAAATGCGATTTTGCGTAGCTCCCAAAATCATCAACTTATGTTGTTGATTTTGCCGGCACATCCCTGTGCCGGGTTTGCGCTAACTAATAGGGTTGTGGACGGTGACCAGCTTGGTGCCATCGGGAAAGGTGGCCTCCACCTGCACTTCGTGGATCAATTCGGCAACGCCGTCCATTACCTGGTCCGCGGCAAGGATCTCCTTGCCGTAGCTCATTAACTCGGCCACGGTTTTGCCGTCCCGCGCGCCCTCGATTATCTCCATGGTGATCAGCGCAACCGCTTCCGGATAGTTCAACTTTAAACCGCGCGCCAGCCGCCGCTCGGCGAGCAGTGCCGCGGTGAACACCAGCAGCTTATCTTTCTCTCTCGGTAACAATTCCATAACAACCTTCTTCGGTCACGTGTTCCAAATTCTTGGGGGGCAGCAGGGGCGCCCCAGCAGGGGGGGTCGCAGCAGCGCCCACAGCTTGCAAAAATGCAGGCGAAGCTGCTCGGCGCCCTGCCCCAGCATGCGCGCCACCAGGAATTCACCCACCTGGCTGATACCCCCGCGAAAATCACCGCGGTTCGCGCCAAACGCCGAGCGGCACGCCACAAGCAGGTCGTCATCCAGATTGTCGCTAAACGGGCCCGCGATAAACAAGCCAGCGTTGGCATAGGACTGCAGTCCGGCTTGCGACGCAAACAGCGCCCGAGAGGCGTCATTCAGGTGCAGCGCCTCTATCAGCAGCGGTTCGCCGCCGCGATTGATTTGCAGCCGCTGCTGTAATTCCCCGCGATCAAAACCCGTGTTGCAAGCCGGCAGCCCGAAAGCGGTGATATCCCAGCCGATAAACCGGCTGTTTCCCGATAGCTCGACCTGGGTGGTTAGCCTGGCATTGGCGCCCGGGAACAGAATGGATTCAAGCGGCAGCCACTCAAGTGAGGCGCCTTCCGCGATTCGCAGGGTAACCTGTTGTTGCTGCGGCGCACCGTCGTCTCTGGCCCGATAAACCCGGCCGGCGCCCGGCGTGGTAAGCAGCGCGCCGGCGCCCTCGCCAATCCCCACTTCTACATTCAGACGGTCGCCGGATACCAGGCCGCCCGGGGGATGCAGCAGGTAAACATGGGCAAGCTCGGGGCCTTCGGGATAGAAGGGTTTTTGCACGTACAGCGGCCCCTGATGACGGCAGCGGCGCAGGCGGGAAGCGTTGCGTGATTGTTGAAACTGTAATTCAAGCCGGGCGTGCCAGTGACCGGCAGCCGGCGTCCGACGTTCTGTCCGGCTTGGTGTATGGAGTGCCAGGTTGTTCATTGCGCCCCGTTAGTTCGTTTATACCGCTAAATGCGCTTTAATCAATTGGTCGCTGAGATGCTCCATGCGATCACTGGCGACAATCCGGCCCTTTTCCATCAAGCGGAATTCATGGCCGACGCGCCGCGCGAAACCGAGTTTTTGCTCCACCAGTATCACGGTCAATCCCTCTTCCCGATTCAAGCGGGTGATCACATCGCCGATCTGCTTGACAATATTGGGCTGAATGCCCTCGTTGGGTTCATCCAGTATCAGTACCCTGGGTTCGATGACCAGCGCCCTGCCGATGGCCAACTGTTGCTGCTGCCCTCCCGACAGATCGCCGCCGCGACGTTGCAGCATATCATTCAATACCGGGAAGAGTTCAAAAATTTTTGCGGGAATTTTCTTGCTGCCGTCTTCGCGGCACGGCAACCCCACCTGCAGGTTTTCCTCGACGGTTAACAGGGGAAAGATATCCCTACCCTGGGGCACATAACCTATGCCGTTATGGGCGCGGAACTCCGCCGGCTTGTCGTGCATCGGCCGTCCGTCGTAGAGGATTTCGCCGCTCTTGATCGGCAACAGCCCCATTAAACACTTTAGCAGCGTCGTTTTGCCCACCCCGTTGCGCCCCATGACGCAGGTGCAGGAGCCGGGCGCTACCGAGAAATCCAGGTTCCAGAGTATCTGGGTGCCGCCGTAGAGCTGGTTGACGTTGTTGATTTCAATCACGCGTCGCTCCCCAGGTAGACGTCAATAACATCCGGGTGGCTCTGAATCTGATCCATGCTGCCCTCCGCCAGCACCGAGCCCTGGTGCAGCACCGTAACCTGGCGAGCAATGCTGCGCACGAATTCCATATCGTGTTCCACCACCACCACGGTATGGTCGCCGGCCAGCGATGTCAGCAGCTCGGCGGTGTGCTCCGTTTCCTGCGGCGTCATGCCGGCCACGGGTTCATCCACCAGCAAAAGCCGCGGATCGGAAGCCAGCAGCATGCCGATTTCCAGCCACTGTTTCTGGCCGTGGGAAAGCGAACCCGCCGCCATATGGCGCTGCTCCGCCAAACCTACCAACGTCAAAACTTCTTCAATTCTATCCCGCTGCTCACCGGTAATTGTTGCGCCCAGCGTATACCAGATTCCCTTGCTGGCCTTAAGCGATAACTCCAAATTGGCAAATACCGACTGGGCTTCGAAAACGGTCGGCTTCTGGAACTTCCGCCCGATACCCAACTGGGCAATTTCCGCCTCCGAGCGCTGCAGCAGGTTGATCGTCTGGCCGAAATACACGGTGCCTTCGTCACAGGCGGTTTTGCCGGTAATCACGTCCATCAGGGTGGTTTTGCCGGCGCCGTTGGCGCCGATCACACAACGTAATTCGCCGTCATTAATATAGAGATTCAGATCATTTAGCGCTTTAAAGCCGTCGAAACTGACGGTAAGGCCCTCCACATAAAGGATCACGTTGTGGGATACGTCAACCCG
>JANQKW010000115.1 GCA_028280905.1 Porticoccaceae bacterium
CTGTCGACGAGGGTCTCAAAAGGCGTTCCTAGACACCCGCTCAGAACGTCACAAGTAGCGCCGCAGCAAGCGGACGTCTGGGAACAGTGTTTGAGACCCGCACCGGCATCCCTGCCGGTGAGGGTCTCAAACACTGTTCCCAGACGTCCGCTTACAGCGGTGCTACTTGTGATGACCTGAGCGGGTGTCTAGGAACGCCTTTTGAGACCCTCGTCGACACGGATGTCGACGCGGAGCTCCCAGGGATGGGTTTACAGCGAGTCTCAAAAGGCGTTCCTAGATAGCCGCGGGGAGATGGCACCAACCCAACCCCTGTCTTGCTGTTCCCAGATGGCCGCGAAATAGTGGCACCAATCTAAACCGTCTGCCTGGTGTTAGATTTGCGTGTTACAACTTTGCGGTTCAGTCCAAATTTTCTTGCAGATACTTGAATATTTTTCTGCTGGCGGCCGGCGGTTTGTCTTTTGATGCTTCCTGCCGCGCCTGCCTGATGAGCTGCCGAAGGTGTTGGCGGTCCAGTTGCGGATTATCCTCCATCAATTGGTTGATAACACTGTCGCCATTTTCCAGCAACTGATCACGCCAGCGCTCAATTTTGTGAAAGCGCTGCCGAAAGTTACTGCTCCGCTGCTGCTCCTTCTCCAACAGCGCATCGATGGCAGTCATATCGAGCAGCTTTAGCTGCTTGGTTATGTACTGAACTTGCCGGCGCCTGGCGTCGTTTTTTTTCAATTTACGCGCCAGCAGAATGGCCTCCCGAAGTTTTTCGGGCAGCGGCAATGCCGACAAACTGGTATCCGACAGATTGACCAACGCCTCGGCTTTTTTGCGCAGCGTATCCATCTCCCGCTTCAGCGCTGACTTGCTGGGAGGCGAATGGCTCTCGGTGTTGTGTCCCGGAAACGGGTCGTCGTGCATTGGTGTTAACAGGCGCTAACTGTAAAACAGCGTCGCCAGCCCCAGAAATGAAAAGAAACCAACCACATCTGTAATGGTGGTTAGCGCAACGCCTCCCGCCAGCGCCGGGTCAATATTCATGGCGCGCAGGGTAACCGGCAGCAATGCGCCGGCCACCGCGGCGGCCAGCAGGTTAATCACCATGGCGGCGGCGATGATGTACGCGATTTTGGGATCATTGAACCACATCGAGGCGACAATCCCCATAATCAGCGCCCACATCAAGCCGTTTAGGGCGCCGACGGCGAACTCCTTGCTCAACAGCCAGCGGATATTGCCGGCTTGAACCTGGCCCAGCGCCATACCGCGAATAACCACCGTTAAGGTTTGGCTGCCGGCCACGCCGCCCATGCTGGCGACAATGGGCATCAGGATCGCGAGGGCGACCACTTTATCGATGGTGGCTTCGAACAGGTTGATGACCATCGACGCCATAATGGCAGTGAACAAATTGACGCCAAGCCAGATGGCGCGCCGCGGCGCGGTCTTTCTCACCGAGCCGAAGGTCTCTTCTTCATCACTCAGCCCGGCCAGCCCAAATAGTGAATGGTCGGCGTCCTCGCGGATCACATCAACCACGTCGTCAATGGTGATCCTGCCCAGTAAATTTTTCCCCTTGTCGCTGACCACCGGCGCCGAGACCCAGTCGTGGCGCTCGAATAGCTGCGCCACTTTGGTGTCCGGCATGGAGGCGGGGATAGCGTCCACATCCGTTATCATGATTTCCCGGACGGTGATGTTGGGGCTGGATGTGAGGAGTTTGGCCAGCGGTAAAATGCCCAGAAACGTATCCTTGCGGTTCACCACGAAGAGGTTGTCCGTGACCTCGGGAATTTCATCGTGGCGGCGCAGGTAGCGCAGCACCACGTCCAGGGTCAGGTCCGGCCGTACGGTAATGGTGTCGGTATTCATCAGGCCGCCGGCGGTATCCTCGTCGTAGGTGAGCACCGACTCGACGCGCAGGCGATCCTGCACGCTCATCGCCTTGAGGACTGCGGGAATCATTTGATCGGGAAGCGTCTGCAGGATATCGGCGATATCGTCCGTATCCAGGCTTTCCAGCAGTGACGCCGTTTCCGCGCTGTCCTTGTCTTTCAGGAACTCCAGCTGCAGGTCTTCGCTCAGTTCACCCAGGACTTCGGCGGTAAATTCGGGGTCGATCATTCCCCACAGCAGCTGTTGCAACTTCGGGGGAGCCGATTCAATCCGGTGCGCAATATCGGCGGGCGCCAGGTTGTTTAGGATGTACCGCAGGTTTCGCGTGCTGCCGCTACCCAGCAACTGGTCGAGGTCGGATAACTCGTTTAATTCCGGCGCACCGGCGTTGGCCACAGGCATGAAAAGCGGTTCCTTGTTTCAGGTCCAGTCGCGGCTAGTTTACTGATCCGGCGAACAAAATGACAGGGAGACGCGGGGCGCTATTCGCCTTCACCGAACCGGTCGGCGAAGAGTTTTTCGATGTGGGCGCGGGCTTTGACTTCATCTTCGCCGTCAAACCGGAAGTGCAATGTGGTTCCCTTGCCGGCCGCCAGCAGCATAATAGACATTACGCTCTTGGCGTCGATCATCTTGTTTTCAGAGACACCGGTTTCTATTTTGCAACCGAAGCGCGCGGCGGCCGATGCAAGCTTTGCTGCGGCCCTGGCGTGCAGGCCAAGCTTATTGATTATTGTTATTTTGCAGCAAATCATTTCTGTATCCTGGTCTCCAGCTCACTTGCCCATCGGCCTGACTTTTCATCTTGCAATATCTTCCCGCGGGGATAAGTGATCAACAGCGCTGCCTGCACTTTATAAAGCCTTATCCGCTTTGGTATGTCAAGGGTGATTAAAAGTCGACAACTCTTCCTGACGGGCTAATAACCAAGGATAGTGTCTATCCGAGTTCGCGATGCCTTACCTGAATATTGCTAAAGCGGTCCGAAAAGTACTCGCCCAGCCGGTTGCAGATATACACGGAACGGTGTTGCCCGCCGGTGCAGCCAATGGCGATAGTGAGATAGCTGCGATTGCTGGCCTGTAAATTGGGAAGCCAGCGCGTTAGAAAGCCGTTGATGTCGGCTAGCATTGCAATAACCTCGCTTTGTGATTCAAGGAACTCGACAACCGGTTGGTCGTTTCCGGTGAATGCCCTAAGTTCCATTTTCCAGTAGGGGTTGGGCAGGTGTCGCACATCAAAAACAAAGTCTGCGTCTACCGGCACGCCGCGCTTGAACGCAAAGGACTGGAACAATATTGCCATTTCGCCAACGGATTCGGGGGCGATCTGAGTCTTGATGACATCCCTTAACTGGTGGAGGTTTAAGTGGCTGGTGTCTAGGTGCCTGTGGGCGATGGATGAAATCGGGTCCAGTAGTTGCCGTTCCCTTTCAATCGCTTCTTTCAGGCCCAGTTTGTCGTTACTGAGAGGGTGTTTGCGGCGGGTTTCGCTGAATCGCTGAATCAACGTGGGGCTGGTCGCGTCGAGAAAAACCACCTCGTATTGTACGTTGCTGTTTTCAACCTGCGCGAGGATATCCGGTATTTTCTCCAGGTCACCGAACAGGTCGCGCGCATCTATGCCTATTGCGATTCGCTGGGGGCCTCCCTCGCCGCGCTGCCCTATTTGCTCAAATAATTTGGGCAACAACCCCACCGGCAAATTATCAATACAGGTGAATCCCACATCTTCCAGAACGTGTAATGCGGTGCTTTTCCCGGAACCGGAGCGTCCGCTAATCACCACCAGGCGCATTGACATCCTCCGTGATAAGGTCGAATAGGGATTGATCTGTTGCAGTATCCCGCAGTTGGTTGCGTTTCGTTTCGTCCTGTAACAACGCGGCAACCGCGGCCAGTACCGCCAGGTGTTCTTCATGCTGCTCTTCGGGAACCACCAGCGCAAAAACCAGATCCACCGGGTCGCCGTCAACGGCGTCAAAGTCCACCGGGTCCGCCAGTGTCAGGAAAGCCCCCATGACTTTCGGGCAGCCAGCCAGCCTGCAGTGTGGAATGGCAATGCCGCTTCCGATGCCGGTGCTTCCCAGGCGTTCCCTGTATAGGAAGCTCTGGTAGAGCTGGTCGGCATCCATACCCGTGGTTTGGTCGGCGATAAGGTGTGACAGGTTTTCCAGTACTCTTTTCTTGCTCCTCCCCGGGACATTGCAGTTGGTGGATTGCGGCGTCAGGATATCGCGGATTTTCATTTAGCTGCTAGTGTCCTGTCTGGTTAATTCGTTGCATTTCAGAGTCTACAGAAAGCGCTGCCGCTGTGTTGCGACCCGACACTAGCGTCCTCGGGATTTTTCTTTGTGCTTAATCAGTTGACGGTCGAGTTTGTCGGTCAGCAGGTCGATAGCCGCATATAGGTCGTTGTGTTCGGCGTTGGCAAAAAATTCCGCGCCGCTCACATGCACGTTGGCCTCGGCTTTTTGAATCAGTTTATCGACGGACAAAATCACATTGGTGCTGGTAATTCTGTCGTGGTGCTTTTCCAGGCGCGAGAGTTTATTGAAGACGTAATCCTTGATGGGATCGGTGACTTCCAAGTGGTGGCCGCTGATATTGATTTGCATAAAAAACTCCTTTGTCGGCTGGTTATAGCGTTTGCTTGTATCGTTTACGTTCGCTGGATGAAGGGATATTCATCCCTTCCCGGTATTTCGCTACCGTGCGTCGCGCGATCTCTATGCCCTGTTCTTGCAGCAGGGCGGTGAGCTTGTTGTCACTGAGAGGCTTGTTCGGGTTTTCGGCGGAAATCATCTTTTTCAGAATAGCTCGAATCGCGGTGGATGAACACTCGCCGCCGCTGCTGGTGTTTACATGGCTCGAGAAAAAGTACTTGAGTTCGAAGATACCCTGCGGCGTATCGACAAACTTTTGGGTGGTCACGCGAGAGATGGTCGACTCATGTAACTCCAGTCTTTCGGCGACATCCGCCAACACCATCGGCTTCATGGCCTCGGGCCCATGATCCAAGAACCCCTGTTGCAACTCGACAATGCAGGTGGTTACCCGCATCAGTGTTTCGTTGCGGCTTTCCAGGCTGCGCAGAAACCAGCGGGCCTCCTGCAGGTGATTGCGCATAAAGGCGTTGTCGCTGCTGGAGTCGGCGCGTTTCACTAACTTCGAGTAAGTCTGGTTGATGGTCAACCTGGGCGCGATATCGCTATTGAGAGACACTTTCCAGCGCCCGTCCACTTTGGTAACCCGCACATCGGGGATGACATATTCAACGGATTGACTGTTGATGGCCTCGCCGGGACGCGGGTTGAGTGTTTGGATTAGCACCACCGCCGCTTCTATCTCATCCGCTTTAAGCCCCGACTTTCGCTCGATTAGCCGGGTGTCTCTGGCGGCAATCTGGGGTAGGAAGTTTGCGGCAAGTTTCAGGGCGTGTTCCAGGTGAGGCGTTTCCGGCGATAGCTGGCGCAACTGAATCTGCAGGCATTCGGCAAGATCGCGGCCGGCGATTCCGGGTGGGTCGAACTGCTGGATGCGGTGCAACACCGCCACCACTTCATCCAGCTCCAATTCCTCATGGTCCATCATCAGCAACACGTCTTCCGGCGTTGTCTGCAGAAAGCCCTGCTCGTCAATGGCTTCTATCAGCGCCAGGCCGATCGCCCCGTCGATATCCGTTAACGGGGTAAGGTTGAGTTGCCACAGCAGATGCTCCTGCAGTGACTCGGTAACACTTTGAAATTTGTCGAAATCCTGGTTGTCACCGGAATCGTGTTGCCCGGACGATGGTTTGTTGGTGTAGTTGGAGGGTTGGTAGATATCGTCCCAGTTGGCGTCTACCGGCAAATCCTTGGGAATCTCGCCGTTCCATTCCTCTTCCCGGTCTTTGTCCGGTTTTTTTTCGGTATCGGCGGGTTTTTCCTCGTCCAGTTCCAGCATCGGGTTTGAGTACAGGGCTTCCTGGATTTCCTGGTGAAGGTCGAGGGATGACAGTTGTAACAGCTTTATTGCCTGCTGCAGCTGAGGCGTCATGGTCAGCTGGTGGCCGATTTTGAGTTGCAGGCTGGGCTTCATAAGTACTAACGAACTACCGACTTCACTAATGATGGTTGATTTTTCACCAGTTTAGTCATCTCAACTTGGGCAGGCAACGATTTAAGGCAAATTTTATGCCTATCGGTCGGTGTAGGGTCATAAAGTGAAATGCTCTCCCAGGTAAATGTCGCGCACTTGCTGGTTGTCGAGAATGTCTTCAGCCTGGCCCTCGGCGATTACGCGGCCTTCCCCAACAATGTAGGCGTGCTCGCAGATATCCAGGGTTTCCCGGACGTTGTGGTCGGTGATCAACACGCCTATGTTTCGATCCTTGAGATGCTGGATGATGCGCTTGATGTCATTTACGGAGATGGGGTCGACACCGGCGAAAGGTTCGTCAAGCAGGATAAATGCCGGTTCGGTTGCCAGCGCCCGGGCTATTTCAACCCGTCGGCGCTCGCCGCCGGAAAGGCTCATGCCCAGTGAGTCGCGGATCTGCAACAGGTGGAACTCCTGCAGCAGCGATTCCAGCTTTTCCTTGCGCTGCCGGCGATTTAAGTCTTTGCGGGTTTGCAGGATTGCCATCACATTCTGGGCAACCGTCATGCGACGAAACACCGAAGCCTCTTGCGGCAGGTAGCCAATCCCCTTTCTGGCCCTGCCGTGCATCGGCAAACCGGTGATGTCTTCGTTGTCGATAAAAACCTCGCCGGCGTCCTGGTTGATCAGTCCCACAATCATATAGAAGCAGGTGGTTTTGCCGGCGCCGTTCGGCCCCAGCAGGCCTACAATCGCGCCGCTTTCCACGGTCAGGGACACATCGACGATGACAGGGCGTTTTTTATAGCTTTTCGCCAGGTGCAACGCTTTTAATACGGGCATCAGGGATTCTCTTCCGCTTTTTCCAGCGCCTCGGGCGGAATCACCATCTGTATGCGCTGCCTGCCGGTGCTGTCGCCCTTGGCTTTGACGACTTCATTTTTCAGGTCGTATTGAATGCGGTCGCCGGTAATGGTGGCGCCGTCGTGTTCCAGGCTGGCCATGCTGATCAGGGTGATCGCATCCGCGGCGATGGAATATTCGATGGTTTTCGCGTAGGCGATCATCGGCGCCTCGCTGCGGCTTGGTCGCTGCTCGTAGCGCGCCAGATTTCCCTGGCAGACGATGCGTTGCACCCGGTCGCCCTTGTTGTAGATGGAAACAATGTCCGCTTCTATGCGTATCGAACCCTGGTTTATGATCACCGAGCCCTGGTAGATGGTGACGCCCTGCTTTTCATTGCGTTCCGCGCGATCGGATTCGATATGGATAGGCTGCGTGCTATCGCCGGTCAGCCCGAAACAGGCCGGCGATAACAACGCCAGCATCAGGTAACCAACAATAACCAGCTTGTCAGGGCGCACTGTATTTTCCCCTCACTTTCGAGAGCAGCGTAAATACCTCGGTGGAAAAGTTTGCCCTCATGCCCGTTGCGGTTGTGACGCCCCGCGGCGAGTTCAAGGTCAGTGGCTGGTCGGTTTCCACGGTTTGCTCTTTTGGGTAAAAGACCAGTTCCTCGGTGCGCAGTTCATGTTTTCTGTCGACCTCGGTAAATTGCCAGCCGACCACATTGTTTCGCAATCTGATTTCGTTTCCCTGACCCAACACTTCTCCGTCGATCGCCTTTAGTTCCCATGGGTGGTTTTTGTTGTTGCTGTCGTAGGCGACCAAGTGGGGCATATCGGCCTGCCAATACCCCTCGTCCTCGAAAAACCGGCTCTCCTCGGTGGTAAGGCGGTATTCCCGTTCGCCGGTGGCGGAGTATTGAACCGATTCGGTGGCCTTCATGTAGCTGTCGGCATCGGGCAGCGGCTGACTGGCCACCGATCCCGAGGGCAGGAACAGCGCCGGCGAAGCATCCCACAACAGTAGAAAACTGCTGATGCCGACAAATAGCGTAAAAAGTATCAACAGGTTTCGCATTAAAAGTACTCCGAAACACTGGCGTCAAGCCTGTCCTGAGCTGCCAGTATCAGCTCAGCCAGCTCTCGCACCGCGCCCTCCCCGCCGCTGCGGGTGGCTTGCCATTTGGCGTGTTTCGCCACCAACTCACCGCCGTTGCCCACCGTCGCGCCGAAGCCGACACGCCGAATAACGGCGAGATCTGGCAGGTCATCTCCCATATAGGCGATCTCGTCCAATGTTACCTGCAGTTCGGGCAGGATCTCCTGCAGCGCGGTAAGTTTATCCTCCCTGCCCTGCACCAGCCGCTCAATGCCCAGTTCGGCGGCGCGTCGTTTTAATAGTTCAGAGGTGCGGCCGGTGATAATGCCGACCTCTATGCCGCTTTTTTGCAACAGCTTGATCCCCAGGCCGTCCTGGATGTTAAAAGCCTTCATCTCGTGGCCGCTTTCGCTGTAGTACAGCCGACCATCGGTAAGCACGCCGTCCACATCCAGCAGCACGACTTTCACCGCGCGGGCAGCCTGTTTGACAGCTTCGCTGACGGGTTTGCTCATTTACATGACTCCTTACATCACCCCGGCGCGCAGGATGTCGTGCATATGTAACACGCCTACCGGGTGATGTTGCCGGTCCTCAATCACCAGCGCGGTGATGGCGTTGTCTTCCATGATCTTCAGCGCCTCGGCGGCGAGCATCTCCCGCTGGACCGTCAGGCCGCCGGGGGTGAACACATCGCCGATCAGCGACTTGCCGATATCCACGCCCTTATCAACCGCGCGGCGCAGGTCGCCGTCGGTAAACACACCCAGCAACTCGTCCTTGTCATCGACCACCGTGGTCATGCCGAAACCCTTTTCCGTCATTGTCAACAGCGCCTGCTTTATCTGGGTATTGACGGTGACCGTAGGCACCTCCCTGCCGGCGTGCATAATGTCTTCCACCTTCAGCAGCAGCTTTCTACCCAGGGCGCCGCCCGGGTGCGAGAAGGCGAAGTCCTCGGCGGTAAACCCGCGCGCCTCAAGCAGCGCGATCGCCAGGGCATCTCCCATCACCAGCGTCACGGTGGTGCTGGAGGTCGGCGCCAAGTCAAGCGGGCAGGCCTCGGTCTCGATGCTGATATCCAGTTTCGCCTGTGCCGCTTTCGCCAGCGGCGAATTGGGGTTGCCGGTCATGCTGATCAACGGAATGCCCATGCGCTTGATCAGCGGCAACAAGGTTACTACCTCCGGGGTGCTGCCGGAGTTTGAGATACCCAGCACCAAATCGTCTTTGGTGATCATCCCGAGATCGCCGTGGCTGGCCTCGCCGGGGTGAACGAAAAAGGACGGCGTGCCCGTACTGGCCAGGGTGGCGGCGATTTTTTTGCCGATATGCCCGGATTTGCCCATGCCGCTGACGATGACGCGCCCCGGGCATTGCAAGATAAGCTCGCAGGCGGTGTTGAATTCATCGTCAAGTCTGTCCGCCAATGCCGCGACGGCATCTCTTTCTATATTGATGGTCCGCAGGCCGGCTGCGAGGTGGTTATTGCTGGGCATATAAAGACTAATCCGGTTTACTGGCGCAAGTATAGCGGTTAAGCGGGGTGAATGGCATATTCGGTCCGCGAGCTACAGCGACTGCGCCAGGAACACATAGTACAGGCTATAGCAGCCCAGCAGCAGTATGCCGCTATAACGCGAGAACAGGGGTTTGCCGCCATTGCGGCCGGCCCGCAACTGGGCCCAAGCAATGCCGCCCACCAGCAGTAGCGTCATTCCCGCCATTATCAGGAAGTCCCGCGCGAATACCGCGTCGCCAAGCTGAACCGGGCTGATAATGCCGGGCATGGACATCACCGCCAGTAAATTAAATAAATTGGAGCCGAAGATATTGCCGATGGCAATGTCGTGGTGACCCCGCAACGCGCTCATCACCGAGGCCGCGAGCTCCGGCAGGCTGGTGCCCACGGCGACCACGGTCAGGCCGACGACCAGCTGGCTGACGCCGAAGTTAAAAGCCACCTGCTTCGCTCCCCAGACCAGGGCTTCGGAGCTCACCAGCATCACTGCCAGGCCCAGGCAAAACCAGATGGCCGCCGCGCCGATTGACATTTGCGGCAGCGATTCCGCCTCTTCGAGCTGTTCCGGCGCCGGATGTCTTTTCTTGTACCACACCGCCAACACCAGTGTCGGAACCAGCAGCGCCAGCAGTAGAAACCCCTCCGGGCGCGATAATTCTCCGTTAAACAGCACCACGCCGGCCAGCGCCGTGATGACCAGCAAAATGGGGGCTTCCTCTTTCAGCAAATGCCGCTGGGTGGGAAGCGGTGAAACCAAGGCGGTGATGCCGAGAACCAGTCCGATATTGGCCAGGTTGGAGCCCAGCGCATTGCCCACTGCCATGTCTCCGGCATCTTGCAGCGACGCATTGATAGCCACAATAATTTCCGGCGCGGACGTGCCTATGGAGACAATCGTGAGACCGATAACCAGCGGGGAGATACCCAGTGCTTTCGCAACACTGGCACTGCCTGCGACAAACCGGTCCGCTCCCCACACCAGGCCCACCAGGCCCACGACTATTGCGGCGGCGGCGACAAACAGCTCATCCATTTGAACCCTCTCACAGATTGGCAATCAAAGTTTCGATTTAAGGGCGGCAATGGTATAGTGCGCAGCCCGCGAAGTCAGCAGATTTTAAGGATCCGTTCGGAAATAGAAAGAGTTTGTGCGCGGCACACCCGGGTAATCCGGGCGATGACGGAATTAAGGAACACAGGAATGAGCAAGATCAGATTATTTTTCGCAGCGGTTTGTTGGAGTATTTCACTCCTGGCGGCGGCCGTGGAGGACGCGTCCGCCTCGGTTAAGTCTGTCACGCCTTACGAGGCGGTGGAGTTGATCACCAATGGTTTGCTGGAAATTATCCCCCGCTACCAAGACAGCTACGAGGAAAATCCTGAACCGCTATTTTTGGCGTTGGACGAGTTGCTATCCGAGCGGGTGGACTTCGAATTTATCGCCTACAATGTTATGGGTCCCTATCGCAAACAGGCGTCGCCTCAGCAACGCAAGCAATTTGCCCAGACCTTTCGTCGCGATTTGATTGAAACCTACGGACGCGGTTTATTCGTGTATGGCAACCAGGAAGTGGTGCTGTTGCCGATGGACGAGCTGGCGCCGGGTAAGCGCCGCGCGACCGTCTATCAGGAAATCCGCGGAAACGGCAGGGCTTTTCCGCTGCAATACACCATGGGCCTGAACAAGCTGGGTGAGTGGAAGGTTACCAACCTGGTTATGAATGGCATCAATCTTGGCAAAACGTTCAGGAACCAGTTTTTACAACGAGCCCAGGAGTTTGATGGCGATATCGACCGCGTCATCGCGAACTGGTCGGCCAAGCCCATAGATACCCAAGCCGCAAAGCAGCCCGCGGGAGCAGGCAAGTGAATCCGGAAGATGTCAAGCAGCTGCTAAAAACAGTGTTTACCGACGCTGACATTATCGTACTGGGCGAAGGCCGCAACTTCGATATCAAGGTGGTGAGCGCCGCGTTTGAGGGTCTGAGGCCGGTACAGCGGCAGCAAAAAGTCTACGCGGCGCTGAACGACAAGATTGCTGCGGGCGACATCCATGCCGTCAACATGGTGACAGTTACCCCGCAAGAAGTGACCCCGCAGGAGCAGTAAAGTCGCACTGCAAGGGCAAAGGGTTTTTAATGGATAAATTGAAGATTTCCGGCGGCGTGCCACTCGCCGGCGAGATTCGTATTTCCGGCGCCAAGAATGCGGCGCTGCCGATACTCGCCGCCACCTTGCTGGTGGACGCCCCGGTCAAAATTTCCAATATCCCGCACCTCCACGACATTACCACCATGATCGAACTGCTGGGTTGCCTGGGGGTGTACGTCATGGTTGACGAAAAAATGAACCTGGAGGTGGACAGCCGCCCGCTGCACAGCCGCACCGCGCCCTACGACCTGGTCAAGACCATGCGCGCATCGATTCTGGTATTGGGTCCGCTGCTGGCGAAATACGGTGATGCCAACGTCTCTTTCCCCGGTGGTTGTGCGATCGGCAGCCGTCCGGTGGACTTGCATCTGCAGGGGTTGCGCGCGATGGGCGCCGATATTGATATCGATGGCGGTTATATTCGCGCCAGTTGCCGGGGCCGCTTGCAGGGCGCGCACATTCTGATGGACACGGTAAGCGTGGGCGGCACGGAAAACCTGCTGATGGCCGCGGCGCTCGCCGAGGGTCAGACGATTATTGAAAACGCCGCCCGGGAACCGGAAGTGGTGGACTTGGCCGACTGCCTGAACGCCTGGGGCGCCGATGTCCAGGGTGCCGGCACCGCCACCCTGGTTATCAACGGCGTGCCGGACCTTAGCGGCGGCGATTATCAGATTATGCCGGACCGCATCGAAACCGGGACCTACCTGGCGGCCGCGGCGGCGACCAGGGGCCGGGTCAGGCTCAAGGATACCGACCCCCACATCCTGGAATCCGTGCTGATCAAGCTGGAAGAAGCCGGCGCCGAAATCGCCACCGGTGACGATTGGATCAGCCTGGATATGCAGGGGAGGAGACCCAGTGCCATCAGCCTGAAAACCGCGCCATATCCGGCCTTCCCGACCGATATGCAGGCGCAGTTAACAGCGGTCAACGCGGTGAGCGAAGGTGTGGGCGCCATCACCGAGACAATATTTGAGAATCGGCTGATCCAGGCCCACGAGCTGAACAGGATGGGCGCGAAGATCGACCTGGAGGGCAACACCGCGATAGTGACCGGGGTTGAGACCCTCAAGGGCGCGCCGGTGATGGCCTCGGATCTGCGCGCATCTGCCAGCCTGGTTATCGCGGGCTTGGTGGCCGAAGGTGAAACCACTGTCGACCGCATCTACCATATTGACCGCGGTTACGAGTGTATTGAAGAGAAGTTGCAGCAATTGGGCGCCAATATTCGCCGGGTGCCCGGTTAACGGCACACAGGATCCGTTACAGAGACTGACAACCATGTCGGAGATAACGATAGCCCTGACCAAGGGGAGAATCCTCAAGGAAACACTGCCATTGTTGGCGGCGGTGGGCATCAGTCCGTCCGAGGATATCGCAAGCAGCCGCAAACTGTTATTCGACACCAACCGCGAAGACGTGCGGCTATTGGTGCTGCGGGGCGTCGATGTGCCCACCTATGTGCAGTTCGGCGCCGCCGACCTGGGCATTTCCGGTAAGGACACACTGCTTGAACACGGCGGCGACGGCCTCTACGAACCCCTTGATCTCGGCATCGCCAGGTGCAAGCTGATGACGGCGGGGCTAAAGGGCCGGCCGGCCAAGACCGGCCGCATCCGCGTGGCGACAAAGTATGTCAATGTGGCCAGGCGCTTCTACGCTGAAAAAAGCCAGCAGGCCGACTTTATCAAACTCTACGGCGCCATGGAGCTGGCGCCGGTTTTGGCGCTCGCCGATGAAATCGTCGACGTCGTGGATACCGGCAACACGCTGAAAGCCAATGGCCTGGAACCGAGAGAGACCATAGTCGGCAACATAAGCTCGCGGGTGATTGTTAACAAAGCGGCCATGAAGACCAAATACCGCAAGATCAAGCCGCTGATTAGGCAGTTGGGCAAGATAGTCGCAGAGCGGGGTGCTTAGTCATGGAACCAATTGACATTCCTCTGTTGACTTGGGGCGAGCCCGATTTTGACCAGTCGTTGCGGGAGCGGTTGGCCTGGGAGTCGGTGTCGGACGCCGCCGTCGAGAAAACCGTCGCTGAAATCTTGGCCGAGGTTCGCAACAATGGCGATGCGGCGCTGCTGTCCTACACCAACCGGCTGGACCGCCGAAGCCTAAGGACCGCGTTGGAGCTGGAAACGCCCAGCGCCGAACTTGAGAACGCGCTACATTCAATAGATGCTGAACAGCGGTTGGCGCTGCAGGCGGCGGCGCAGCGTATTGACGCCTATCACCAGCACCAGAAGCAGCAATCTTGGGACTATGAGGACAGTGAC
>JANQKW010000052.1 GCA_028280905.1 Porticoccaceae bacterium
TCGCCGATCATCACTGTGGGCCCGGCGGCCATGATATGGCCGGTTTCGCCGGGCGGCAACAGGTTGCCTTTATCGTCCTCTATCCAGACATCGGTCATATAACCGGCGCGGCCCACCGAGCCGTGCTTGGTAAACACCTCGCTCTTATCCAGCAGGGTCATAAAGGAATTCTCGGTCTGGCCGTACATCATCTGCAATGTGGCGCCGGTTTTTTCTTTAATCTCTTCTACCAGGCTAAGTTCAGTCCGCTCGCCGCCGCCGACAAATCGACGGATGTGTTCAAAGGCGTTGGATTCCGGATCGAATTCGGCGAGCACCATCTTCAGCATCGTCGAGGCGCCGCCCGATAGGGTTGCCTGGTATTTTTTGGCGTCCGCTATCATGCGTTTCGGATCGAAACCCGCCGAGGTGACCAGGGTCATGCCGCGGAAAATCGTTGGCGTGAGCGACATAAACAGGCCGGCCGAATGAAACAGCGGCGCGTGGGCCAGGTTCACATCGTCTTCCCGCAGGTCCGAATATAGGACCACCTGCATGCATTTGAAAAAGGTCTGCAGGTGGGTGGTCACCGCGCCTTTTGGGGCGCCTGTGGTGCCGGAGGTGTAGATAATGGCCAGCGGGTCGTCGAGCACCGGAGGATCGGTCAGTACGGGATTGTCGACCGGCTGGTTTGCAATTGCTTCCTTGAGGGAGCCGCACCAGCTAGTATCGGCCGGCGCTTTGTCAACATAGAGCGCGTGGCTGGGATCCAATCCGGCGGCGGCAACCGCCGGTTGCAGGTTCGCCGCGTAGGCGGCGTCGAAAACAATGGCGCTGGTGCCGGAATCTTTAAGCTGGTAAGCCAGTTCTTTTTCCAGTAACCGGTTATTCAGCGGGATACAGACCAGGCCGTACTTGGCGCAGGCGAAATAGAGTGCGACAACTTCAATGCTGTTCTTGGTCAGGCCCGCAACCCGGTCGCCGCGTTTCAGGCCGAGTTGCTGGAGCAGGTGAACAATCTGGTTGGTCTTAGCATTGAGTTGTGAATACGTGGTCACCTGGTCGTCTATGATTACGGCGGGCTTGTCTTTTCTGGCGAGCGCCCATTTCTCGAGTATTTTGCCGATAGACCAACGAATATTCCCGCTATTCTCAGTTATGCCTGACATTGCTATATCCTCCGATAGTTAACCGCTATCCAGCCTCGCTTGCGCGAAGTCTTATTGTGACCGCTGTTTTTTGCCGCTAGGGTCTGCTGCCGCTCAAGCGTCTTTACTCAGGCCGCATTTTGTTAATGATATCTTCACTGACGCCCGCTTCCCGCAGGACTTGTTCGGTGTGTTCGCCGAGCAGCGGCGCACGGCTGTGAACGCCTCCGGGTGTTTCGGTCATTTTTATCGGAACGCCGGCGATTCGCATAGGCTTGGCGACGCCGGGCACCTCCACGGGTACGACCATTTCCCGCGCGGCAAAGTGGGAGTCCCGGTCAATTTCGTCCATATGCATGACCGGGCCAAAGGGTACCAGGCCGCCGAGCAGCCCGTTGAGCTCTTGTTTGGTGAAGCGCCGGGTTACCTCGCTCAGCAAGGTTTCGAGTGCTGCCTTGTGTTCCCTGCGGCGGAAGTAATCGGTAAAACGCTCGTCCTCTTTGAGTTCCGGCGCACCGAGTACCTCACAGACTTTGTCGAAGTCTTCCTGAAGCGGCGCCGCGATAGTCACATGTCCGTCTTTCGCCGGAAATATACCGAACGGGCTGTGGAACGGGTTCATGTTACCCTCCGGCTTGGCGACCACATTTTGCACCGAATATTGGTAGACGATCCGCTCGCAGACCGACAGAACACTGTCCACCATGGAGATGTCCACGAACTGCCCTTTGCCGGTGCGACGCGCGTTATGAACCCCCATCAACACGCCGAATGCCAGCATCATGCCCGGCGCGATATCGCCAATGCCCGGGCCAATCTTGGTTGGCGACTCGGCATCCGGGCCGGTGATGCCCATGATTCCGCCCATGGCCTGCGCGACTACGTCATAGGAGGGCCATTTCCCGTAGGGCGATTCCCCGGTTCTGGGGTCGCCAAACCCGCGCAGAGTGCCGTAAACCAGCCTCGGATTGATCTCTTTCAGCACCTCATAGGAAAGTCCCAGCCTGTCCATTACGCCGGCGCGGTAGTTTTCGGTAATGGCATCGGCATCCTTGATCAGTGCCTTCAGCGCCTCTTTACCTTCTTCGGATTTGAGATCGAGAACAACACTCTTTTTGTTTCGGTTGACACTTTGAAAAAAACCGCCGAGTTGCTGTTCGGTATCTTCTTCCAGAAACGGCCCTGTACCGCGCGTCGCGTCGCCCACTTCAGGAGGCTCCACCTTGATGACGTCAGCGCCATGGTCCGCTAGTATCATGGTGGCGTAGGACCCCGCCAGCCTTCCGGTCAGATCGACAACACGGATATCACTCAATGCCCCAAATTCCATAGCTCACTCCCATTTCGCGGTTGATTTAAAGACGAGTCTTTGGTCGTCAAACAGACCTTGGGTAGGCGCCAATGCCGACAGGGCGCGGTGCTGGCAACGCGCCGGTGCCGTAGCCTGATGCACGGGCAATTTTTCGATTAACCCACCCTTTGTTATAATTTTCGTTTTTCCCCGGCAGAAATAACTGCGGGGTGTTTTTTATTGTAAGCACTTTAACACTTAGTGAAAGATTGAAAAATCATCTTTCCGAATATTAATCGAAGCTTCACCAAGAGCCCAATTTGATCATTTGGCGCACCCGGGACGCTGATAATGCAAGATTTGCCTGTTATTTCAGAAAGTGGTTGGTTGGACAAACTTCCGGATCAACTGCAGCAGTCCATACGCGACGAAATGCTCCCTATCGAACTGGAAGCGGGGCAGAGGCTTTACAATATCGACGAAGATCCCAAGGGGATCTACCAGATCGAAGAGGGCCAAATTAAACTGTCAGCCTTTGACCCCCAGGGGCGAGAAACCACCCTGAGTGTCTATGAGCCTCCGAGAACTATTGGTGAGGGAACTTTGATATCCGGTTACCCCCACCCATATAGCGCCACCGCAACCAAGAAATCCCGGGTCCGCTTGCTGCCGAAAGACCGCTTTCACCAGCTGCGAAAAGAACACCCGGAAATGAATGAAAATCTGCTGAAGCTATTGGGCATACGCCTGGCCTGGATGTATCGGGTTTCTAGGGACAGCAGCTACATGGGGCTTGAAGCCCGGCTCGCCAACCGATTGCACAACCTTATCTTCGCGACCGGAATTAATGCCGAAACCTTGCCGGGGGGAGGTCTCTCGTTCGAACTTAACCAGTATGACCTCGCAACAATGCTGGGTACCACCAAGCAGTCGATCAATAAAATATTGAAGCATTGGGAAACCCTGGGCTTAGTGGAGCTCAAATACGGCGGGCTGGTCATCAAGGACATGCCCACACTGCTGGAGGTTGCCCGACACAACACAGCCGATTGATAGGCGTGTCATAAACGTCACTAAGGGCGGTGCTATTCCAGTTATTGCGGCGGGCATCGTCAATCCGCATCTCCACCTCGCCGGCATGCACTTCTATTTTTCCAGCCAGTGCTTGTGCGGGTCTGGCCCGATAAGTACTATTACGCTTTTACTTTTTTGGAGCAGGAAATGATAACCGGCAGCATTGTCGCAATGGTTACCCCAATGAAGCCAGACACGCTCGAGGTGGATTGGGATGCTCTAAAACGCTTGGTGGAATGGCATGTGCAGCAGGGCACCGACGCCATAGTGGCGGTCGGTACCACCGGCGAATCCGCGACCCTGGACGTGCAGGAGCATGTCGCCGCCATCGCCGCGGTAGTCGAGCACGCGGAGGGTAAGATTCCGGTTGTCGCGGGAACCGGGGCTAACAACACCGCCGAGGCGATTGAGCTGACCAAGGGGGCCCGCAATGCCGGGGCGGACGCCTGCCTGCTGGTAACACCCTACTACAATAAACCGACCCAGGAGGGGCTTTACCAGCACCACAAGTTAATCGCCGAGATGGTCGATATTCCGCAGCTACTCTACAATGTCCCGGGGCGCACCGCCTGTGACATGTTGCCGGAAACCGTGCTGCGGCTAGCTGAGTTGGATAATATTATTGGCATTAAGGAAGCGACAGGGGACCTGGACCGCGCCAAACGGCTGATCGATGACTCCCCGGAAAGCTTTGCCGTCTATTCGGGAGATGACCTCACCGCCACGCAACTGATGTTGCTGGGCGGCAAGGGCAATATTTCAGTCACCGCCAATGTGGCGCCGGCGCTGATGTCTGAACTGTGCCGCCTGGCGTTGGCCGGTGAAACAGAGGCGGCGGTGAAAGTCGATCGTTTGCTGCTGCCCGTCCATCAAGCGCTGTTTTTGGAGTCTAACCCGATCCCGGTTAAATGGGCGCTCGCTGAAATGGGTATTATCAATCCGGCAATACGCCTGCCACTTACGGAGTTGAGTCCCTGCTACCAGGATGATGTCAGGCGCGCGCTTGCATCGGCCAGCTTGATTTAAGAGAAGATTATTTGTTGGAGTTTCGTTAATGGTGAAGTTTGGTCTGGGAGTGTCGTTGATCTGCGCCAGCCTGCTGTTGTCAGCTTGTGGCATATTTCAGAATTCGGATAAAGACTACCTCAAAGCGGAGGAGATTCCGCCAATTGCGGTCCCGGAAGGAAAAGACAGCACCAGCGTCGGGCAGATCTATGTGATCCCCGAGGTAGACGGCGAAATAGCCGACGCACAAGTGTTTGAGGTGCCGCGTCCGCAGCCGGTTTCCAAAAACGTATTCGAAGAAACCGTCAAGATCCAGACTTTCAGCGGCAGGCGCTGGATACTCATCAACAAGCCGCCCACCGAGATCTGGCCAAGGTTGAGAAATATCCTCAACCGCAGTGCGATACCCGCCCAGCGTGTGGATGCCGCGGGAGGGATTATTGAAACCGGGTGGGTGACCTTCAGGGATGACGACACCCGCAGCCACAGATTCCGTTTTACCATTGAGCCGGGCATCCCGCCCAACAGCAGTGAAGTGAGAATTCTGCAGATGCAGGCGCCGGCTGGTGGTGAAGACGCCGCCGAGGGTTGGTCCCGGTCGACCTCGCAGGACCCTGAAAGAGAGCAGGAAATGATGAAGCTGATTGCCAATTCTCTGGCCAGCGATATCAGCAGCGGCACGGTTTCCCTGCTGGCCCAGTCCATAGGCGGGGAGGCCAAGGTGGAAGTGGTGGTCCCCAAGGTGGCCGACCCTTATATTATTATCAAGCTGGATTTTGACAGGGCCTGGGCGTCGGTGCTCTATTCGCTTTCCCGCGGCGGTTTTTCCGTGAACGACCAGAACCAGCTCGCCGGTGAAGTGGAAGTCAATTACCTACCGGAAGGCGATACCGACGAACCCGGCTTCTTCGGTAGGTTGTTCAGTTGGGGCGACGATGCCGTCGAAGGGCAACCCTATCTGGTGTTGATCTCCCGAATCGAGCAGGGCGTGGAAGTGAGAATTGTCCAGCGCGACAAAAGTGGCGTGACGAAAACCTATGCTACTGAGCTGTTAAAGATTATCCGGTCGAATCTGTCTTAGGATGCGATTCGCATCACTCGGCAGTGGCAGCAAAGGCAACGCAACACTGGTTGCTTTCAGGGATACCGCGCTACTGATAGATTGTGGTTTCTCCCTGAAGGAGACTGAAAAAAGGCTCGCCAGGCTGGGATTTTCGGCCGGTGATTTAAGCGCGGTGCTGGTGACCCATGAGCATGGCGATCACCTGCGCGGTGTGATGCCGCTGGCCAACAAATACGGCTTGAAGGTGTTTATGACGCCGGGGACCGGCAAGGCAACCCCGGCTGGAAAGGCCCGCGTGGAGGAGGTTCACGCATCCGTTGCATTCCAGTTGGGCGATATTGAGGTCCGGCCGGTAGCGGTGCCCCACGACGCCCGGGAGCCGGTTCAGTACGTTTTACACGGCGGTGATTTGACCCTGGGTATTCTTACGGACTTGGGCAGTGTTACCCCCCATGTCGTGGAGCAGTACCGCAGTTGCGACGGACTGCTACTGGAGGCAAATCACGACCCGACGATGTTGAGAAACGGGCCTTACCCCTACCGCCTCCAGCAGCGGGTCGCAGGTGATTGGGGACATTTAAACAACCAGCAGGCTTTTGAGTTGTTAGCGCAACTCGACCTGGAGAGGATTCAGCATTTGGTGCTGGCGCATATCAGCCGGCAAAACAACTCCTTAGAGGCCGTCAGGGACGTAATGGCCGATATTGAAACCCAGGTGTCGGCAACCAGTTATGCCTGCCAGGAACAAGGCTTTAGCTGGATTGAACTGTATTAGCCCTCGCGGCAGTGCAGCAGCCGACACAGCAACGTTAAACAGGTAGAGAAGGTTATGGAAAAAAGACAAGAGCTTTACTCGGGTAAAGCCAAATCAGTGTACACCACAGATGATGCCGATAAGCTGATTCTACATTTCAGGAATGATACGTCGGCGTTCGACGGCAAGAAAATCGAACAGCTTGAACGAAAGGGCATGGTGAACAACCGCTTTAATGCTTTCATTATGGAAAAGCTGGCGGAAGCGGGCATTGCAACGCATTTTGAACGCCTGTTATCGGATCAGGATTCGCTGGTCAAGCGGCTCGATATGATTCCGGTGGAGTGCGTGGTCCGAAATATTGCCGCCGGAAGCATCTGCAAACGGCTGGGCGTAGAGGAGGGCATAGATTTAGAGCCGCCGACCTTTGAGTTTTTCCTCAAGGACGACGAGCGAGGCGACCCCATGATCAACGAATACCATATTCGATCATTCGGCTGGGCCGAAACCGAGCATGTGGAAAAAATGAAAGCCTTGACCTTTGAGGTAAATGGCATCCTGAAGCAGCTATTCTTGCAGGGTAACATGTTACTGGTGGACTATAAGTTGGAGTTTGGACTGTTCAAGGGCGAAGTGCTGCTTGGCGATGAATTTACGCCAGACGGTTGTCGCTTGTGGGACTGTGATACCCGTGAAAAGCTCGACAAGGACAGATTCCGTCAAGATCTTGGCGATGTTGTGGAGTCTTACGAGTTGGTTGGCCGGCGGCTAGGACTCGCTTTCGATCCGGTAGCGCAGGATTGAGCCCCTAAACCCTGCATACTCCAAAGGACATAGAACTTTCGTGGTAACAGGCTCTGTTTCTTTATGGAACATTAACCGCAATTTTTTTGTGGTCGATAAGTTCTTTATCCACAATTAGCGCTTGAACTTTAAGTTAATTTTTTAAAATCTTTGTAAGTTATTGATTTTAGGTTTTTAGGCTTGTAACTATCTGATAGATAAAGATATTTTTGTGTGTACAAAAAATGACCATTTTGTGTCAAAGCCTGATTGTAGGTGGTGTTAGTCTAGTTATAAGAGAGTAATGCACAAAGTTATCCACAGAATTTGTGGGTAAGTCTTGTCAACCATCGATCGTTGTAATCGTTTGCAGGGTTTGCGAATTACTCCAGCGAAAAATAGAGCGAAAGTTATAGATAATGGTCGAACCTAAGACCTTTGAAACAGGAGCACGTATGAAACAATTTATTTTAGGATCATTACTGGTATTGATGGTGGGTTGCACCACCGTGGACCCCTATACCGGTGAGCAAAAAACCAGTAATGCGGCAAAAGGCGCCGGTGTCGGGGCAGTGACCGGCGCAGTGATCGGGGCCATTGCCAATGACGACGATCGCGGCAAGGGCGCGGTTGTGGGTGCGGTTGCCGGCGGCGCCATTGGCGGCGGTATCGGTTACTACATGGATCGCCAGGAGGCTTTGCTTCGCCAAAAACTCGAGGGCTCGGGCGTTCGGGTGGTCAGGGAAGGCGATAATATCCGCCTGGTGATGCCGTCCAGCATCACATTTGGCGTAGATCGGCATGAACTGCGCCCGGAGTTTTATCCTACCCTGGAGTCGGTGGCGGTGGTGCTTACTGAATTTGATAGAACCAATGTTCGCATCGCCGGTCACACGGATTCCAGCGGTAGCGACCAATACAACCAAACGCTTTCCGAACGCCGCGCGTCCAGTGTCGGCCAGTTCCTGGGCAGCCAGGGCGTCGCGTATGGCCGCGTTTGGACGACCGGTTACGGTGAGCGCTACCCGGTTGCGTCAAACGATAGCGCAGCGGGCCGGCAGGAAAACCGCAGGGTGGAGTTGGAATTAACGCCCATTCAATAGTGCAGATAGCAATCCAACAACGGCCCGGCTTTGAACAGCGGGCCGTTTTGCTATCCGAGAGACTGTCCCTGCCGCTGCTGGAACAGAGCCAGGATCACAGCAGCTTTTCATTGATCCTGGCCTACGACGAGCGGGGGCTGGGTATCAGCATGCCGGACAGTGGCGCCGGCGCGATAAGGGTTGATTTCCTGTCCGGGGCCAGCCGCCATCGGCTGCGCCACGGTGGCGGCAAAAACCAGCAGTTGGCCAAGGCCGTGGGCCTGGACCGCAAGAACTTTGCGCCAATCGTCTTCGATCTTACCGCGGGACTCGGGCGAGACGCTTTTGTGATGGCGTCGCTGGGGGCCCATGTCACGCTTGTGGAGCGGCATCCGGTGGTGTACGAGCTGTTAAACGACGGACTTGCCCGCGCCCGCCTGGCCGCCGACCCGCAGC
>JANQKW010000151.1 GCA_028280905.1 Porticoccaceae bacterium
GCCATCTGGGAACAGTGTTTGAGACTCGCTGTGAATACGTCCGTGTAAGCTCCGCACCGGCATCCCTGCCGGTGAGGGTCTCAAACACTGTTCCCAGACAGCCACTAACGACGGTGCGACAATTCAGGCAATCTTTCAAACTTAAAATACGATCTGAGCGGCCCTGGATAAAGTTCCCCATCGAGACTTACACAATCACAAGTATCATCAGTACGAGCGGGTGTCTAGGGACGCCTTTTGAGACCCTCGTCGACAGGGATGTCGACGCGGAGCGCCCAGGGATGGGTTCACAGCGAGTCTCAAAGGGCGTCCCTAGATGGCCGCGGGATGATGGCACCAGTCTACTCTAACCGTTTGAAGTTATAGTCTTCCATCTGCAAAAAAGTCTCTCCATCCTCCCTGGCAAAAGCAACGCTAGCCCGCGGCTCGCCGGAGAAGCGAAACAACTGCGGGGAAACGGCAATCAGCTTCCGCGTTCGGGTGCCCTGTTTTAGCCACAGATTTCCCTCTTCCCACAATACCGTTGCAACCGGCAACGGCCTGCCTGGGAACCGCCATGTTACTGACTTATAGTTACCGATAACCCACTCGGCTTGACGCCGTGAGAGATTCACGGGTGCTGGAGGCGTCATTTTGACGGAACCCTCGGCAAGCTGGCGTTGCATAATCCTTTCCAACGCCGACGAGGCACCGGTATTGAAAGCGTTGATGGCAATAAAGTAGCCGCACCCCAGTTGCCTACTGTAACCCAGTTTCGCTAGGTGGCCGTCCGCATCACCGCCGTGACCAAGGAACAAAACGCCGTCGCGGAATTGGTGGTAAATGCCCAGTGCATAGCCATAATCGAGGCCGGCGCGCGCGCCGAGTGAGGTTTCGAGGGTTTCCATTCGGTCAATACTGCCGGGCGAGAGCCAGCGGCGGCCATCGCTGGTTGTTCCTTTGTTGAGCAGCGCGGAAATCAGTTTCGCCATATCCGGCGCCATTACATTAAGGCCACCCAGGGGTCGGTAGTGCATTTGCCAATAGGGAATTGGGGTCGCGCCATCGCTGTCATAGCCAGTCGCCAGGTTAGCGACCTGCCTGTACCCGGCGCCGCTAAAGCCCAGAGGGAGCAATACCTGCTCTTCAACTACCTCCTCGTAAGGCTGGCTCGCGGCCCGCTCGATTACGCGCCCCAACACGCCGGCATTGAGGTTGCTGTACACAGGGTGTCTACCAGGAGGCCATGCCAGAATGTGTCGATCGGTGAATTCCGCCAGGGAGATTTTAAGCGGCTGGCTGAAAGGGGTTTGCCGGCTGAATTCTTCCCCGCTCATATCGGGAAAGCCGGAGGTGTGCTCGAGTAGGTGTTCGACGCGAAGTGGTTCCTGGTAGCTGTTGTGGTAGAGGCCTGTATCTATCCAATGATCCACGGGGTCTTGCAGGGCCAGTTTATTGGCCTCCACCAGCCGCAGCACAGCCAGGGCGTTAAAGATTTTGGTAATTGAACCCAGGCGCACGGGCATATTGGCGTCCATCGGCCGGCCGCTGTCGATGTCGGCCACTCCCAGGGCTCCGCTGGCGACTGTTCCGCGGCGATCCGCTACCAGCCACACGATACCTGGAATATGCTGCTGTTGACGCTCCATCGCGAAGCGTTGGTTAATCTCCTGAGCGCTTATATCGCAGTGGCTATTGGTGGCACCGGCCTCGCAGATCGGTGCCAGTAACATTGAGATAAGTAGTCGTTTGGCAATCAGCATTATCTCCGGGTCCCTGTTGGATCACTTGCGTTTGGACAGCAAGTCTTTAGCCTTGTCCCGAAATCGACGCGGTTTTCTGCCATTTGAATTCAAATCACGGGGTTGTGCGCAGCCATAATTCTAGGGTCGGATAGCAATAACACTTACTTTAGGTATATACACCTCGATAATTCATTCCTGCCAAGGCATACTACTGCCCGGAATAATTTAGTCTTACTTTTCGGGGTCGGTGGCGGCTGTGGTCGGGTAAGGGTTTCGGAACACGCTGTGAATACGTCCGTGTAAGCTCTGCCCCTGCCGGCGAAGGTTCCGAAACCCTTACACAACCCCAACCTTCAAATTAACCGCCGTACTGCTTTTCCGGAAAAAACACCCTGTTAAACAGCAAAGCGGCGGGTTTGAAGAATTGACTGGGGAAGTGTCTTTGCGGACCGTCACCCGCAGGGAAGCGGGTGCCGAGCGTACAGGGATGTATTCACCGCGTGTCTGCAAAGGCACTTCGCCAGGCGATTCGCCACCGACTGTGAAAAAGAGCAAAACCGAATCTCGGCATCCTAATTTTTCCGCTTAGGGGCGTCGATACAAAATATTTTCGCCGTTAAACAAAAGCTTGAGTTGAAGTTACCGGTCGGAGTTCCTATAATTGCGGCCCGCTCTAGCTAGTGTTGTGCCGGTTAGGGCATTTGCGCGGAAGGAGGGGGTAGCAATAGAAATGGCTACCATAGAAGCGCCGCCGGTTCATCGCATAGCACTTATCCAGTTAGTTTTTTTACTGGTGCTGGCAGGTTTGTGTCTGCCGTGGGATGTTACGGTCGCCTACTCCGTATTGATTGGCGGAATTGTGCAGATTGGCCCACAGGCCTATTTCACTCGCTTCGCCTTTCGCTTTGCTGGCGCCAGGCAAGCGCCGCAAATAATGCGTGCTATGTATAAGGGAGAATCAGGAAAGCTATTGCTAACCGCAGTGTTGTTTGCCTTGACATTCTTTTTTGTTAAGCCGCTGCATTTGCCCGCCCTGTTTCTCAGCTATAGCGCGATGATTATCATACAGTGGTTCTTCGCCGCCAAAGCGCTGAACCGCTAAGCAAGAATAGTTAAGAAGCTTTTCAAGAGATCAGGAATGGCAGGCACTAACCAGACCGGCACAGAATACATTCAGCACCACTTGACCAATCTCACATTTGGCAATCACCCCGAGCACGGGTGGAGTTTTGCCCACAATGCCCAGGAAGCCGCGGAAATGGGTTTTATGGCGGTGCATGTGGATTCCTTGGCCTGGTCTTTCGGGTTGGGCGCGCTATTTTGCCTGCTGTTCAGTCGGGCCGCCAAAAAAGCTACCAGCGGTGTTCCCACCGGGTTCCAGAATTTTGTTGAATTGTTGGTAGAGTTTATCGACGGCACCGTTAAAGACTCTTTCCACGGCAAGAATGTGTGGGTTGCACCGATTGCACTGACAATTTTTGTCTGGGTGTTTCTGATGAACCTGATGGACCTCGTCCCCGTCGACGTGGTTCCCTATTTGCTGTCTCTGGCCGGCGTTCATTTCCAAAAGATTGTTCCGTCAACCGACCCTAACGTCACGCTGGGCATGGCGCTGACCGTTTTCGTCATGATTTTGTACTACAGCCTTAAAATCAAGGGCATAGGTGGATTCGCCGGGGAGCTGGCGTTACAGCCGTTCAGCGCCAAAAATCCTGTTGTTCAAGCTCTGTTTGTGCCGGTAAACCTGGCGCTGGAGCTGGTCGGGCTGTTGGCCAAACCCTTCTCGCTGGGGCTCCGGCTATTCGGCAATATGTATGCCGGAGAGATGATTTTCATCCTGATCGCTATGATGTACAGCGCCGGGTGGATACTTGGACTCTTTGGTGGAGTCCTGCAGTGGGGATGGGCCGTGTTCCATATATTGGTCATTACCTTACAAGCCTTTATTTTTATGGTTCTCACCGTCGTGTACCTGAGTATGGCACACGAGGATCACTAACAACTTCCGTTGATATTTATTACGTAGGAGAAAAACATGGAACTTATCTTGGTTGCAGCCGCTATTATGGTTGGTTTTGGTGCCCTGGGCGCCGCCGTCGGCATGGGCCTGTTGGGCGGTAAGCTGCTGGAAGGCACTGCGCGCCAGCCAGAACTCGGGCCTATGTTGCAAGGCAGAATGTTCCTGCTGGCGGGCCTGATCGATGCGATTCCGATGATCGGCGTTGGTATCGGCATGTACCTGATCTTCGCTGTTTACGCAGGCTAGTGACAAGCGGACTTTCGTCTGTGTTTGCCAGGCTTTTCGATCTGGCGACTGAGTTTAACTCCCCACGCGAGGTGTTGGTGTGAATATTAACCTGACCCTAATCGGCCAGCTGATATCGTTCCTCTTCTTTATCTGGTTCTGCAAAAAGTTTGTCTGGGCCGCGTTGATTGGAATGATGGAAGAGCGCCAGGCGAAAATTGCCGATGGCCTGGAAGCCGCCGACCGGGCTTCCCGGGATCTTGAGTTGGCCCAGGAAAAGGCCACAGATCAGTTGAAGGTGGCAAAGCAGGAAGCCGCTGCAATCATTGAGCAGGCCAATAAGCGAGCTAACCAGATTATAGATGAAGCCAAAGAGCAGGCGGTTGTGGAAGGTGACCGATTAAAGGTCGCGGCGCAAGCTGAAATCGACCAGGAAGTGAATCGGGCAAAAGAAGAACTCCGCAAGAAAGTGGCGGTACTGGCGTTGCAAGGCGCCGAGAAAGTTCTGGAAGCCAATATCGACGAAAATGCCAACCGCGCATTGGTCGATAACCTGGCTGCTCAACTCTAAGGGGTTTTTCGATGGCAGAATTGAGCACGTTGGCACGCCCCTACGCCAAGGCCGTTTTCGAGTACGCCGCGTCTACCGCTCAGCTCGATGATTGGTACAACGCATTGGCGGCCGCCGCATCGGTGACTCGGCAGGAGAACGTTGTTGCCCTGCTTCGTTCACCCAGCTACACCCCGATTGAGCAAGCGGCCAAGCTGATTGATATCTGTGGCGAACAGCTGAACGCGCAACAGCAGAACTTTATCCGCATCCTGGCTGAAAATCGACGGTTGCCGCTGCTGACGGAGATCTTGCAGCAGTTCCAGATACTCAAGGCCAATCAGGAAAAAACCGTAGAAGTTGAATTGATAGCAGCCAGCGAGATTACGCCGGAGCAACAAGACAAACTGGCCAAGGCTCTCAGCGCCAAACTGGAGCGTGAAGTCAGTATGCAGGTATCGCTAGACAAGAGCCTGCTGGGAGGTGCGGTTGTCCGCGCCGGGGATACCGTTATCGACGGGTCCATTCGAGGTCGGCTAACCAAACTTGCCGAAGCACTAAATTCCTAGGATTGAGGAACAGAGCATGCAGCAACTGAATCCATCCGAAATCAGTGAGATTATCAAACAACGTATCGATAGTCTGGATGTGTCCACTGAAGCGCAGAACGAAGGCACTATCGTGTCGGTTTCTGACGGTATTATTCGTATCCACGGTCTGGCCGATGTGATGTACGGTGAGATGATTGAATTTGACGGCGGCGTCTATGGTATGGCGCTCAACCTGGAGCGCGACTCCGTCGGCGCCGTGGTGTTGGGCGATTACCAGACGCTTGCCGAAGGCCAGAAGGCGCGCTGTACCGGCCGCATCCTCGAGGTGCCGGTAGGCCCGGAGTTGGAGGGTCGTGTGGTGGACGCGCTGGGCAACCCTATCGACGGCAAAGGCCCCATTAACGCCGCGATGACCGATGCGATCGAGAAAGTCGCGCCGGGTGTAATCGCCCGCCAATCAGTTGACCAGCCGGTACAGATCGGCCTTAAAGCCATCGACTCCATGGTGCCCATCGGCCGAGGGCAACGGGAACTGATTATCGGCGACCGCCAGATCGGCAAAACCGCCATTGCCGTTGACGCCATCATCAACCAGAAGGGCACTGGCATTAAATGTATCTATGTGGCGATCGGCCAGAAGGCCTCTTCGGTTGCAGCGGTAGTGCGCAAGCTCGAAGAACACGGCGCGATGGAGCATACGGTTGTGGTTGCCGCCACCGCTTCGGACCCTGCTTCTATGCAATACTTGGCGGCCTTTTCGGGCTGCACCATGGGCGAGTACTACCGCGATCGCGGCCAAGATGCCCTGATTATCTACGACGATTTAACTAAACAGGCATGGGCCTACCGCCAAATCTCCCTGTTGCTGCGCCGTCCGCCAGGACGTGAAGCCTATCCCGGCGACGTGTTTTACCTGCACTCCCGCCTTTTGGAAAGGGCCGCGCGAGTCAATGCCGACTATGTGGAGAAGTTCACCAACGGTGAGATTACCGGCCAGACCGGATCCCTGACCGCATTGCCGGTTATTGAAACCCAGGCGGGTGACGTTTCCGCCTTCGTACCCACCAACGTGATTTCCATTACCGACGGCCAGATCTTCCTGGAAGCCGATATGTTTAACGCCGGTATCCGACCCGCGATGAACGCGGGTATATCTGTGTCCCGGGTTGGTGGCGCCGCGCAAACCAAGGTCATGAAAAAGCTGTCCGGAGGCATTCGGACGGCGCTTGCCCAGTATCGCGAGTTGGCGGCGTTCTCGCAGTTTGCCTCGGACTTGGATGAAGCCACCAAATCCCAGTTGGACCATGGTGAACGGGTGACCGAGTTGATGAAGCAGAAGCAGTATTCGCCGCTTTCCATCGCGGAAATGGGTGTGGTTCTGTACGCTGTCGACCAGGGTTACCTAAAGGAAATCGACGTCGCCAAAGTGGGTGATTTTGAGGCAGCCCTGCTTTCCTATATGAAAGGGGAGCATGCCGAGTTGATGAATCAGATTGTCGAGACAGGCAACTACGACGACGATATCGAGGCGAGCATTAAGGCGGCGCTGGACAAGTTTGTCAGTACCCAAACCTGGTAAGGACAGTGGCGACGGAATTAATTCTGTCCCGGTTTAGAGACTAAGTTATGGCAGTCGGTAAAGAAGTCAGAACTAAAATAGCCAGCATTGGCAGTACCCAAAAAATTACCAGCGCGATGGAAATGGTCGCAGCCAGTAAGATGCGTCGCGCCCAGGAAAGAATGTCGGTCGGCAAACCCTACGCGACGAATATACGTGCGGTGGTCAGCCATATCGCTAACGCTGTTTCGGAATATCGCCACCAATATCTCACAGAGCGCGAGATCAATCGGGTTGGTTACATCATTATTTCAAGTGACCGCGGCCTGTGCGGTGGTCTGAATATCAACCTGTTTAAAGAGGCGATAAATTCCATGAAAACCTGGCACGACAAGGGTATCGAAGTCGATATTTGTCTGATCGGTGCCAAGGCGGTGGCATTTTTTGCCAGTGTGGGGGGTAACGTTGTCGCCAGCAAACGCGATTTGGGCGACGAGCCCGAGGCCAACGAGCTGATCGGTACGGTCAAGGTGATGCTGGACGCCTACGACGAGGGCAAGATTGACCGGCTGTTTGTCGTCAACAACGAATTCGTCAACACCATGACTCAGGTTCCGACGGTGGCGCAACTACTGCCGTTGGTCCCGGACCCGGATGAAAAATTTAAGCATCACTGGGACTATATTTACGAGCCGGATGCCAAGGAACTGCTGGACGGCCTGTTGGTGCGTTATGTGGAGTCACAGGTGTTTCAGGGCGTTGTGGAAAACAAAGCCTGTGAGCAGGCCGCGCGCATGATAGCCATGAAGAATGCCACGGACAACGCCGGTGAGCTGATCAAGGAACTGCAGCTGATTTACAACAAGGCCCGCCAGGCGGCGATTACCCAGGAATTGTCAGAAATTGTTGGCGGTGCTGCAGCGGTCTAGTCAGGCGGTTTAATCAATTGCCGCGGTGGTTTAGTGTTAATTCGACGGCGGATTTAAATCCGCCGCCAGGTAATAAAGAGGAAATCGGAAATGAGTAGCGGACGTATCGTTCAAATTATTGGCGCCGTAATCGATGTGGAATTCCCCCGTGAACAGGTACCCAACGTTTACGACGCACTGACCGTGGATGAAAAGGGTCTGACCCTGGAAGTCCAGCAACAGCTGGGTGACGGCGTAGTTCGCACCATTGCGATGGGCTCTTCCGAGGGTGTTCGCCGCGGGCTGGCGGTGAGCAACACCAATGCCCCGATTTCGGTACCGGTGGGAAGCGAGACGCTTGGCCGCATTATGGATGTTTTGGGGAACAGCATCGACGAGCAGGGGCCGATCGGGGAGCAGCAACGCATGCCGATTCACCGCGAAGCACCCACTTACGAAGAACTGTCCGCTTCCGATGAATTGCTGGAAACCGGCATTAAAGTTATCGACCTGGTTTGCCCGTTCGCCAAAGGCGGTAAAGTCGGGTTGTTTGGCGGCGCCGGTGTGGGCAAGACCGTAAACATGATGGAGCTGATCAACAATATCGCGAAAGAGCACAGCGGCCTTTCGGTATTCGCCGGTGTTGGTGAGCGAACCCGGGAAGGCAACGACTTCTACTACGAGATGAAAGAATCCAACGTACTGGACAAGGTGGCCATGGTTTACGGCCAAATGAACGAGCCCCCCGGAAACCGACTGCGCGTTGGTCTGACCGGCTTGACCATGGCGGAAAAATTCCGTGACGAAGGTAAAGACGTACTCCTGTTTATCGACAACATCTACCGTTATACGCTGGCGGGAACCGAGGTGTCAGCACTGTTGGGCCGCATGCCGTCAGCG
The DNA here is from genome assembly GCA_028280905.1 of Porticoccaceae bacterium. Classification (GTDB taxonomy): domain Bacteria; phylum Pseudomonadota; class Gammaproteobacteria; order Pseudomonadales; family Porticoccaceae; genus JANQKW01. Next base: position 8,437 of record JANQKW010000151.1, read on the forward strand.
GTGGGTTACCAGCCTACCCTGGCCGAGGAGATGGGTGTATTGCAGGAGCGCATCACCTCCACCAAAACCGGTTCTATTACGTCGGTTCAGGCGGTCTATGTACCGGCTGATGATTTGACCGACCCTTCCCCCGCCACCACCTTCGCGCACCTGGATTCAACCGTTGTGTTGAGCCGAGATATTGCCGCGAAAGGTATCTACCCCGCAATCGATCCGCTCGATTCGACATCGCGCCAGCTGGATCCGCTGATTATCGGTCAGGAGCACTATGAAGTCGCGCGGGGCGTGCAATCCGTATTGCAGCGCTACAAAGAGCTTAAGGACATCATCGCCATTCTGGGTATGGACGAGCTTTCCGAGGAAGATAAGCAAACCGTGGCGCGCGCTCGTAAAATCGAGCGTTTCCTGTCGCAGCCGTTCCATGTTGCGGAGGTGTTTACCGGTTCTCCCGGCAAGTATGTGCCCTTGAAGGAGACCATCGCCGGTTTCCGTGGCATCCTGGACGGCGAGTATGACCAGCTGCCGGAGCAGGCGTTCTATATGGTGGGCGGCATCGAAGAAGTGCTGGAAAAGGCCAAAAATCTCTAGGCGACGGTTGAGCAGATAGGATCTAAAATATGTCTATGACGATTCATTGTGACATAGTCAGCGCAGACCAGTCGTTGTTTTCCGGGTTAGTGGAAATGATAGTCGCAACCGGTTCGCAGGGCGAGTTGGGCATTACCTATGGACACGCGCCGCTGCTGACGGATTTGAAACCCGGGCCGGTGCGTATCACCAAGCAGGACGGCGAGGAAGAGATTTACTACCTCTCCGGAGGATACCTGGAAGTGCAGCCCCACGTGATTACCATTATGGCCGACACCGCGATCCGCGCGGATGATATAGACGAAGCGGCGGCCGAGGAAGCAAGAAAACAGGCCGAGCACGGTCTGGCGAACCAGAGCGGTGAACTCGATTACTCCAGGGCCGCCTCGCAACTGGCTGAAGCTGCGGCACAATTGCAGACTATCGAGCAGTTGCGTAAGAAAATGCGCAAATAGGGTTTCAAGTTGAATGGAAAAAGGGTGGCATAGCCACCCTTTTTTTATGTTTAATAGCAAACAACTTATCTATTATCCCCTGATCAGAGAGGAAGGAATGACCACAGACATTGTTATTCTTGCTGCCGGGCAAGGCACCAGGATGAAGTCTGCATTGCCTAAAGTGCTGCACAAGCTCGGCGGGAAACCACTGCTTCAACATGTCGTCGACACCGCCCGCTGTATTGCCGACGCAAAGATTGTCGTGGTTGCGGGACACGGTATAGAACGTGTCGAAGAAGCCGTTTGCGGAAACGACATTACCTATGTCCAACAGGCGCAGCAATTGGGAACCGCCCATGCGGTGTTACAGGCAGCGCCCCACCTTCAGGATCGCGGCAAGACGCTGGTCCTCTATGGCGACGTGCCGCTTATCAGGCGGCAGACACTGGTTTCACTGCTCGAAGCGGTGGAGGAGAACAGCCTAGGGTTGCTGACGGTTGACCTGCCCGACCCTTTCGGATACGGGCGAATCATAAGAAATGCTCAAGGCCAGGCAGAGGCGATTGTCGAGCAAAAAGACGCCAGTTCTGAGCAGCAACGGATAACAGAGGTCAACACTGGTGTGCTAGCGGTCAATACTGAACAGCTTAGGAACTGGTTGCCCGGCATCGAAAACCAAAACGCCCAACGGGAGTACTATCTCACCGACTTGATAGCGATTGCCCACCGCGCCGACGTTTCGATCGAAACGCGACAACCGGTTGACTCGGAGGAAGTTCAGGGTATAAACGACCGGTTGCAATTAGCTGAGCTGGAAAGGTACTTCCAGTATCAAACTGCCGTCTCTCTGATGAAGCAGGGGGTCACCCTGGCCGATCCGCGACGCTTTGATTGCCGCGGCGCACTGCAGGCGGGGAGTGACACGGTCATCGATGTGAATTGCGTTTTCGAAGGCAAGGTGCAGTTGGGGAACAATGTCACAATTGGGGCAAATACTCTTATAAAAGACTGCCAGATAGCCGATAATGTGGAAATCAAACCCAATTCTTTGATAGAAGAAGCAACTATTGGTGACAACGCCGTGATAGGTCCTTTTGCCCGGATACGCCCCGGAACCGTATTGGCGAACAATACCAAAGTGGGTAACTTTGTTGAAACCAAAAAGGCGGTAGTCGGCGAGGGCAGCAAAATTAACCACCTCAGCTATGTGGGCGACGCGACTCTGGGCAGCAACGTCAATGTTGGTGCGGGCACCATTACCTGTAACTACGACGGTGTAAACAAGCACCATACTGAAATCGAGGACGACGCTTTTATTGGTTCCAACACAGCGCTTGTGGCGCCGGTAAAAGTGGGTAAAGGCGCTACGGTAGGTGCCGGGTCCGCCATCAGCAAGAACGTTAAAGATAACGAATTGGCGTTAACACGAAGCAAACAAACCAGTGTGCCGGGTTGGCAGAGGCCCGAAAAAAACAACCGTTAGGACATATATAAGCCATGTGTGGAATTGTCGGAGCAGTCGCCAATCGGGAGGTCACGGAGATCCTGATGGAAGGGTTGAGAAGGCTCGAATATCGTGGCTATGATTCAGCCGGTTTAGCCCTGCTTGATAAAGATGGGCAAATTCAAGTTACCAAGGCCGTAGGCAAGGTCCAGGCGCTGGACGAGGCGCTGCCGCGGGATCGGATTGGCGGCGCTCAAGGTATAGCCCACACCCGCTGGGCCACACACGGCAAACCCACCCAGGCCAATGCGCACCCCCATCAGTCGGCGAATGTGGCCTTGGTTCACAATGGCATTATTGAAAATCACGAGGCGCTCAGGCAAGAGCTGATGGCTGCCGGTTATCAGTTCGCTTCAGAAACAGACACCGAAGTTGTGGCGCATCTGATCGACCACTATCTGGCGTCGGCGGACACGCTGAGGGACGCGGTGCAAAATGCTATCCAACGGCTGGAGGGCGCTTATGCGGTGGCGGTTGTCTGCCCCAAATTCCCCGGCGTAATGGTAGCAGCGCGCAGTGGCAGCCCGCTGGTACTGGGCGTTGGTATTGGCGAGAATTTTCTGGCGTCCGACCAGCTGGCGCTGCGGCAGGTGACGGACCGCTTCGTGTTCCTGGAAGAGGGCGATTTGGTGGAATTGACCAAGGATGGCTATCAGATCATAGATAGCCAGGGCCGCGCGGCGCAACGGAAAATCAGTGTATTGACAGATGGGGGTGACAGCGCGGACAAAAGCGGTTACCGCCACTATATGCTCAAGGAAATTTTTGAACAGCCGGAGGTTATTAAACATACTCTGCAAGGGCGAGTCAGTGAAAAAAGTGTTTTGCCTCAGGCGTTTGGCAGCGAAGCTGAAAAATTGTTCGCAAAAGTCAGGAATGTACATATCGTCGCCTGCGGTACCAGCTACCATGCGGGGCTGACAGCCCGTTACTGGTTGGAGGATTGGGTCGGCATTCCCTGCCAGGTGGAAGTTGCCAGCGAATACCGCTACCGCAATGTGGTGGTTCCGGAGGGCACGCTATTCCTCAGCATTTCACAGTCGGGTGAAACAGCCGATACGCTGGCGGCGTTAAAAATTGCCGACGAGCGCAACTACGTGGGTAGCCTGACCATTTGCAATGTTCCCAACAGCTCGCTGGTAAGGGAATCGGATCTGGCACTGATGACCTATGCCGGCCCGGAAATCGGTGTGGCGTCGACCAAGGCGTTCACCACCCAGCTAGTTGCGTTGCAGTTATTTTGTATCGTGCTGGGTCGCTTCAACGGTTTATCCGGCGAGCGTGAGCGAGACTTGGTAGAGGCGCTGCATCAACTGCCAGGGCTCTGCGAGCAAACCCTGCAGCTGGATGGGGACATAGAATCTGTTTTTGAATGCTTTGCGGATAAACACCACGCGTTGTTCCTGGGGCGTGGTATTGTCTATCCCATTGCGATGGAAGGGGCGCTGAAGTTAAAGGAAATTTCCTATATCCACGCGGAAGCTTACCCTTCCGGCGAGCTGAAGCACGGGCCGTTGGCATTGGTCGATAGCGATATGCCGGTCGTCGCTGTCGCGCCCAACAACGAGTTGCTGGAAAAATTGAAGTCCAACCTGCATGAGGTTGAAGCCCGCGGCGGGCAACTGTTTGTTTTTGCCGACCGGGATGCGGGGTTCGAGAACCAGTCGGGTATCACCGTATTAAACCTTCCCCATGTTCCGGAAAGCTTGGAACCAATTATCTACACCCTGCCTTTGCAGTTACTGTCTTATTACGTGGCTTTGGTTAAGGGCACCGATGTTGATCAGCCGCGCAACCTGGCCAAATCCGTCACGGTAGAGTAACTCCTCCCCGGTTATCGGGGGTTTTACAAGGGTCACGCTAGCTTCTTGGCGAATCTGCCCACCGCCATACCGACCGGTATGATTTTTTCAAAAAAGAGTTGACAGGCAGCCAAAAAACATACATACTGGTCTGCACATACCAACTGGTATGTATATTTGTAAGCGGGTCGTCGCTAGTGCTGTGCTGATTGGCGTCCCCACACTGGAAAAAAGGAGAAATTGTAATGTTAATTGTATATGTAATGACTGCTATAACCGGCATTATCGGTGCGCTTATTGCTGTTGACGATCTTAGGGATGCGCGTGTCAACCATGAAGATCGCAAAGCACAATAACCAGGGTAATGAACATGGCATTTAAAGCACGGAGCAGTCAACGCGCTGCGGCTAATGTGGCAGTTGACTGCTTCTAAATACGTGCCATACTGGTTTGTATGATTAAATAACGAAATCCGGGCAAACGCCCTTGTGTCAACCATCCGCTGTATTCACTAGAGGCATTTCCATGGCTAATGTAGATAAAGCGACCAGCGAATCAACCAGGCAAACGATTTTGCAGGTAGCGGCTGCTGAAATTCATGAAAATGGTTTTAGAGCAACCGGGCTCAATGATATTTTGTCAAAAACGGGGCTAACCAAAGGCGCCTTTTACCACCACTTTAAATCCAAGGCGGAGTTGGGCTTAGCGGTGGCTGACGAAGTTATTGACAAAGCTATCCGCCAAATGTGGATTAATCCGCTGAAGAAAGAAGGTGCCAGCGTTGAAACGCTAAAGTCGTCACTGGAGTATGCGATGGCGGCGAATAATCAAAAAATGGTTTCCTACGGCTGTCCGCTTTGCAATCTGGCAAATGAAATGGCCACCCAGGACGAAAGGATCTGCGAGGCGTTAAAAAATACCATAGAGGACTGGAGAACGCAGATCTTCAACGTGCTTAAACGAGACCAGTCCAGGGGTGTTCTCAAAGATAGTATCGACTGCGAGCAGAGCGCCTATTTTATTCTTTCATCATTACAAGGGGCCATAGGCCTCGCCAAACCCTACCACAGTACCGCGCCTTTTAGAGCGTCTTTGCGAGGGCTTATTGATTACCTTGAAGGGCTGCGGAAGAGGTCAGTATACGCTTAACTGTCAAAGCCAAATGGTCGGACTTTGAACATCCAATTTTACACGCAAACCTGGTGCGTTGACGGGGCTATAGGCATAAGCCCCGCCTGTTGGTTAGACTAGACGGGTTCGTGCTCGTAGCGGTCAATTATGTGACGAACCAAACCGCTGCGGACGATATCATCCCGCTGAAAATGGTGAATATAAACGCTGGGCAAGCCTTCCATTCTTTGCAATGCATCCGCCAGGCCGTTGCCCCCGCGCACATCACTCTGCTGCAAGTCGCCGTTAATAACTACCCGGCAATCGTCGCCGATTCGCGTTAGAAACATTTTCATTTGAATTGGTGTGGTATTCTGAGCTTCATCGAGAATAACAAAGGTTTTGTTGTTGAACGTCTTGCCGCGCATAAAGGCCAGTGGCGCGGCGACGATCCGCCCGTGGCGCAGGCAGTAATCAACTGTGCCCGCCCCCAGCCTCTCGTTGAGAATATCCCGAAAAGCGTCTATGTAGACAGAGAACTTTTCGTCCAGAGCGCCGGGCAGGAACCCAAGGTTCTCTCCGGCTTCCACAGCCGGACGCGTCAGGATAATCCGCTCCACCTGGCCGGACTCCAATGCTTCCGCGGCCAACGCTCCTGCGCAATAACTCTTGCCGGTACCGGCGGGTCCCAGACCGAAGGTCAGGCAATGGTTGAGAATCGCGGTAATGTACTTGTGTTGTGCTGCGTTGCGTGGGCGGAGTGGTTGGGTAGAGCGTTGGGGAGCATAGGCTGTTCCGAGGTGCTGGGCTCGGGAGTTGAGGTCGACAATATCCGCTGTGTCTTTTTGCCGGTTCCTTTTACTTCTTGAATCTTTGTAATTTCTCTCTTCAGGTTGCTTGTGATAATTCGTGCGCCTTGAGTGAGATTTTCTCGCCATAATTAACAGTTCCTTTATCGGTAATTAAAAATACAACATTAAAACTGGAGATACTTAATGGCTTTTTGCTTGTTTGTCTGTGGCTTTTGAACCCTCCTGTCAGTGAGATAACCGGTAGTGTGGCGGAGTTTGGAAAAAAATTAAAGGATGTTTTTATTACAATTGGAAAATATTTAAGATTTTTAACAGATCAACCGTTATATTTAGAAGATGCGGATCCGTTGAAATTAACGGCGGCGGCGCACGCGCTTGCTTTCCGTCGGTCCAATAACGCAAATGAAACCAGGATTCGCTGGGAATGCGAATCCGGTTTCGATCACTAGGCTTACTATGGCAAGCGAGGATTGGGCCGGCATCGTAGAATGGCCAAAATATATTTTTTAAACCGAAGGCGTTCATTCTTCTCAGGAAACCTGACAACGCCTTGGCTGAAGGTATGGGCGTGTATCTCAAAAAAATCATCCCGCTCGATGAGCTGAAAAGGACCATTCGCCGCTTTCCGTTGTCGACACTTTGCAGCCTGGCGCTGTTTGTGCTGCTGGTGCTCAGCATTCACGACTTCATTGATATAACCGAAAAGGCGGATTTGTTTGGCCGATTGATGGTGATATCGGCCTACGGTTTTTTCTGGTTTGTATTGGCGAGGCTATTTTCGGAAGGCAATGGCTGGGGGGCGGTATCTCAGCACGCTCTGGGTTTCGGCGTATTCGCGATCCTGATACTTGTGGTTTTTCTGGAGACGGGTTTCTCGCTACTTTGGATGTTGGCGCTGATGGTCCCGGCGCTGCTGCTCGGTATTTCCGCAGCGCCTTACCTGAATGATGGAGACGATCTTTCATTCTGGTTTTACAACAGCCAGGTTTGGCAGGGCGCTGCCGTGTCAATCCTGGCCGGGCTGCTCTGGGGAGCGGGAATATCGGCAGCGTTGGCCAGTGTTGATTACCTGTTCGGCGTGAATGTAGCAGGTGAGTTTTACGCCGACCTTTGGAGCTTTGCACTAATGGTGTTTGCGCCCCTTTACGCATTGTCGTGGGTGCCGGAGCGCTACCAATACCGCGAGCAGGACTGCCACGCACCACCGCAACTGGCGTTTATATTGAACTGGGTTTTGGCGCCGCTGATTGCGGTCTATATGCTGATTCTGTACGCCTATTTCATCAAGATAGCAATGGTGCAGGAACTACCCCGCGGGCAGCTCTCCTATATGGTCACGGCGTTCGGTGGCCTTGGGGTTCTGACTTACTTGGCGGGCTGGCCACTGCGGGACACTGGCGGACCCTTGTTGCGGCTAGTCCACAGGTTTTTCTTTCCGGCGTTGTTTGTGCCGGTGGTAATGCAAGCATTGTCCATATACCAGCGAATCGACCAGTATGGCGTGACCGAGCAGCGCTATGTGGTGGTGTTGTCAGTTGTCTGGTTTGGTGTTTTGGCGTTGGGCTACAGCATTAAAAAGCCGCCGCTCAAAATGATTACCGGGCTTCTGGCAATAATGTTGGTGGTTGCGGCATTGGGGCCATTTAGTGCACCCAGGGTGGCGGAGCGCAGTCAGCTAAGCAGGCTGGAAACCCTGCTGATGGTAAACGGCATTCTGGTGGAGGGGAAAATTTCCAGGGCGCCAGAGGTCGTTTCATTTGGCGATAGAAAAAGCATCAGCTCCATTTTGACGTTTTTACAGAGGCGCAACAAACTGGGCCGCATAGGGCCTTGGCTGCCGATGTCGGACAAGCAGCACCCTGCTCGCACCCCCCAGGAATTGACCAAAGAGATGGGGTTTGCCTATATCAGCCACTATGAACGGCGACAGGGTAGGCATTTGGAGATGATCAATTTGCGTGGACAGTCGATTGTGGGTGCGCTCGACGTTTCCGGTTTTGATTACCTGATACCGCAGCAACATGTGCACTGCTTTAACAACGGCTGTTCGGGCAATAGGGTGTGGCGCGGTCGATGGCAGGCGGATGAGGTTATCTCCGCAACATACGAAAAGGGTCGACTGAGTATTGCGGTCGCCGGCCACGGGGAGCTGGTGTTTGACGTGCAGGCTTACTTCGATGCTGAAGTGGAAAAGGATATCAGCCGGGAACCCCGTGATTTTGTTCTAGAGAATTCCGAGGGCGATCTGCGGGTGCGTCTGATTTTCCTCAACTTTAACGCGCGAAAATACAGTACCGGTGACGGGGCCGTAAAGCACCGACTGCAGAACTTCGCGTTTAGGGCGCTGGTTAGTTACAAGGGCTAGCTTAAGCTTGCATTAGAGCCCGCTGTCGGGCTTGGGGCACAGGGTTTCAAAACACGCCGTGAACCCATCCATGGGGGCTCGACGTCGGCATCCCTGCCGACGACGGTTTTGAAACCCTGTGCCCCAAGCCCTTCGATATCAGGTGCCGAAACACTATTTTCACATTGTTATTTTGTCTTTTGAAAAGAAAGGACAAGCTCGTGATGCCGCTAAAAGTCGTGGTGGTAAGGGTCTGGGACCGTCGCTGGCAGGGATGCCAGCGCCGAGCCCCCAGGGATGGGTTTACGGCGTGTCCCAGACCCTTGCCAGCACGACGGCCCATCATCAAGATTTCACCCAAAAACAAAACTGCTATTGCCAAACTTTTTCGGTCTCCCCAGCAGCGCTGATGGATACTTGTTTTATTTAATTTATTACCCAACATTCACCTGCCTATTTGGTAGAATCGCTAAGCTATGGATGTCACAGAAATCATTGGCACATTAAATCCCGCACAGCGAGAGGCGGTTACCAGCGCGGATAGCCACCTGCTGGTGTTGGCGGGGGCGGGTAGCGGCAAAACCCGTGCGCTGGTGCATCGAATCTCATGGCTGGTTGAAGTGGAGCAGGTGTCACCGTTCAGCATATTGGCGGTGACCTTTACCAACAAGGCCGCCCGGGAAATGCGCCAGCGCATCGAAAGGCTGCTGGGCGTTCCCGTCGGCGGCATGTGGGTGGGTACTTTCCACGGTTTGGCACACCGCTTGTTACAAACCCACAACCGAGACGCCGGGTTGCCGGATAATTTCCAAATACTGGATAGCGACGATCAGACGCGGGTTATCAAGCGGTTGTACCAGGCGCTGGACATAGACGACAGCCGCTGGCCGGTAAAACAGACCCAGTGGTTTATCAACGCGCAGAAGGACGAAGGTTTGCGAGCCCGCCATCTGCAAGCCAGCCAGGATCCGTTTCACCGGACCATGCACCGGCTGTACGCCGCCTACGAGGAGAGCTGTGAGCGTGGCGGGATGGTCGATTTCGGGGAACTGCTGCTGCGCGCCCATGAGTTGTGGCTGAATAAACCCGAGTTGCTGCAACATTACCAGCAGCGATTCCGGCACATTCTGGTGGACGAGTTTCAGGATACCAATAGCGTCCAGTACGCCTGGCTAAGAGTCTTGGCGGGCAAGGACAGCAGGGTCACCGTGGTAGGCGACGACGACCAGTCGATTTACGGTTGGCGCGGTGCCCGAATCGAGAATATTCTCAATTTTAATTGCGACTTTCCGGACGTAAAAACGGTTCGCCTGGAGCAGAATTACCGCTCAACGCAGAATATTTTGCAGGCCGCCAACGCGGTGATTGCAAAAAACGGTGATCGACTGGGTAAAAACCTCTGGACGGAAGGACCGGACGGTGAACCCATTTCTCTGTACGCTGCATTCAATGAACAGGATGAAGCCAGGTTTATTACCGAACAAGCTAAGCAGTGGGCAAACAAGGGCAATAGGTGGAGCGACATCGGTGTGTTGTACCGCTCCAACGCGCAGTCGCGGGTGTTGGAAGATGCTCTGATTAGAGCGCAACTCCCCTATCGTATTTACGGCGGCCACAAGTTCTACGAACGCATGGAAATTCGCAACGCTCTGGCTTACCTGCGCCTGTTGACAAACCGGCAAGACGACGCGGCGTTTGAGCGGGTTATCAATACGCCAACCCGGGGGATTGGTGAGAAGTCCGCATTAACGCTTCGACAATTGGCGCGGGATGAAGGGATGAGTCTTTGGCACGCTGCGGAAAAGGCGGTCGCGGAGAAGCTTTTTCCCAGCCGCGCCGCCACGGCGATCAATGGGTTCTTGCAGTTGGTTGACGGCTTGCAGCAGGAGGTGGAAGGGCTGCCTTTACACGAGCAGGTTGAAGCCATGCTGCAGAGAACCGATCTGATGGCGTTTCACGGGCGTGAGAAGGGCGAGCGGGGGCAGGCGCGCAAAGAGAACCTCGCCGAACTGGTCAGCGCCTGCCGTGAATTCTCCGCCGAAGATCCCGAGCGACCGGCCTTGCCGCAGTTTCTCAGCGAAGCGATGCTCAACGCGGGCGAAAGGCAGGCCGACAGCGACCAGGATGCGATTCAGCTAATGACGCTTCACTCGGCAAAGGGCCTGGAATTCCCGTTGGTTTTTATGGCCGGGATGGAAGAAAACCTGTTCCCCCACCGGATGTCCGGCGATGAGCCGGGCCGGCTCGAGGAGGAGCGGCGGTTGGCGTATGTCGGCGTTACCCGCGCCATGGAAAAACTGTTCCTCAGCTTCGCTGAATGCCGCCAGCTGTACGGCAAGGACAATTACAACGCCGTGTCGCGCTTTGTGCGGGATATTCCCGCCGAGCTGGTCGAAGAGGTTCGGCTAAGCAATCAAGTGCGCAGGCCGACAAGTTACGCCGGAGGTTCGTCAGCCTTGTTCAGCGACCAGGGCTCGGGAACAGGTTTTGATCTGGGGCAGCGCGTGATGCACAATATTTTTGGCGAGGGCACAATCCTCAACTTTGAGGGAAATGGCCCCCAAGCCAGGGTTCAGGTTAACTTCGACAGCGAAGGCAGCAAGTGGCTGGTGCTTTCCTTCGCTAAATTAGAGCCGGTTTAAACAAGGACAACTCCCATGATAAAAAAGATTGCGCTACTCGGCCTATTGTTGGCTTTTCTCGGTTGCGGCGAGCGCCCGGCTGATAGCGGCGGCCATGCATCGGCAACGCCTGAGCAGACGTTTAAATGGAAGTTGGTAACCACCTGGCCGAAAAATTACCCGGGGCTCGGCGAGGCGCCGGAAAACTTCGCCAAAATGGTCGGCGAGATGAGCAACGGCCGGCTGCAGGTTAAAGTCTTCGGCGCCGGGCAAATGGTTCCCGCGCTGGAAGTGTTTGACGCGGTATCCCAAGGCACGGCGGAAATGGGCCACGGCGCAGCCTACTATTGGACGGGAAAAATTAAAGCCGCGTCATTTTTTACCTCGGTTCCATTTGGTTTAAATGCCCAGGAAATGAACGGCTGGCTGCATTATGGCGAGGGTATGGCGTTGTGGCGAGAAGTTTACGCGCCCTTCAACCTGGTTCCGTTTGCCGCCGGCAATACCGGCGTGCAGATGGCGGGATGGTTCAATCGTGAGATCAATTCGCTGCAGGACCTCCAGGGGTTGATCATGCGCATTCCCGGGTTGGGGGGCGAGGTATTTAACCGCGCCGGGGGCGAGGCGGTTAATATTCCCGGCGGCGAACTCTATACGTCTATGCAAACCGGGGTGATCGACGCTACCGAGTGGGTCGGGCCGTTCAATGATCTGGCGTTTGGTTTGCACCAGGTCGCCAAATACTACTATTACCCAGGCTGGCACGAGCCGGGCCCCACGCTCGAATTGATTGTTAATAAAGCGGCTTACGATTCCCTGCCCAAAGACCTGCAGCAAATCGTCGCGTCCGCCGCCCGCGCGGTCAACCAGGATATGCTGGATGAATATACGGCGCGCAACAATACGGCGCTTGAGCAGCTGGTTAATGAACATGGCGTACAAGTTCGCCGCTTGCCCGACGATGTGCTGCAGGAGCTGGCCAGAATCAGCGAGCAGGTAAAAGAAGAAATCGCCGCGGAGGACCCGCTGTTCAAAAAGATATACGAGTCTCAGCAGGCTTTCCAAGAGCAGGCGGCGGAATACCACAATATTTCGGAGGAAGCCTATTTCGAGGCCCGCCGGCTGACGGACTAACAGGTGGCGGCTGAGGTGTAGTTGTTGAGTCGTTTGACGCTGCGGTCCGAAGTAAATTGGGCATACTTTTTACAGGTCGGTGGCGGCCGTGGTCGGGTAAGGGCTTCGGAACACGCTGTGAATACGTCCCTGGTCACAATTGCTCCCGGCAATTTGCGACACTTCCTCCATCCTTGGAGGTCGTAAGCTCTGCGCCGGCTTGACCGCCAAGGATGGCGGAAATGCCGATATTGCAGGAGCAAATATCGGCCCCTGCCGGCGAAGGTTCCGAAACCCTTACCCGACCCCAACCTTCAAACCAACCGCCGTACTGCTTTTGTGGCAAAAGCACCCTCTTAAGTAGTAGAGCGGTAGATCTGTAGAATTGCCTGGGGAAGTGCCTTTGCAGACCGTCACCCGCAGGGAAGCGGGTGTCGAGCTCCCAGGGATGGGTTTACAGCGTGTCTGCAAAGGCACTTCCCCAGGCGATTCGCCACCGACCTAGAAAAGTATGCCCAATTTATTCCGATCGGCTTTGGAGTCGTTTCAGAAAAACTGATATTTCTTTTTCCGTTTGCTTGTCGCCTTTGGCATGGGCGATCATCAATCCTTTCTCAAGATAGCCCCGGGCGTCCTCGTTTGCCCCCGTGGCTATCAGGCTTCTGCCGAGTAGCTTATAAGCCGCCGAGTAGTCCGCGTCCTGCTCGATACAGGATTTCAGGTGGGGTATTGCTTTTTGGTAAGCCTTTTCGTTGAAATAGGCGCTGCCGAGCCCAAACCTCAGCATCGCGGAATCCTGGCCGGCCGCCAGCATCTTCTCTAGGCCATCCGCGATAGACATTAGTGCCCTAACGCCGCCAAAACATGGGTGTCATCACCACCACCAGGGTAAAAATTTCCAGCCGGCCCAATAGCATACCAAAGCTCAGCACCCACTTGGCAAACCAACTGATATCGCTGTAATGCTCCGCCACCTTGCCGAGGCCCGGACCCAGATTGTTGAGCGAGGCGGTTGTCGCGGACCAGGCCGTGACATAGTCCAGGCCCGACGCTAACAGCAACAACACCAGGGCGTAAAACACCGCCAGGTATACGCCGAAAAATGCCCAGACGGCGTCAGCAACACGCTCGGATACCACTCGGTGTCTGACTTTAATGGGGTATACAACATTTGGGTGAATCAGCCGGTAGATTTCCCGCATGCCCTGTTTGGCCATAATCATCATACGGCCGGCTTTAATGCCGCCGCCGGTTGATCCCGCACAGGCGCCGAAGAAAGACAGAAAGATAAGAAAGAAGGGCAGAAAGGCAGGCCATTCGGCGAAGGGCGCGGTGGCAAAACCGGTTGTCGTCAGGATAGAAACGAGTTGAAATGCACCGTGATGGATGCTCTCCAAGGGGCCGTAAATGCCGCTGAATGCCAGGAAACCGCACACGATAACTAGCCCCACGGCGATCATGGAGATATAAAATTTGGCCTCGGCATCGCGCTGGTAAAAAACCAGGGTTTTTCGATTCCAGGCGACGAAATGCAGCGCAAAGTTCATGCCCGCCAGAATCATGAAAACCATACAGATTGAGGAGATAAGCGGGCTGTCAAAGTAACCTATGCTGGCGTCATGGGTTGAAAATCCGCCAATCGCCACCGTGGAAAAACTGTGGCTGACCGCGTCGAACAAGCTCATGCCCGCCGCCCAATAAGCGGCCAAGCAGGCAACCGTCAGGGATACGTATATGGCAAACAACACCTTGGCGGTTTCGGTAATCCTGGGTGTGAGTTTATTGTCCTTAACCGGCCCGGGGGTTTCGGCACGGTACAACTGCATACCGCCAATCCCCAGCATTGGCATGATTGCCAGGGCGATAACCACGATACCAATGCCGCCCAGCCACTGTAACTGCTGACGGTAGTAGAGAATCGATTTGGGTAGTTGGTCCAGCCCGGTGATAACCGTCGCACCGGTGGTGGTGAGTCCGGAGATAGACTCGAACGCGGCGTCGGTAAATGACATGGCGATTTCGTCAACCAGCACGAAAGGCAGTGCGCCGGCCAGGCCCAGCACCAACCAGAAAAGTACCGTGACAATAAAACCGTCTCGTGTTTTCAATGCGGGTTGCTCGCGGCTAAAGGGCAGCCACAGGATGACGCCAAGCGAAAACGCCAGCGCAAATGAAATGAAGAAACCCTGTTGTGTCGCCTCCCCATATAAAAATGCCACGGGAATTGGAACCAGCAAGGTAAAGCTGAAGATCATCAGCATTAAACCCAAGATTCTTGAAACGGCAGATGCCCGCATGCCAGCTCCTATCTGGAACTAAAAAAATGTATAGCCGACTTGAAATAACTGCTCGACTTCTTTTTGGTGTTTTTTGTCCACCACGAACACGATGCAGTGATCGTCGCTTTGCACTACCGTATCGCCATGCACAGGTATGACTTTTCCGTCTCTGACGATAGCGGCCATAGTTGAGCCGGGGGGAGACTTGATGTCCGCCACGCGCCGGCCCACCACCTTGGATGATTTCTCATCTCCATGAACAACTATCTCCATGGCCTCAGCTGCGCCTCGACGGAGAGAGTGTGCACTGACTGTGTCGCCTTTTCTAACGTGCCTGAGGATGGAGCTGGTGGTTGCCTGTTGCGGTGAGATGGCGACATCGATCCCTTCACCCTGCACCAGATCGGCGTAGACAGGATTGCTGATCAGGGTCATGACTTTTCTGGCGCCCAGGCGTTTGGCCAACAGCGAAGCCATGATGTTGACCTCGTCGTCATTGGTTACCGCGATGAAAACGTCGCTCTGATCGATATTCTCCTGCAGCAACAACTCCTGGTCGGTGGCCGAGCCGTTTAACACAATGGTGCTGTCCAGACGCTCGGCGATGTAATCGCATCGCTTTTGCGAGAAATCAATAACCTTTACGCTGTAGGCGTTTTCTATCTTTCTCGCCAGTCGGAAGCCGATATTGCCGCCGCCGACAACAATAACCCTCTTATAGGGGTTTTCCAACTGGCGCAGCTCTCCCATTACGGTGCGAATATGCTCTTTGCTGGCGATGAAGAAAACTTCGTCCCCCTCTTCGATTACGGTGCTTCCCTCAGGGACTATGGAGTGGTCGCGCCGGTAGATAGCAGCTACCCTGGCATCCACTTTTGGCATATGCTCGTGCAGTGATCGCAACTCATTGCCGACCAGCGGACCGTCACGGAAAGCTTTCACTGCAACCAACTGGAGTTTGCCATCCGCAAAATCCAGTACCTGCAGCGAGCCGGGTTGTTTTATCAACCGGTAGATATGGTCGGTCACCACCTGTTCCGGGGTAATCAGGTAATCCACAGGCACATTGTTATCGTTAAAGAGTTTGTCCTTGAATTCGGCAACCAGATAGTTCTGCGAACGGACTCGAGCAATCTTTGTCGGTGTGCGAAACAGCGTATGGGCAACTTGACACGCCAGCATGTTGATTTCATCGCTGTTGGTCAGCGCAATCACCATATCCGCGTCCTCTATGCTGGCGCGCATCAAGATTCCCGGGTGACATCCGGTGCCGTTGACGGTGCGGATATCGAGCCGGTCCTGCAACTCCTGCAGCCGGCTGGGGTCGGTGTCTATCACGGTAATATTGTTGGCTTCCCCGGCCAGCACCATGGCGAGTGAACCGCCCACCTGTCCGCCGCCAATAATGATTATGTTCATCGTCTGCCTGCTATGTTGTTCTTAATCTATCGGCCGTTTTTGCAGTTTTGCGTAGTAAAATCCGTCGTTGCCGCCCGGTTGCGGAAACAACTGTCGCCCCGACTCCGTGGCTATTCCCCAGTTTGCGTTGACGGGTAAAACTGCGGCTTCGGGCGTCAGTTCCACAAAGGCGTCGATTACCTGATCGTTTTCCTGAGGCAGTGTTGAGCAGGTGGCGTAGAGCATCAAACCTCCGTCGCGGAGCGTCGGCCAAAGCGCTGTTAGCATTGCCAGCTGACGCGCTGCTAGCTTATCAGCATCTTCAGGGCGACGCAGTAATTTGATGTCCGGGTGGCGTCGGATAACGCCGGTTGCCGAACAGGGTGCGTCCAGCAAAATGCGGTCAAACAATTTTCCATCCCACCAACTGGTGGTTTCCAGGGCATCGGCCGCGCGAATTTTGGCTGATAAGGATAACCGCTCAAGGTTCTCCTTTACCCTGGCCAGCCGCCCGGAATCAATATCCAGCGCCAGTACATCCGCCCGGTCGGCGGTGAGTTCGAGAAGATGGCAGGTCTTGCCTCCCGGCGCACAGCAAGCATCAAGAATATAATCGCCCGGCGCGGGTTCCAGCAGACAAGCCGCCAATTGCGCCGCTTCATCCTGCACACTGACGCAACCTTCCGAAAAGCCTTCAAGAGCCTTGACGTCGGTTGGCTCGGATAAGGTCACACCGGATGCACTGAACGGCGTTGGCTGGGAGGTAACGCCTTGGTTCGCAAGTCTTTGAATAAAGTCGTCGCGACAGCTCTTCAGGCGGTTGACCCTGAGCGTCATCGGCGGCCTTTGATTGTTACCTAAAATAATTTGTTGGCAATAGGAGGGAAAGTCGCGTTGCCAGATTTCCAACAACCATTGCGGGTGGGCGGTGGTAAACTGGCTGTTACCGGACAGGCGCGGCAGCAGTGTGTCCTGTTGCCGCAGGAAGTTTCTCAACACGCCGTTTAACAGCGCTTTGGCCCAGCCCTTTTGCAGCTTCGCGGCAGCGGCTACCGTCTCGTTAATGGCCGCGTGATCCGGTATCCGGGTTTCAGTAATTTGATAAATCCCCACCGCCAGCAACCCCTGCAAATCACTGTCGCGGGTTTTGAGTGGTTTGCTGAGCAGCTGCTTGAGAATAACCTCGATCTTCGGATACCAGCGCAAGGTGCCGTAACAGAAATCTTGGAAGAGGGCGCGATCCGGGTCCGCGATTCTGCTTAAATAAAGGGGAACTAGGCTGGCCAGGGATCCCCGGTTGTCAATAACGCCCGCGATAACACGGGCGGCTGCTGCACGGGTGTTCAACTATCGCCTTCTTGCTGCTGTGCCGGTGCCCGGCACTCAAAGGCATTGCCGGGGTGAAAAAGCTGGCCTCTTGATTTCAATATCTCAGCAGCCGGCAAAGGGTTTCTTCCGGGAAGCTGAAGTTCCGTTAGTTGCAAGGCATCCGTGCCGCAGGCGACCACAATGCCGCCGTCTGCGCTGGATGCAATGGTTCCTGGGGATGCAGAAAGGGGTGATTTAACGACATTTGCTTGCCAGATGCGCACTCGTTCGCCGGAGATAAGACTAAATGCGATTGGAAATGGATTAAACGCGCGGATTTTCCTCGCTAGGTCGTTGGCGCTGAGACGCCAGTCGATCATCGCCTCCTGCTTGGCAATTTTCGCCGCATAGGTACTAAGCGCATCGTCTTGCGCAACTGGCTGGACAGTGTTAGCCGACAATTGATTTAAAACATCTATTAAGGCTTCGGTCCCGATAGAGGCGAGCTTTTCATGCAGGCTCGCCGCGGTGTCCGTGTCAACAATGTCGCAGGCTCGCTTGGCAAGCATATCCCCGGTATCCAGCCCTTCATCCATTTGCATGATGGTAACGCCGGTCTGCTGATCGCCGGCTTCCAGTGCCCTTTGAATAGGGGCTGCTCCCCGCCAGCGGGGCAGCAGCGAGGCGTGAACATTAATGCAGCCCAGCCTTGGGATGTCCAGCACTGCTTTGGGGAGGATTTGGCCGTAGGCAACGACCACCATCACATCGGGACTGAATTCAGCCAGCAACGCTTGCTCGTCAGCAGTTTTAAGGGTTTCAGGCTGGCAGACGGGTAGTTTGTGCTCAATCGCCAACTGCTTTACCGGACTTGGCGTCAGTTTCTTGCCGCGCCCCGCCGGGCGGTCTGGTTGGGTGTATACCGCTGCGAGTTCAATCTTGCAGCGGTTATCTGCCGAGCGTTGCGCTTGCAGCAGCGCGTCCAGGTGGTGTGCGGCGAAATCAGGTGTGCCGGCGAAGACAACGCGCAGGCCAGCTTTGTTTTTCGATGGGTTATGCGTGTTGTCGGCTGAGCTTTTCAAGCTTTTTGCGAATCCTCTGTCTTTTCAGCGGAGATAGATAGTCCACGAACAACTTTCCGTTGAGGTGGTCCATTTCGTGTTGAATACAAACCGCCATTAGTCCGTCGGGTTCGAATTCCATGGCATTGCCGTCGCGGTCGAGGGCGCGCACCTTGACGAACTCGGGACGTTCCACAAACTCGTAAAAGCCTGGGACGGAAAGGCAACCTTCCTCCCAGGGGCGTTTGGTGCTTTCGTCGAGTATTTCCACTTCGGGATTGATGAAAACCCACGGGTCATTGCGCTCTTCCGAAATGTCCATCACTATCACCTGTTCGTGCACGTCCACCTGGGTGGCGGCAAGGCCTATGCCGTTGGCGTCATACATGGTTTCCAGCATGTCATCCACCAGCTTTTTGATGCGGTCATCCACCTGCTTGACAGGGGCGGCGACTGTGCGGAGTTTTGGGTCCGGAAATTCAAGAATTGTTAAAATAGACATATCGAATGTGACGAGCTTCTAGCAAAATGCCGTAAACCACTGCTAACATTAGGCGTAACTGAAGGTTTTGGATAATAATAACCATCGATATAGCAAGTATAACACCATCGGCAAATCACACAGGATGGCCAAAATGAAAAAAATATTGCTGGCATTGCTTGGGGCAGGACTGATCGCGTTGTCCTCTATAGCAGCAGACCACTCGCCTTTTAACGATGATATTCCCGAGCGCTATACCGTTCAGCGTGGTGATACCCTTTGGGATATCTCGGACCACTTTCTTAAGGACCCCTGGTTGTGGCCGGAAATCTGGTATGTCAACCCGCAGATTAAGAATCCACACTTGATATACCCCGGCGATGTAATCAAGATGGTGTACCTGGACGGCAAGCCGCGCCTGACGCTGGAGCGAAATCGCAACGTAAAACTGACGCCGCAGATTAAAGAGTTGCCGCATGGCGATGCGATTTCGGCTATCCCGCTGGATGTCGTTAACAGCTTCCTGTCACGCAACCAGGTGCTGGACGACGATGACCTGGAAGGAATTCCCTATGTGGTTGCCGGAAGTGAGCGACGCCTGCTGACCGGTGAAGGGGATGATTTCTACGCCCGCGGCGAATTTGGCGAAACTAATGCCTATGGCGTCTACCGCATCGGCGACGAATACAGAGACCCGGAAACCAGGGAGGTGCTGGGCATTCGCGCGAAGGACGTGGGCGCGGCCAAGATTAAGCGGGTTAACGGCGAGGTGGCGACCCTTGGAACCACCCGGTCAGAGGAAGAGATTCGTATCGGCGACCGTCTGTTGCCCCATGAAGAGCGCCGTATCGATTCTATCTTCTACCCCAGCGCTCCGGAAAACGGCGTTGAAGGCGTAATTCTGGCGGTGGAAGGCGGCGTTTCACAGGTGGGCCGGTTGGATGTGGTTGCGGTAAACCTCGGACAACGCGAGGGTCTGGAGGTTGGCAATGTGCTGGCCATCTACAAGCTGGGCGAAACGGTTACCGATCGCGTAGAGGGCGGGCGGATTAAGCTACCGGATGAGCGCTCCGGCCTGCTGATGGTGTTTCGAACGTTCGAAAAAATGAGCTACGGATTGGTGCTGGAGGCCGATCGGCCGCTGGCGGTAAACGACAAGGTTATGAATCCCTAGCCGGAAAAGTCGATTGTAAAGCCGCGGCCTGTTCCGCGGCTTTTTTGTATTGTGCTAGAGTAAATACAAACCTGGTTATGTGGCGTTAAACGCAAGGAGAACCTGTGGACAGGGAAGCGGAAGCCGCACTGATAGTGCAAAATCTCACCGGTTTTACGCTAGCCGTTCAGCAGCGCTTGCTGCAGAAGCTGGGTTCGTTTTCGGTTATTCTCGACGCCGAGCCGCGTTCCACGGGCGATAAGCTTGATGCCGCTTGGCAGGCGTCCTTGAGAAGCTTCCGGGAAGCGCCCGATAGTGTGCTGAATCTCGTGGAGGACCAGCGCGAGATACTGCTCCAACACCAGGCCGAAGTACTGCCATTCACCGACAGCCGATATCCGGCGCTGCTCAAAGAGATAAGTTCGCCTCCTCCGGTGTTATTTGTAAGGGGCAACGCGGAGGCCTTAAGCTTGCCGCAGCTAGGCATTGTCGGAAGCAGGCGACCAACCAAGTCAGGTATTGCTACCGCAAAGGATTTTTCACGCTTTCTGGCGGCCAACGGATTCGTTATCACCAGCGGTATGGCGCTGGGCATCGACGCTCAGGCTCACTCAGGCGCGCTGGATGCGGGCAAAACCATAGCGGTGACGGGAAGCGGCATAGATATCGTCTATCCAAAGCAACACAAGACCCTGGAAGCGGCCATAGTGGCCGGTAATGGCGCTGTGGTCTCCGAATTTCTGCCCGGCACTCAGCCCATCGCGGAAAATTTTCCCAGACGCAACAGAATTATCAGCGGTATGAGCATTGGGGTGCTGGTTGTGGAGGCTGCGATTAGGAGCGGTTCGCTTATCACGGCCAGAGAAGCCATGCATCAGGGCCGTGAGGTTTTCGCCATCCCCGGCTCTATTCACAACCCGATGAGCAGAGGTTGCCATCACCTTATCCGAGAGGGCGCCAAACTAGTGGAAACCGGTGAAGATATTGTGCAGGAGTTGGGAGGCCTGCTGGCCTATAAAGGAGAAGAGATCAATGCCTGCGTGCCATCGGATTTTACGGAATTGGAGCAAGTCGTTCTCAAGGCTATGGGTTTCGATCCGGTTGATTTCGATAGCCTTATCGAGAGAACGCGCCTGACAATAGTCGAGGTCAACCAACAATTGGTTTCGCTGGAACTCAAGGGTGCGGTAGAGAATAGAGACGGGCTTTTCGTCCGTTGCTAGTACTCCTTCAAGGTGATACTGACGGCTCAGCGGCCATAGGCGCTGGAATTCCCGGCAGGCATTGCCATACTTGTAGGTGATGTTGTTAATTACTGGCGGCGCCCAACCGGCAGCCCGATTCTTTAAAATAACGGGAGAAAGTTATGGAATCGCCCGCGCACACGATCAACGCGCTCTTCGATCAACTGGGGCTGGACAGTTCCGACGAGGACATTGAGGCGTTTATCGATGACTGCCATACCATACCCGACAACCTGGCGTTGTATGATGCCGGTTTTTGGACGCCGTCACAGGCGGCTTTTCTAAAACAGGCTGTTGAAGAGGACGCCGACTGGGCGGAAGTGGTGGATAACCTGAACGCCATGCTCAGAGAGTAACGGAACAGCCGCTTATCGTTCAAACAACCTGACCAGGATCAATCAAGCCATAGATTAACCTTGCGGTGCAAGGGACGATAAACCGTATACTTCGCTAATGGCTTCCCGGCACCAGCTGCTTCGCTCACTCTCCCTGGCGGAAATTACCTTTTTCGGCATAGGCACGATTCTCGGCGCCGGAATCTATGTATTGCTGGGCAAGGTGGCGGGCGCTAGCGGCATGGGCACGCCGGCCGCTTTCCTGCTGTCTGGAATCATCGTCAGCTTCAGCGCCTATTCCTATTCACGGCTGGTCCGGCGGTTTCCGTATAGCGCTGGAGAGGCGGTTTATATCCAGGAGGGGTTTCACAGTAAGCTGCTATCAACGCTCGCCGGATACGCCATCGTCTTCGGCGGTACGGTTTCGGCGGCGACACTTGCCAGCGGATTCACCGGTTATTTTGATCTATTTGCCGCCGTCTCAAAAGGGCTCAGCATAGTCGTATTGATTATTGCCTTAACGGCACTCGCTTGCTGGGGGGTGAAGCAGTCCGTTGCTGTCGCGGTAACCACCACCCTGCTGGAGACCATTGGCTTATTGATTGTACTGGTGGCCGGCGGCGATAACCTGGCCGAACTCGACACCCGTTGGCAAGAACTTATCCCATCGTTTAACCGCACCCAAATTATTGCCGTTACCAGCGGTGCCTTCCTGGCGTTCTACGCGTTTATCGGCTTTGAGGACATGGTAAATATGGCCGAGGAGGTAAAAAATGTGGAGCGCAGTCTGCCGCTTGGAATTGCCATTGCGTTGGTGGTGACAGTGCTGCTCTACGCGAGTGTGGCCTTGGTTGCTATTCTGTCATTGCCGGTGGACGAGTTGGCGCAATCGGACGCTCCGCTGGTGCTGTTGATTGAGCGCACCAGTAGTATACCGCCGCAAATTATCGCGGTTATCGGCATGATTGCGGTAGTCAATGGGGCATTGGTACAGATCATTATGGCCTCAAGGGTGCTTTACGGTATGGCCTGCCGCAGGCTGGCGCCCGCCTTGCTCGGATCCGTTAGCCCGCTTACCCGCACACCTTTAAATGCTACTTTATTGACGGGAGTGCTGGTGATTGGCTTTGCGTTGTGGTTGCCGATTACGGCGTTGGCCAAGGTTACTAGCACCTTGATACTTTTTGTGTTTACGCTGGTGAACCTATCACTGCTGGCGATAAATATACGTGAAAAGAACAGGGGGTTGCCGGGATTGTTGATGCCGGTTGTCGGCGCTTTGCTGTGTATTGTTTTTGTCGCGTTTCAGTTGCTGGACTGATGTTGTCTGAACCCTTGTCCAAACCGATCGCCGGAACGTCTAATCAAGTGTAGACAAACAGGAATAACCTGATAATGGCGCACGGTGATTCTATTTTTATTGAACAATTAATGCTAATGCGATAGCCTGCCCGTTTTTTCCCAGAAATTGTGTCGAGTAGGTAAATAAAATGAGCAAGCCTTTTGTAGCCATCCTAATGGGTTCTGATTCTGACTTTCCGGTGATGGAAGCCAGCATTACCATCCTGAAGAAATTCGATATCCCCTTCGAGGTGAAGGTCAGTTCCGCGCATCGAACGCCGGAAGCCACTCACAACTATGTAAAGGATGCCGATCAACGAGGCTGCGCGGCCTTTATCTGCGCCGCGGGAATGGCGGCGCACCTGGCTGGCGCGGTATCCGCAAACACCCTAAAGCCGGTAATCGGGGTGCCTATTGATGGATCCCTCGACGGCTTGGATTCGCTACTGTCCACCGTGCAAATGCCCGGCGGAATTCCCGTTGCCACGGTCGCGATCGGCAAGGCGGGCGCCAAGAATGCCGCCTATCTCGCCGCCCAGATAATCGGTGTGGCCGATGCGGATATGCACCAAAGGCTGGTTGCGGAGCGGGCGGAAAATGCCCAGGCGGTTATCGACAAGGACCGGGCATTGCAGGAAAAACTGCAGCAGTTGTGATCGACTGGAACTGGCATCCCGGTGTCAGGCGCGCGGTTGCCCGCTTGCATGCGGGCGGGGTAGTGGCGTATCCCACGGAGGCAGTCTGGGGATTGGGATGCGATCCGCTAGACGAGCGGGCGGTTGAGCGAATTCTCCACCTAAAGCGGCGGGAGCGGGGAATGGGGCTTATACTTATCGCCTCATCACTATCACAACTGTCGCCATTGCTGGCGGGGTTGTCCGGCGAACAGCGCGCCACCTTGCAAAAAAGCTGGCCGGGTCCGCACACCTGGTTGGTTCCGGATACCGGCGTTGCTCCCGAGTGGATTACCGGCGGTAGGGATACGGTGGCGGTGCGAGTGACAGATCACCCGGTTGCCGCGGCAATCTGCGAAAACTTCGGTGGGCCATTGGTGTCGACCTCTGCAAATCCCCATGGAATGCCCCCCGCTAAAACTGCGTTGAAGGTGAGATGTTATTTCGGCAAGGGCTTGGATGCAGTCGCGCCGGGCGCAGTGGGTAAATCCGGGTCAGTCAGCTCAATTCGCGACCTGGTTTCAGGTGCTATTATTCGTTAGGGCCTGTTAACGCGCATTGGATTATCACTGCCGGAGGCACAATTTTGTGCCCGACTCAGTGTTAACGGACCCTGGGCCAACGGCTGGTTGACGCCAGATAAACGTTCAGCAGGCGAATGCCCCACGGGGATCATTATGGTAGACAAGCAGGCAGTAAAGACATATCTGCTCGGTTTGCAGGATACGATTTGTCGCGAACTGGCGCAGCTGGATTCGGTGGGTTTTATCGAGGAGTCATGGGAAAGGACTGAGGGGGGCGGCGGCCGCAGCCGGGTGATTGCGAATGGCGAGGTCTTTGAGAAGGGCGGCGTAAATTTTTCCCATGTCTACGGCAATCAACTCCCGCCTTCGGCAACAGCGGCTCGGCCGGAACTGGCCGGGCGCAATTTTGAAGCCATGGGCGTATCGCTGGTCATCCATCCCGAGAACCCCTATGTGCCCACATCACACGCCAATGTGCGTTTCTTTGTCGCTGAAAAAGCCGACGAAGAGCCGGTGTGGTGGTTTGGCGGCGGCTACGATTTAACGCCCTACTATGGTTATCGGGACGATTGTATCCATTGGCACCAGACGGCCAAGCAGGCATGCGAGCCCTTTGGCCGCGAGTTTTATCCGCGCTTTAAGCGGTGGTGCGATGAATACTTCTACCTTGAGCACCGCGGTGAACCCAGGGGGGTCGGCGGCCTGTTTTTTGATGACTTTAATGAGCTGGGTTTTGAACGGAGTTTTGCCTTTATGAGGGCCGTGGGCGACAGTTACACGAGCGCTTATCTGCCGATAGTGGAACGCCGCAAGCACCAATCCTGGGGTCAGCAACAAAGGGATTTCCAATTGTACCGGCGGGGCCGCTACGTGGAATTTAACTTGGTGTATGATCGCGGCACGCTGTTTGGGCTGCAAACCGGCGGCCGCACAGAGTCGATCTTGATGTCGCTTCCCCCGCTGGTGCGCTGGGAGTATAACTGGTCGCCGCAATCCGGCACCGAGGAGGCAGAACTCTACGACACCTATCTCAAGCCGCGGGAGTGGGTATAGGAAATGACGGACAGCTACGCGGTATTCGGCAATCCGATTGGCCACTCAAAATCGCCCTTTATCCATCGGGCGTTTGCCGACCAGACCGGAGAGGATATTGACTACACTGCTGAATTGGTGCAACCGGGAGGCTTTGATAACGCGGCGGACGCTTTTTTTGAAGCCGGCGGCAAGGGGCTGAATGTTACCCTGCCATTCAAGGAAGACGCCTACCGCTATGCAACACAGCACACCGAGCGGGCACGGCGCGCCGGCGCGGTAAATACGCTGATGCAAAATAAAAAGGGCGCAATTCTCGGTGATACGACCGACGGCGAAGGCATGGTGCGGGACATTACCGTAAACCTCGGTTGGGAGATGGCCGGCAAGCGCATTTTGGTGCTTGGAGCGGGAGGCGCGGTGCGCGGCGTACTTGAGACGGTACTGGCGCAACAGCCCCAGCATATTGTGATTGCCAATCGGACGCCGGCAAAGGCGCTGCAACTGAGCAAGGATTTCGCTGAAATGGGCTATCTGTGCGGTTGCGGCTTCGATATGTTGCCAGGGCAGCAATTTGACATGGTGATTAACGGCACCAGCGCAAGCCTCGGCGGAGAATCGCCGCCGTTGCCTGCCGATCTACTGGCGGAACAGGCCTATTGCTACGATATGATGTACGGCGACAAGCCGACCGTATTTATGGATTGGGCTCGGCGGCACGGAGCCGAAAGCGTTTGCGATGGCCTGGGGATGCTGGTGGAACAGGCAGCCGTTTCCTTTCAGCTGTGGCGAGGCCGCCGGCCGGATACCCTGGACGTGATTCGCGAATTGCGCAAGCGCTAGACGCTATTCCACCTGGCTGCGCCAGTCGGCCGCTTCCGCCAAGTATTGGTCTTTGAGCTTGGCGTAATTCTGCGGCGAGTAGCTAAAGAAGCGGCGCTCTTTGTCAGTCACGGGCCTGGCTTGTCGACAAGGGTTCCCCACGTAGACATACCCACTTGCCAGCGTTTTACCCGGTGGCACCATGCAGCCCGCGCCGATAATCACCTCGTCCTCAACGACGGCGCTGTCATTGATGATGGCACCGTTGCCCACCAGTATCCTATTGCCCAGGGTGCAACCGTGCAAAATGGCGCGGTGCCCGACTACCACGTCGTCGCCCACGTTAAGTGGGAAGCCCCCGGGGTTAAAGTCGCTGGCATGGGTGACGTGCAGCACGGCGTTGTCTTGAATATTGCTGCGGTTGCCAATGCGGATGCTATGCACATCCCCCCGGATAACCGCTCCAGGCCACACCGAGACATCGTCACCCAGCGTAACATTGCCGATTACCACCGCGGCGGGGTCGATATAGTTGCGTTCGCCCAGCGTCGGCTTAACCTGCTTGAAACTTCGAATATTGGAAGACATCCTCTATATCGCGGTCGGTTGTTGATTCATTGGCTATAATAAACGGCCCAGTCTGAGTTTTAAATATTGCGAACGGTCATGTTTAAACCCCAAAAACGCTTTATTGCCGGCGCTGTTTGTCCCCGCTGTGAGGAAATGGACAAACTGACCGTCTTTTCGCAAGACGGCAAGGACATTCGCGAGTGTGTCAGTTGCGGTTTTCGGGAAGAGATGCGCTATGAAAATACGCCCCGTGAACTGGATACGCGGGTCAATCGCAGTGCTGAAGAAAAAGTGCAAGAAACCACACCCGTAAAGATTCTTGATCCGGGAAAGACCTAGTGCTCCTTCAAGGTGATAATGGCGAGGTAACGCAGGAAAGTTGGGATATAGAGTCGGTTTTATGTTTTTCTTTCACAGTCGGTGGCGAATCGCCTGCGGAGATACCTTTGCAGACACGCGGTGAATACGTCCCTGTACGCTCGACACCCGCTTCCCTGCGGGTGACGGTCTGCAAAGGTATCTCCCCAGTCAATTCTTCAGATCTACCGCTCTACTACTTAAGAAGGTGCTTTTGCC
>JANQKW010000201.1 GCA_028280905.1 Porticoccaceae bacterium
GTCGCGAGGACTGTTTGAGCGATAGCGAGTTACCGCAGCGCCGGCAATTTGGCAAACTTAACGGCCGGTCACGGACAAACCTCCCCTGGCGGGACGGGACATTGGCTACGCTGCTCCTCTCGCCTGGCGATCTTCAATTCCCGGCGTTGACTGGTGGCCTCCCTGGCGTCCGCGCCGATATGCCGCTCACCTCGCGCCTTGGCCAACTGCACTTGCTTTTGGCGCTCTTCAAATCGCGCCCGCTGTTGCGTCGTTTGCCGCGAGTAACAGCGCGGGCAACTTACCCCTTTAATATACTGCTCGCTGCGTTTGTCTTCTTCGGTAATCGGATAGCGGCAGGCGAAGCACTGATCATACTGGCCCTTTTGCAGCCGGTGATTTACCGCCACACGGTCGTCGAATACAAAACATTCACCCCGCCAAAGGGATTTTGATTCAGGCACTTCTTCGAGATATTTAAGAATTCCCCCTTTCAGGTGGTACACCTCGTCAAAACCCTGTTCTTTTAAATAAGCAGTGGATTTTTCACAACGAATACCGCCGGTGCAGAACATGGCGACTTTTTTATGCTTGGCGGGGTCCAGGTTTTGCTTTACGTAGGCAGGAAATTCCCTAAATGATTCGGTATCGGGGTTGATCGCGTTTTCAAAGGTGCCAATCTCGTATTCGTAGTCATTGCGGGTATCAACCAGAACCACATCCGGGTCTGATATTAAATCGTTCCAGTCCTGCGGATTTACGTAGGTTCCCACCGAGCGGTTCGGGTCAATACTCTCGACACCCATGGTAACTATCTCTTTTTTCAGCTTAACCTTAGTGCGGTTAAACGGCAGCCGGTGGTGATAGGATTCCTTGTAATCCATAGCGCCTAAACCGGCTTGACTCTGCAACCAATCCAGCAGTTGATCAATACCTTCGCGACTGGCGGCGATGGTGCCGTTAATGCCTTCAGCCGCCAACAACAGCGTGCCTCTGACGCCATTTTTTTCCATGACGGCAAGCAGCGGTTCACGCAATTCCGCGAAGTTTTCCAAACGGGTAAATTTATAAAGCGCGCAAACCACTACGGCAGGCTTTGCTAATGGGGGCATAATCCTTCTCTCAGTTGTTCAGCATACCGGAGCGTAAATCCAGAGCGGGCTGAATTTTACAAAACAGTGGGCAAAGATAACAGTCTGTTTTGTTAAGATAGTGGTATCTTTCTGATACAAATCAAGTTGGAATTCGAAGTCCTATGGGTCGACTGGTTATTATTCTGGTTATTACATTGCTCGTCTGGGCATTTTGGTTAAAATTCAAGGGGTTACCGGAGGAAAAACGGCGCCCGTTCATGACCAAAACCCTGCTGTACGGCATAATAGGCGCAGCGCTGTTGCTGGTAGCCACCGGCAGATTGCACTGGATTGCCGCCGCGGTAGCGGCCGCCCTACCGGTATTGCGGGGGCTGTTTGGGCTGGTGTTGCGCGGTTTGCCGTTTCTACAAATCTGGCTGAGGAGCCAACAAGCTTCGGCACAACAACAACCCCCCGAATCGACCACATCAAGCACTATGACCCGCGAGGAGGCATATCAGACGCTAGGCCTGGAGCCAGGCGCCACCCGGGAAGAAATTATCCAGGCCCACAAACGCCTGATGCAGAAACTGCACCCTGATCGAGGGGGTAATGACTACCTGGCAGCCAAGTTAAATGCAGCGAAGGATCTATTGTTGGATAAATCAAGCAGATGAGTTGTCGAAGGCCCGCTGCAGTCAACGTAATATCGTGTAATTATTCTTCGGAAAAGCCTATTCATGGAGGTATAGTAATATCCTTCCCGGAAAGCCCAAGAGTTTAGTTTTATCGACTTTCGATTAAAGGAACCCGCAGTTAAGTGTTATTCCAGTCATATTTCAGCAAAATACCCGTAACACTGCGGCCCGTGGTGATATTGGGCGGTTTCGCATTGCTCGCCTTCATCATTTTGAAAAATCCGCCCTCGGCAGGCCGAGATGTCGACAGGTCGCCCCCCAGCGTCGAAGTGGCGACGCAGCTATTGAAAGCTGTGTCTTACCGCGTGGTTCTGGACAGTTACGGCATTGTTCGCCCACGCACCCAGAGTATATTGCTGCCGCAAGTCAGCGGCCAAATAGTGGCGCTAAACCCCAACTTCCGGGAAGGCGGCTTCTTTGAGGCCGGTGAAGTGCTGGTGACCATTGATGACCGGGACTTTAAGGCGGCAGTTACCGCGGCGGAGGCCGCTTTTCTGCTGGCTGAAAGCCAGCTGTTGCAAGAGCGAGCACAGGCGCAGATCGCTGAGCGGGACTGGGTGAGGTCCGGCAACAAACAACTCGCGCCCGACTTGGTACTGCGCAAACCGCAACTAAAAGCCGCGCAAGCCAATTTGCGATCCGCCGAAGCCGAGCTGCAAACCGCTCGCCTGAACCTGGATCGCACGCGAATCCGGGCGCCCTACGCCGGCAGGGTTTTAACTAAAAGCGTCGATCTGGGTCAAGCAGTTTCCAACGGCACCGCTCTCGGCGAGATTTACGCTACTGATTACGTGGAAATCAGGCTGCCGCTAAAGAACCAGGATCTGGCGTTTATTCAATTGCCGGAGAGCTACCGGGTTGATGATAGCCGCGGCGCGCAACAAGCCGCCGGGGTGACCGCAACCACCCTGCCGCAGGTAATGGTTCAGTCGGAACTTATCGGCAGGCAACAATGGCCAGGTCAAATAATTCGCACGGAGGGCGCCATCGACAACGCCAGTCAACAGCTGCATGTGATCGCTCAAATTGAAGACCCATACGGACTCGCCAGCCTCGACAAGTCGCCGCTGAAAATCGGCCAGTATGTTACCGCGAAAATTACCGGGCGGCCCATTGAAAATGCACTGGTGATAACCAATTCGGCAATTTACCAGGGAACCTATGTCTATGTCGTTGAAGAAGGCACGGTGCAAAGGCGCAACATCACCATCGCCTGGCAGAACAGCGCCGAAGCCATCATATCGAGCGGCCTGACTCCGGGCGAGCAACTGGTGGTAACGCCGCTGGGCCAGGTGATCTCCGGCACCCGGGCCACCGTAAACAACAACTCACTGGCGTCGGGTGACTGACCTTGATTGCCTGGTTCGCCCGCAATGACGTTGCCGCCAATCTGCTGATGCTAAGCATTGTCGCCTTGGGGTTATTCTTTCTTTACCGAACGCCGCTGGAAGTCTTCCCGAGTTTCGAAACCGACATAGTCAATGTGAATGTGGCACTGCGCGGCGGCACGCCGGAAGATGTCGAAAAGGGCGTCACTATCCTGGTGGAAGAGGCCGTTGAAGATTTGGAGGGTATTGCCAAAATCAGCAGTCGCTCGGTGGAGGGTTTTTCAACAGTCACTATCGAAATCGACGATCGCTATGACCCGCGGGACCTGTTGGCGGATATAAAAAATCGCGTCGACGCCATCAATAACTTCCCGGCCGAGGCGGAAAAGCCGGTCACCAGCCTGTTTCAGTTTAATAACGAAGTCATCACGGTTTCCGTATCCGGCAACCTATCGGAAGTGGAAATCCGCGAAATGGCGGATCAGGTGCGCGATGACTTGCTGCGCATTCCCGGCATCACCCAAGTGCAACTGGACGCTAAAAAAAATTACGAGGTCAGCGTTGAGATTACCCAGGATCGGCTGCGCGAGTACAACCTGGATCTGGCGAGTATCGGCAACGCCATCGCCCGCGGCTCCATCGATCTGTCCGCCGGCAATATCCGCAGCGAGGGCGGCGATGTGCTGATCAGTTCTAAGGGCCAGGCCTATCGCAGGGACGAGTTCGAGCAGATTGTTGTCAAGACTAACCCGGACGGCACACTGCTCCGCCTCGGCGACATAGCAACGGTAACCGACGGCTTTGAAGAAAACGGCGTGCGTACCCGCTTTAACGGCAAGCCCGCGGCATTAATCCAGGTTTACCGGGTAGGCGATCAAGGCGCTATCGAGATCGGCAACAGCGTCAAGGAATACATCGACCGCAAGCAGAGATTATTGCCAAAGGGGGTGGAGCTCGCCTATTGGGACGACGATTCGGTTATCGTCAAAAAGCGGTTGGGCACGCTGGCCAATAGCGCGCTGCAAGGCGCAATACTGGTTATCGCGCTGCTCTCACTGTTTCTGAGACCGGCGATTGCATTCTGGGTGTTTATCGGCATTCCGATCAGTTTTGTCGGCGCGTTTATTTTCATTAACGCGGTCGGGGTAACAATCAATGTTGTCAGTTTATTCGGCTTTATTCTGGTTCTCGGCATTGTCGTAGACGACGCCATTGTCACCGGGGAAAATGTCTACAGTCACATGCGGCGCGCTGAGAACAGCCTGCACGCCTCCATAAAGGGTACCCAGGAAGTCGCCGTCCCGGTGACCTTCGGCATATTGACCACCATTGCCGCGTTTGTCCCGATTGCCTACCTGGAAGGCGGGCGCGGTGCCGTTTTTGCCAACATACCCGCCGTTATCATCCCGATTCTGGTTTTCTCATTAATCGAGTCAAAGCTGGTACTGCCCGCCCACCTGAAGCATGTCAAATTGCGCCGGGAATCAAACGGGGAAAACAGGTTTGAGCGCTGGCAGAGAAAATTTGCCGATACGTTCGAGCGTGCGATTATCCGCTATTATCGCCCGGTTCTAAAATCCAGCATTCGCAATCGCTACGCGACGCTGGCTTTGTTTACCGGTGTGTTTATCGTGATCGCCTCGCTGCTGTCGGCCGGTTGGAATCGCTTCGTTTTTTTCCCAACCATAGAGCGCGAAACCGCTGTAGTGCGTTTAGTGTTGCCGTCGGGAACCAGCTTCAATACCACCGACCGCCAAATAGAAAAGATCGTGCTCGCCGCCGCTAAGCTTAAGGAAAAATATATCGACCCGGAGACCAACCAAAGTATTGTGCTGAATATTCTGGCGATAACCGGTAACGCCGGAGGAGAAGGCAATTCCGGGCAGGTGCGGATGGAAGTGATGTCACCCGAAGATCGCAGTATCAAGGTGCGCATGTCAACACTGGTGAGAGAATGGCGCGCGCTTATCGGTCCGATTCCGGGCGCGGAGCGATTGAGTTTCCGCGCCGAACTCGCCAGGTATGGCGATCCGATTGATGTCCAGGTGAGCGCCAACGACCTGGACACCCTGGACAAGATAGCCGACCGGGTGCGCGCGCATCTATCCGGATATCCAGCGGTATTTGATATTGAGGACAGCGTGTCCAGCGGAAAACAGCAAATGGAAGTCGAACTTACCCAACAGGGTTACGCGCTGGGCCTGACCCGTTCCGATGTTATTCGCCAGTTGCGCCAGGCTTTCTTCGGCATAGAGGCGCAACGGG
Organism: Porticoccaceae bacterium; assembly: GCA_028280905.1. Lineage (GTDB taxonomy): Bacteria > Pseudomonadota > Gammaproteobacteria > Pseudomonadales > Porticoccaceae > JANQKW01. The sequence continues at coordinate 5,344 of JANQKW010000201.1, forward strand.
TGCTGCGCGGGCGGGACGATATCCGCGTTATGGTAAGACTGCCGCTTGCCGAGCGGCAGTCTATCGCACAACTCAGGGCAGTGATGATCCAGACGCCCGCAGGCACACAGGTACCCCTGTCACATGTCGCCTCGTTAACACCGAGCGTCAGCCCGGCGACTATTTACCGAACAGATCGTTTTCGCACTGCGAATATTCGCGCCGATGCGGACAAATCGGAAACCAATATGAATGTCCTCTACGAGGATCTGGAGCAGTTTATGGATGAACTGATAAACCGATACCCAGGCGCGCAATATGAACTTGAAGGAGAGGCCAAAGAGCAATGGGAAACCTTTAGTTCCCTGGGGACCGGCATCGCGCTGGTGATTTTCGCGATCTACTGCCTGTTGGCAATTCCGTTTCGATCCTATTCACAACCGCTGGCGGTTATGTCGATTATTCCGTTCGGCACTATCGGCGCCTTTGTCGGCCACTGGTTGATGGGGCTGCCAATTACCTTTATGAGCGTCCTCGGCATGCTTGCGCTGGTAGGTGTGCTGGTAAACGACAGCCTGGTGTTGGTGGATTACATTAATCAACAGCGCAGGAAGGGAAAGCACATATACCGCGCGATACTGGGTGCAGGCGCCGCGCGCTTCCGGCCGGTGCTGCTGACCTCGATGACCACCTTTATCGGATTGCTGCCGCTGCTGTTCGACCAATCGACCCAGGCGCAATTTTTAATACCCATGGCCGTATCGCTAGGCTTCGGCATTCTATTCGCCACTATGATCACCCTGATTATGGTGCCGGCAAACTACTTGATTCTGGAAGATTTGAAGGCGGCGTTGCGTTCGGACAGGGAACCCGTGACCGCGGTAAAACAGTACAGCTAGCCGGATTATTCCGGTAGTGAGAAAAGTTAACGCCTCTTGCAGATAAAATGCAGATAGCGCCCCAGCAGCAAGTAGGGATAACGGTTCGAATAACGCAATTCCATTTCCACAATCGCATCCGCATTCTGATTCCCTCCCCTAGGCAATTGCACATAGTCGTTAAACACCCGAATGCCGCTTCTGGCGATAACGTCCAAACCGGCGCTGTCCAACAGTTGCTCCACGGCTTCCGGCAACTGGGGGTTAATCGGCGTCAGGCCGCCGGGATCACCACTTAAGTCACCACTATCCAGCAGACGGAAATTGCCGCGCAACAGGTTTCTGTAAACCAACGCATGCCGATTGTAAAAGGTTAGCGACAACAAGCCCTTAGCCGCCAGCAGCGGCATAAGCCGCGGGATTAAGTCGGCCGGTTCCGCCAGCCATTCCATCAACGCGTGGCAGAGGATGACATCAAACTTGTCTGCGGACTCGGCAGCCAGTTGTTGATAGGGGCAACGCCGCCAACTGATTTGTTCTGCGACACCCGCTTCACGGGCCTGCGCCCTGGCCTTTTCCAGCATCCTGGCCGACACGTCGTTTATGCTAACCCTGTGCCCCCGCGCAGCCAGCTCCACCGACAACTGGCCCAAGCCGGCCCCGACATCCAGTATTTTCATGGGCGACGCATCCCAGATGCCTAACTCCTCGCCCAGATCTCGCCTTAAGACCGCTAGCCGTATCCGGCCTTTCAGCCCCCCATAAACCCGCTTCTGAAACCGTTCCGCCAGGTCATCAAAATTTCGGTCGCCTATCATCCCGCTAGCATAGCATCCTTTATCCTGTCGCAAATTCAGAAGGCAAAATTGTCGCTAATCAAATGCTTATTGGGTGTACCTTGCCCGAACAGCCTTTTATAATGCGCTGCTTCGCGCACTTATACGCCCCGGTGGCACAGCTGGATAGCGCGGCCCCCTCCTAAGGGGCAGGTCAGAGGTTCGAATCCTCTCCGGGGCGCCAACCACACTATGAATCTACTGCTACTCGAACCTTCTGACGTTATTGGGGATAATCTGGTTCGGCTTTCGGGCCGCCGCCTGCATCACTTGCGCAAGGTATTAAATTCGCAAGTCGGCGACACCCTTAAAGCCGGGTTGCTCAACGGCGCCATGGGAACTGCCCGCGTGCTCCGTATCAAGGATGAGCTGGCCGAACTGGAGGTCGAGTTAACCGAAGAACCTCCGCGGCCCCTGCCGCTGATACTGGTATTGGCGCTGCCCCGCCCGAAAATGCTGAAAAGAATTTTACAGACCACAGCGACGTTGGGGGTCAAGGAACTGCACTTGATTAACAGTTACCGGGTCGAGAAAAGCTACTGGCAGTCCCCTTGGTTAGAACACAGCAAGATTCATCAACAACTTATCCTCGGGCTTGAACAGGGCGTGGATACACTGTTGCCCAGGGTCCAGCTGCAAAAGGGCTTTAAACCCTTTGTCGAGGACCAGTTCCCGGCGCTGCTGGAAGGGAGAAAAGCCTTACTGGCGCTGCCGGGCGACTACCCGGCCTGCCCGGCCGATCTAAAAGAACCCGCAACCCTGGTGGTTGGCCCGGAAGGGGGATTTATCCCCTATGAGATAGAGAAACTTCTGAACGCCGGCTGCCGGCCGGTTTCCCTCGGCAAACGTGTACTGAGAGTTGAAACAGCCGTAACAGCGCTGCTGGCAAAGTTGTTTTAGACTGCTCGATACAGATGGTTGAAGGGATGATAAAAAAAACGACCGGCTTCGGTGATTTTCCGCCGCAACGTTCAGAGGTTTCGATATGACGTGAACGGATTCACTAATGCCGTGAGCGCATGGATGCTCAAGAGCAGGTGGCCTCCAAGGGGCAGCATTGTGATCACCAATCTATCCGCGGAACATGCCAGGGAGATGTTGTCGCATTAGTTGATCGTATAACCGCAATTTTCCTATTTTTCGTTTTGTGAAATGTAAATTTGATATGCGCTTACTTGAAGATTCCTCACTTAGTTAGCCCTGAAAAATTCATCCTGAAATTTTTCAGGGCGTCGAAACAAAAATACTGGCGTAAATACGTCGATTTACTGGTATTTTTACTTCTCGCATAGGCCTAATGGCCTATGGCAAGCCATCCATAGCTTGCACGTCGATCAGAAAAATGCCGCCTTGCTTCAGTTTTTAATTGAACAATGTAACTAACTGAAGGTTAGCCGTTTTTAAAATCAATGGGTTAGGCATTTTTCAGATTCGACTACTTATTCTTCCTCAATAATATGATCACACATTTTTATCAAAATCCCGCGTAATTGCTGAACTTCCTTTTTATTTAACGCGGACAGCATTTTTTTCTCTGCCGTTTGAAATAACGGCAATATCTGCTGATAACTTTTCTCTCCATACTTTGTTAGATACAGGGTATACCGACGACGATCATTTGAATCCTGAATCTTGTAAAGAACATCTTTCCTCAACAGCAGCTCTACCGCGCGACTTAATGTGTTTTTAGGTTGCTGAGAAAGCCTAGCAATATCCTTGGCAGTAATACCAGGCTGATTACCCAGTGCAACAATAATGGTTAATTCAGGCCTGGAGAGTCCATAACTTCCCTCCACATTCTGAAGGAGAGAACCTATAACGTTATTTCTCAAAAAAGCAATTCGGTATAAATCAGAAAAAGGAATGCTATCGAGTATTTCTTTTAAATTCATAAATCAATCCCAAAAAACCCTACCAAATAAATCTACAGTTTTTATCTGAACTCATATCACGAGCACGAAACTCAATCATTTAACTATTGATCTGGCAATGAAATAGGTTGTTCTAACCTATTTCATTGTCGCCCCTCTATCAATCGAGCAATTGATCATTGCTTTTTAATAATAAGCGATTAGCTGCCTGTTAGCAGGCTATTCGCTGGCCGGAGAAATTAATTCTTCCATATAGTTCCATATGGTACTAATATTGAAAATAATAACCCCTTTCCAAAATAAAAGCACTAATTATGTTTATTAGCGCATACCCAAAACGTTACTCTGTGGTGGGGCTGAGTTTTTTAGCGGCTTTCATTTGCTACATTGATCGCGTCAATATATCCGTAGCTATTATCCCTATGCAACAAAGCTTCGCTTGGTCTGAAACCACCAAGGGGTTGATACTCTCATCTTTTTATATCGGTTACATGCTGTTTCAAATCCCCAGTGGCTGGCTAAGTAATTCCCTAGGAGGAAAGCTATTGTTAGGCACCGCCGTCGTTTGGTGGTCTTTAATGACAATGCTGACGCCAGCTGCAGCTACCTTATCCGTGGGTGTGTTGATATTAACTCGCATAGCAATGGGGATGGGTGAAGCGGCAACTTTTCCGGCTGCCTACAAGATGTTCAGCCAATGGGTTCCCGCAGCCGAACGATCCCGAGCAGTCACATTAATGGTGAGCGGTATTCCATTGGGAACACTGTTCGCGCTAATAACGACTGGATGGTTCGTCAATCAATTCGGTTGGCCTTCGGTTTTTTATGTTTTCGGTTCCATAGGTCTAATTTGGTTTATCTTTTGGCACAAATTCATTGTAGAAAAACCGGAAACACATCCAAACATCAGTCAAGCAGAGCTGCAACAGATACACTCTTCATGCGAAGTATCGGACACCAGTGCCAGTGCCATACCTTGGCGTAACATACTCAGAAGTGGCCCGGTCTGGGCACTGATTATTAATCATTTTTGCAGTAGCTGGGGCTTCTATGTATTACTATCATGGCTGCCTAGCTACTTTCTTTCAGTACATAACCTAAGTATTGCTCAGGCCGGTTTTTATTCAGCGGCTCCCTGGCTGGCGCTGTTCTTAGTCAGTAATTTAGCTGCATGGCTAGCTGACACCGCAATTGCTAAGGGCATTGACACCACACTGGTTCGAAAAGCAATGCAATCCATTGGGCTGTTAGGATCCGCCGTTTTTTTCTATCTGCTACAGGGTACGGACTCTGCTGAACAAGCCGTGTTATTACTCTGTTGCGCTACTGGTTTACTGGCATTTACCTGGGCAGGTTACCTGCCTAATCATCTGGATATTGCCCCTCAATACGCAGGTGTACTCATGGGCATGTCAAATACCGCCGGCACCCTGCCAGGCATTATCGGTGTGCTCATTACAGGCTGGCTCATTGATATGACTAACAGTTATGCCTCAGCCTTCAACCTTGCCGCTGCTGTCAGCGTGCTGGGTGCCGTTATCTGGCTAATAGCCGCATCAGGCAAGCGCATCCAACTATAAACCATGAACCAGAAAGCGCTTGCATAAGCAACCAAATAGTTCTATATTGAACTTATTGGTTCCATATAGAACTATATTCTATCTGACGTTCAGACCACTATGTCTATTGAGCTATCAACAATGGGGAGTTTTTATATTGGCGGAGAACCGATTGAAATAACCGGCAAGCAGCCCATTCCGGTAAAATTTTCCGATACTACGCCCGAATTTATCAATGACCCCAACGGCACTCATTTCATTGGCCAAGCCTATGTTCAATATTTTATTCCTGAACACCCAAAATCCAATATACCCATTGTCTTTATACATGGCGGCGGAATGTGTGGCTCTATCTGGGAAACAACGCCTGATGGCAGAGATGGGTGGTTAAATCATTTTCTCACTGCAGGCTGGCCATGCTACATAGTCGACAATGTAGAACGCGGCCGGGCTGGTTGGTCACCTGAATTTCTTAGCCGCTATGGGATGCCCACCACCCGTAGCCAATTGGAATGCTGGTCTCTTTTTAGGTTTGGCGCTGAACATACTTTCCCAACCCGAGAACCTTTTGCCAATCAGCGCTTCCCTGTTGAAGTGCTGGATAATTTTTCCTCCTATTTAGTGCCAAGGTGGACTGAAACCGGCGAATTAGCCACCAAAGCATTAACTGCACTGCTAGACAAAATCGGCCCCGCAGTCCTCCTTTGTCACAGTTCCGGTAGCAGCCCTGTACTAGACGCTGCGATCCAAGTTCCCGGGTTAACTCAGTCGTTAATATTAATCGAACCCAGTGGACTACTCAGAGACGAAAAAGAAATTGAATCTCTCCGGCAGATACCAATGCTACTGGTTTCAGGCTGCTACCTGGATGAATTTCCGCTGTGGCAAGAGTTAGAGAGGCAGTACAGTAGACTGCAAAAAACTGCGGAAAAAAAGGGTATGGATTTCAAATGGCTCAGATTAGGAAAAATGGGCCTGAATGGTTTCTCGCATATGTTAATGATGGACCGAGGCAACGAAGAGATATCGGCGATCATCAACCACTGGCTAATGAGCAGCCATATTCAAGGTATGGATTAAGATTTTAACTAACACTAAGGCTTTCATTTCAATCTCATTCCTAGGAGGGAAACACTATGAAAAAACATAATAAACGTTGCAAACAGATTAGCGTCCCCTATCTTTCCGGTACATTCTGCTTACTGTCAACATCATTTATGGGCTTGCCTGTTACATCAATTGCCCAGGAAAGTTTTACTCTCGAGGAAATCATTATTACCGCCAGAAGACGGGAGGAAAGCATTCAAGATACGCCGATTTCAGCCGTAGTGATGAGCGCGGCTGAGCTTGAGCGTCAGCGTTTGTTTGACATCGAATCACTGGAAACGGCAACGCCCGGTTTTACTTTCGACTACTTAGCCGGCACTAAGGCACGCCCTACTATTCGCGGCATTGGTTCTGACGAACCCGGCGCCGGTGGCGATCCCTCCTCTGTGGTTTTTCTAGATGGTGTTGCACAGGGGCGCCAGGGCATGATGGCCGTTGATATGTTCGATATTGCTCAAGTGGATGTTTACAAAGGTCCTCAAGGTACACTCTGGGGTAAAAATGTCGTGGGCGGAGCGGTCAATATTATTACCAACAAGCCAACAGATACTACTGAGAGTCGAGTACAAGTTACGCTCGGCGAATACGAAACCTTTGAGTTTATGGGCATGTATAACACCCCCCTTTCAGACTCAGTGAATTCACGCATCGCGGTGAGCTACAAGCGCAATGACGGCTACGTGGAAAACCTCTTTACTGATGATGACGTCTACGATACCGACCGTTTAAGTGCTAGAGCGCATCTGGATTTTGCGCTTTCTGACTCAGGCTCATTGTTGCTGACCGCCGACTACACCACTGATGACTCTACAGGCTTACCCGCTATCGTGACGCGTTCAAACAGCCCCGCGGCTGACCCCGCTGTGAATGCCAATGGCCCATTTGAAACCCAGGGTGATATCAATGGCTTTGCCAAACGGGATATGTGGGGGCTGCGTGCAGAGTTAAAGCTTGACCTGGGGTTTGCGGATTTGACCAGCATCCTTAGCTATCGCGACCTGGACGATGAAACCAACGAAGACTGGGATGGTACCAATGCCATTAATTTCCCCACAGTGGCGCAAATAGAATTCGGCTTTGCTGATGAAGCAACCGCCCTAACGAGTGAAACACGACTATCAAACAGCACCGACAACTTAGACTGGACC
>JANQKW010000204.1 GCA_028280905.1 Porticoccaceae bacterium
GTCGCGAGGACTGTTTGAGCGACAGCGAGTTACCGCAGCGCCGGCAATTTGGCAAACTTAACGGCCGGTCCCGGATAAACCTCCCCTGGCGGGACGGGACGCTGCCACCAAACCAAGCTCAACTATATGTGAATGAGATTATACCGATGCGAATATTGCTCAAGAAAATGGCACACGACGAGCGAGTTTTTCAATCACCTTTTCCACCACACCCTGCGCAGTTGACTCCGCCGCTATGCCGACCTTTTCCTGAAGGGTTTTGCGCAGCACATACTTCACTTCGTATACGTCGGCCTCCTCCGTACACTTCACCAGATATTCATCACTGGTCGACAACTCATCCACCAGTCCTTTAGTGATCGCCCTCTCGCCTAACCAGATTTCACCCGTCGCGATATTATCAATATGCACATCGGGCCGATGCCGTTGTACGAACTCCTTAAACAGGCTGTGGGTGTCTTCGAGATCTTCGATAAACTTTTCGCGCCCCTTATCGGTATTTTCACCGAACACGGTCAGCGTGCGTTTGTATTCACCTGCGGTAAACATTTCATAGTCAATATCATGCTTCTTCAACAGGCGGTTAAAGTTGGGAATCTGCGCCACTACACCAATGGATCCCAAAATTGCAAAAGGCGCGGCCAGAATTTTATCCGCCACACAGGCCATCATATAGCCACCACTGGCAGCCACCTTGTCCACGCATATCGTCAGCGGTATATTTTTCTTGGTGATCCTGTCCAATTGGCTGGAAGCCAACCCGTAGCTGTGCACCATACCTCCAGCGCTTTCGAGCCTGACCACAATCTCATCTTCGGCTCTCGCCTGACTTAAAACGGCTGTTACTTCCTCACGCAGGCAGCTAACGGCAGACGCCCGCAAATCGCCCTTGAAATCCAGTACGAAAACTCGCCGCTTCGAAGCCTCGGACCGATCTGCCTTCGACTTTTTATCCTTGAGTTTTTCTTCTTTTTTTCTTTCGCGACGCAGCTTTTTAAGTTCCGGGGCGGGAAGCAGCAGTTGGTGCAACTCATCCCGCATCTTGCCGAGGCTATCATTGAGGTAGGTAATATCCAGGTGTCCTTTCGGATGTTTCCTATGCCTTCCGCCGAGGCTGGTTAAGATACCCGCGACCACCACCACTGCGACGACTAGGGTTACCGCTTTAGCGAGAAAAAGACCATAATCTGTCAGAAATTCCAAAATCCTCTCCTATTGGTAAAAAATGAGAGATGGGAGATAAAAGACGAAAGAAACCAGCTCGTCTCTCATCTCTCGTATCCCACCTCCCATCATTGCTCCCAGCTTTCAACAACTTTGCTGGTATTTTCATTGAGTGGTTTGGCCACCAATCCGCTATAACCCAGACTCACCTGGTAGGCGGCGCCATGAGCCATTGGCAAATAGGTTGCGGAGCCGTAACGCGCATCTATCCAGCCGGCCAGTCGCGGGAGTTTTTGCGCAACGGCCCATAAATCCAGGGGGCTGTGGCTCTTGGTTAATTGGTAAACTGTTCTGTCGCTGCTGACTTCGCGGGTAATGTCCTGGTAGCGACCGCTCAACCGATCTAGCCGGTAGTTATTGGAGAAACCGATCGCCGCCAACGTCGGGTGCCAACGAATAATTCTAGCATCCAACTGCCAGTCATCCCCAAGCAGGTAGTGATGGTAAACATTGCCGTCGGCATCGACAACCACCACTTTGTAGCGCTGCGGCTGAACCTCCTCGAACCTCAGAGTGGCGACAAGCTGTTCATCGAGTATTTTTCTATAGGTCAATAAATCCACTGCGCCCAAGGTAAGGAATAGGCTTACCGAAAACAGCGACAATCCCAAAATCACTTTTAGCAGCGCACCCGATAACGCTTGACGAAACAACATTCGGCAGGCGAACAAAAGCGACACAACACCAATTGACAACACCAGCAACACGCTGACATCGATATTCATCTTCAACACGCCCCCCGGGTGTCGACAAACTGTTTAATCAACCGTCCTGAAATGCTTATCGTGCCTGGGTGATTGGGTAGCTGGTCATAGCGCCACCAGCGCGCATCGGCAATTTCATCGCCATCCACCACAATCTCGCCCTCTCTGTAGTCGGCGTAAAATCCCAGCATTAATTGCCCGGGGAAAGGCCAGGATTCGCTGCCGAAGTAGCGCAGGTCGCCGATCCCCAACCCCACTTCTTCCCGAACTTCTCTGTGAATCGCCTGTTCGATAGACTCCCCCGCTTCGACAAATCCAGCCAGGGCGCTATACCAGTCGCCCGCCCAGGCCGCGTTTCTTGCCAGCAGGCATTCGGAACCGCGGGTAACCACGACAATGACGCAGGGCGAGATACGCGGATAAAACTGCAGTTGGCAGCGATCACAGAAGCTGGCGTGTTCGCCTGCTACGAATGCCGCCTCAGCCCCGCAGCGGCCACAATACCGGTGGTTTCTCGACCATTCGAGGATTTGAAACGCCCGGCTTGCCAGGACGAAGGTTTCTCTGTCGACATTCTCGAGAAGCGAACGCAATGAACACCATAACATCTCTCTGCCGACATCCCCGTCCACCTCCATGGCATAACAGGGACGCCCCTGCGTCGTGCCAATCAAAAAACTGCTGAGCGCATAGGTCCGCAGTTTTTCGAAATAGTCACCCTCCCACAGAAACCGGTAGGACGGAGGCTCGCACAAAAATTTGTGGCCGGAGATGGCAATACCCAGTGGTTTGGCGGAAGACGACTCCGGCAGGGTGGCGCAGGGGACAAAGGTAGTAGACATAAAAGCGGACTACTTCAGCTGCTCCAGACACTCCTCGGCGATGTCCAGTACAGCATCGTCAAAGTTCCGGTCCCAGCGACAGTTGTCCAGGTAGTATTCCAGGCTAACCAACACATCGGCGAAACTCGCCATGGATTCTTCGTCCGGCAGATCGGTCAGCAATTTACCGCTCCTGGCGTATTGACTGCACTGTTTGGCGATATTTGAGGCTTTATCCAGGTTGAGCATCCGGGTGGCGCCCGAAACAGTATCAAACACTTCATGGAAATCGTCGTCCAGGGAAAATCCCCCGACGCCTTCCTGCATGTCGGTCAGGCGGGACATCACCTCCCGCAGTTTTGCCCTGGATTGGTCGATCACCTGCACTTCAGCGTGCTTGGTAATATTGGATTCGATAACTTCCTGGCAGGGCTTTTTATTAATTTCATTGAGTTGTTGTATGTTGGGAACGCGGCCTTCCAGTTCCAGCAGCAGACATTCCAGGTAAAGGATTGAATCGATGATGCTTTCAATCAGCTTGTGATCCAGCTTCCCTCCCGCGGCAGCTTGTATTTGTTGAGCATAGTCGCCAAACAATTTGGCTCCGGTCGCGAGCCCGGAAATTCCGCATATTTCGGCCACACCTAGCACCGCCGGCAATATTTCCTCCCGCGATTGCTGATCGAGCTCATCATCTTCAATCAACTCAATCAGACTTGCCAGCATGTCGATCTTGTCCTTCAACAGTGACATGGTGTCGGAAAACGACTGTTCGCCCTCGGAACCCAGCAGCGCCCTGTCGGCAGCGATTTGCCGGTCGCTCACCTCGCACGTCTCCAACCCCAGCTGTCGCATGACTTTGGTAGCGGTATCGGACTGCAAGTCAGCCAGCAACAGGTAAGCCATCATGTTGCGCTGCAAATCTACCGGGTAACACTGGTCCAGATTGCAATTGCCCTGCACCAACTGCCGCAATTGCCGCTCCACCGCCATAAGCGTGCGCAGCTTAGTCTTGTCTGCGGTCAAGGCCCGCTTTGCGAACCCTTCTATGACCTGAAACACCAGCAGCCAGTATAGCTTTTCCCGCTCGTCGCCCAGGGTCTGGTGCACCCGCCGCACCGCGTGACTCATTATCCGAAACGACCCGGACTGACCAGTGCCCCTGATTGCATGGATCAATCCCTGCTGAAACATATGCCGGGCCCGCCGCAACACCAGGCGAATGTCCGCCGACTTCTCGTTCACAAAATCGATGACATTGTCAGCGGGCAGGCTGTCGGCCAGAAAATGGAACTCCCCCAGGGGTTGTTTGTTTGCGTAGCCCCTGATCAGATTAATCTCGAGTAACAACAGCAGCGGGTGGTCGACTTCCCGTTTATGGACATAGCCCAAATAACCCTCCGCTATCTGCAGCACATTCGCCAGATCGTCGGGAAACGCCTGATTGTCAATCAATCGGTCGCCGTGTTCCTTTAATAGTTCTTCAAGCTCGGTGAAGAGCGCCACAGCGCCCCCTATT
>JANQKW010000251.1 GCA_028280905.1 Porticoccaceae bacterium
TTATCGCTGTGGATCTAAACGATGAAAAGCTCGCTATCGCACGGGAATTGGGTGCCACCCATGTGATAAACAGCAACGTCACTGATGAAACGGTAAACCGGGTAAATCGGATATCGGCGAAGGGTATGGACTACGCGCTGGATTGCGTCGGTTTGCCCGCGACCACCCGCGAGGCTGTCGATTCCCTAAATGCCAATGGCGTATTTGGGTTGGTCGGTCAGCCGAAGTCCGGCAGCGAAGTGAGGCTGGATATGTTTGGCATTCATTTTGGGAAGACCCTAAAGGGTGTGCTGGGTTGCGACGGGGATTCAAAGACCTTTATTCCCGAACTCGTCGAATACTACCGGCGTGGTGAATTCCCGTTGGATAAATTAATTACGCGTTACCCCATGGAGCAAATCGAGCAGGCGATCCGGGATCTGGAATCTGGGAAGATTATAAAACCGGTATTGATACCCCCGGCGTAATGTCCAGCTGAGGCGCCCGGTAAGTCGCGGATTTTAGTGAGAGGAAAATGCGATGAGCTACTTTCAAGAGCTAACTATAGAAGTGGATCCGTGCCGCCTAAACGATTTTTTTGAGGTGCAGGAGAAATACCTGATCCCGCTTCACAAAAGTTTGGGCAACAAGCTGCAGGGCATCTACCTGGAAGTCTGCGGGGCTATGAAGCCCGCCATAGTAACGGATGTGTGGGAGATTGAAAGCATCGAGGCGGCGGTGAAGATTATGGAGAGCGGCGACTTCGCGACCGATGAACGCTGGCTGAGATATGCCGCTGTTGCCAAAGAAGTGATCTATTCGGAAAAGACCCGGTTTATTAAGAGGATTTTCGGCCCCGAGGATTGATGCTAACCTAGAAAGTCTAGCTATCAGGTTGGTAACATGTTCGAGCAAATCCTTCTGGCCGTTATGTTTGCGCTGCTGCTGGGCGGCTTAGTCTTCACCGACTGGTCGCCTACCCGAATATTCAGTTCGGCTATGCTGGCCTGTTACCTGTTCGGGCTGGTTGATACTAATGAACTGCTGGAAAAAGCCGCCAATCCCGGCGTGGTAACCCTATTGGTATTGCTGTTGGTTTCGCTCGGGTTGGAGAAACTAAACTGGATAAAGGATCTATCCGGCAAGCTGATATCCAAAAATTACGCCGCCAGCCTGCTGAGGCTATGCGGTTTTACCGCAATAGCGTCGGCGATGATTAACAATACAGCGGTAGTCGCGACCCTGTCTCAAACCGTGCGGAAAAACCAGCATCACCCGGCGTCCAAGCTATTGATTCCGCTTTCCTATGCAGCGATTCTGGGCGGAACAACCACGTTGATCGGCACTTCCACTAACCTGATTGTCAGCAGTTTTCTGGAGGATGCAACAGGCACCGGGCTGGCGTTTTTCGATTTTTTTATCGTAGGTGCAAGCGCTACCTTGCTCGGGTTGATCGTGATGCTGATATCTTCGCGGCTTTTACCGGTTAATGTAATGGACCAACTGGAGGTGGACCAGTATTTGATAGAGGTAGAGGTTCGGTCCAGATCTCCCCTGGTGGGAAAGTCAGTGATCGACAATAAGCTCAGGGAATTAAAGTCGCTGTTCCTGGTGGAGATCGTGCGGGACAATCACCTGATTTCTCCGGTGGCCCCGCAGGAAGTGATCGAAGCCAAGGATAAGCTGATTTTTTCCGGGGACATTACCCAACTGAGTGAACTCGCCTCCTTTGAAGGGCTCAGCAATTTTGCGGTACAGGAGGGGCTGTTAAAGCAAAACCTGACGGAAGTAATTGTTATGCCAAATGCCACGGTAGTGGGCAAAACCATCAAGGACAGCGGCTTTCGCGCCATGTTCGATTCAGCGGTAGTCGGCGTGCATCGAGGCGGCGAGCGGCTTTCCGGCAAGCTGGGAGATGTCACCTTAAGGCCGGGCGATAAGCTGATGCTGGCGACCGGCCCGGACTTTTATACCCGCAAAAACCTGAATAAAAATTTCACCGTGATTTCGGATGAGGTTACCGCCAGAATATCGCCGCTGGAAAATGTCTTGCTGTCGTTTTCGCTGCTGGCGGTGATCGCCTTGGCTGCGCTGGAAATAGTACCCTTGTTCAAGGGGTTGATCTTTGTTCTCGCAGGTGTGCTGTTTATGGGAATCGTGCAAGGCTCCGAGTTGCGCCGCCGTTTCCCGTTTGAGCTTATTTTGATCGTCGTTTCCGGGTTAGTGTTTGCGCAGGCCTTGACCAATACCGGGTTGGCCCAGTCTATCGCCGATATCGCCTATAAGTATTTGTCGGATTTTGGGCCTCACATTGCAATAGCGGGTATCTTTTTTCTAACCCTGTTAATGACCGAATTTATGACCAATAACGCCGCGGCCGCGCTTAGCTTCCCGATTGCGTATGGCCTGTCCCAGAGTTTCGGCTTAAACAGTATGCCGTTTGTGATGGCTGTTGCCTATGGCGCGAGCGCCAGTTTCTTAACCCCCTACGGGTACGCGACCAACCTTATTGTGCAAAACCTCGGGGGTTATAAATTTGCCGATTACCTGCGCGCCGGTTTGCCCGTCGCAATCGCTTATTCTGCATGCGTGATCTTTCTGATTCCCAGGGTTTTTACGTTCTGATAATGGGCGTGCCGAGTTCGGGATTATTGAATTATCGCCACCGACTTAATCTGCGCCCAGACCTGCTTGCCCGCTTCAAGTTGGAGCCTGTGGGCGGACCGGTGGGTCAGTCTCGCCACCAGCGGGCTGTCTCCCACTTTTAATTTGACCAGCGCTAGCCCCGCGTGTTCGTCGGTGGCGATCTCCTCCACCACTGCCGGCAGCAGATTAACGATACTGGTGTCATGGTGTTTTTCCAGCGCCAGGCTTACGTCGCGGGCAAAAATTCTGACTCGCACCTCGCTTCCCAGCGCGAACCCGCTATCTCTGAACCAGAAGTCGCCGCCGGGAAATGTCGCCTTGGCCAGTTGCCATTGCTCATCGCGCTCGGTGACTCTCGCCTCCAGCACTACACCGGTTTCCTCGCCCAGCTTGATCGGAAAGTCGAGCCGGGCCAGGGTTTCAGTGAGTGTGCCGGACGCCACCACACGGCCCTCTTCCAGCGCCACCAGGTGATCCGCCAGCCTCGCCACCTCGTCGGGGGAGTGGGTGACATAGATGATTGGCAGGGTGACTTGCTTTTTTAGTTTTTCCAAGTAGGGAAGAATCTCCTGTTTCCTGGCTTGGTCTAGAGAAGACAGGGGTTCGTCCATTAACAGCAACCGCGGATGAATCAACAGCGCCCTGGCTATGGCCACCCGCTGGCGTTCGCCGCCGGACAACTCCGCGGGGTGTTTATCGAGAACCTTGTCGATACCCAGCAGGCTTACCGTATCGCCGAACGTGAGGCCGGGGATAGTGTCGCTGGCCCGTTTCATCGCAAAGATCAGATTTTGTCGCGCCGTCAGGTGGGGGAAAAGACCGGACTCCTGGAAGACATATCCCAGCGGTCGGCGGTGGGGTGCCAGAAATTGTTGCTTATCCTGCCAGGTGTCGCCGTTGAACTGGATGCGACCGCGGCTGGCTTTTTCCAGTCCGGCGATACAGCGCAGCAAGGTGGTTTTACCCGAACCCGAGTGGCCGAACAATACGCTGACGCCGTTACCCGGCAGGTCCAGGTCCACATCCAGTTTGAACCCGGGGCGTTCCAGCGACAGCGTCGCCTTGATTTGCGCTTCGCCCACCCCTAATAACCTCCCACCACACCGGTCTGTGAGCCCCGGCGGTTGAAACTGTAAAGTACGGCGAGCACCACAAAGGCGAAAACCACCATGGCGCCGGCCAACCAGTGTGCCTGTGCGTAATCCAGTGCCTCGTCATGGTCGTAAATCTGTTCCGAAATCACCTTGGTTTCGCCCGGAATATTGCCGCCGATCATCAGCACCACGCCGAACTCTCCCACGGTATGGGCAAAGCCGAGCACCGCGGCGCTGATAAACCCCGGTTTGGCCAACGGTAGGACAACGTGGAAAAACGTATCCCAGGGACCCGCCCGCAAGGTGGCGGCGACTTCCAGTGGTTGCCGCCCGAGCGCCTCCATGGCGTTGTGAATCGGCTGCACCACAAACGGCAGTGAGTAGATAATCGAGGCGACTACCAGGCCCGCGAAGGTGAACGGCAGGGTGCCCAATCCCAGGGATTGGGTGAGCGCACCGAGCGGGCCGTTGGGTCCCATCGCCACCAATAGGTAGAAACCCAATACACTGGGAGGCAGTATCAGCGGCAGCGCGACAACCGCGTTGACCGGGCCCTTCCATTTGGAGCGGGTGCGGGTCAGCCACCAGGCGATCGGCGTGCCTATGATCAGTAACAGTATGGTTACCACCGAGGCCAGTTTTACGGTCAGCCAGATGGCGGTGAGGTCGGCGTCTGAAAAACCCATATTCGGCCTATTGCCTTAACCCTGTCGTTCGGGAGTCCGGTAGCCGAACCGCTTGATCACGTCCCTGGCCTGCTCGCTTTTTAGAAATGCCAGCAGTGCGCCGGCAGCTGCGCTGCGCCTGCCCTTTAGCAGCAACACCGCATCCTGCCGAATCGGGCTGTGCAGGTCGCCGGGAACCTTCCAACCGGAGCCTTGCCTGATTTCGCCGTCTTGCCAGACCTGTGACAGCGCCACGAAGCCCAGCTCCGCGTTACCACTGCCGACAAATTGATAGGCCTGGGCAATATTTTCCCCTCGCACCAGGGAGGCACTCAGGGCCGTCCTTAAACCCAGGGCATCGAGAGTTTCCAGCGCCGCATTGCCGTAGGGCGCCAGTCGGGGGTTGGCAATCGCCAGCTTGCGGAAATTACCGGTTTTGAGCACAGCGGCGCTTTCGTCAATCAGGTTTTTATCGGCCGACCAGAGGGCGAGGGCGCCAAGCGCGTAGGTAAAGCGGCTGCCCGAGACCACCATGCCGTCGTTGGCCAGCGCTTGCGGCTTGGCCTGGTCGGCGGACAGAAATACCTGGTAAGGCGCGCCGTTTTTTATTTGCGCATAGAACTTGCCCGAGGAGCCAAAGGATAGAATCGCCCTGTGCCCGGTGGCGACCTGGAATTGTTCGGCGATAACTTTCATCGGCGCGGAAAAGTTGGCGGCGACGGCGACGGATACCTCGCCGGCCTGTAGGCTTGCCGGCAGCAGCAAAAGCAATGCGCATGTTGTCCAGTGTTTTACGTTCATTCCCGCGTCCGATGGTCCCGATTGGTCGGCAAGGTGTTAGTTATATTGCCGGCTATATAACGAAAAGTCGTAATTTGCAGCCATTTCAGTAAAGATCAGCTTTCTATGGGAGTTTTTACCGGATTCGCATTCTTTCGTTATATAAATAAGTATATAACGCTGGTTCGGATGTATTCAAGGTCAGGTGTTTGCCGGCGGCGCCGGTCGGCTCGTCCTAATGGACCGCCAGAATGACATGGGAGGCTTTGATCAGCGCGCAGCACTCGCTGCCTTCGGTGAAATCAAACTCGTCGAGGCTCTCGTTGGTGATAACGGCGGTAATCACCCGGCTGCCTGGCAGTTCGACCTTCACTTCACTGTTGACCGCGCCGGGCGTGGTTTTGATGATGGCTCCCCAAAGGCGATTGCGGGTGCTGACTTTTACCTCCCGGTCGGGGGACAGGGTGACAAAACTGGCCTTGATAATGGCCACCGCCTCCCTGCCGGGCTTAAGCCCGAGTTCGTCGATGGATTCGTTGGTGATATTGGCGAATATCTCCATGCCATCGCCGATATCGAGTATGACATCGCCGTTCACGGCGCCGCGTTTAACCGATTTCACCGTGCCTCTCAGTTGATTGCGGGCGGTAGTTTTCATCGCGAGGATTTCCATTAGTTGTTTGAGATCGGCGGCATTGCCAAGGCTTTGGAAACGTTGTAACGCCAGCTCATGTTCTTTTTGCAGGGTGCGGTAGGCGGCGATTAATCCACGGCCGTAGCGGGTGACCTCGCTGCCGCCGCCCTTGGCGCCGCCGGCGACGCGAATCACCAGAGGTTTGCTGGACAGGTTGTTCATGGCATCCACCGCGTCCCAGGCGGCTTTATAGCTCATGCCCATGGCCTTGGCCGCGCGTGAGATGGAACCCGTGGTATCGATTTGCTCCAACAATGCGACGCGGCGATCTCCCAGAAAATTCTGGTCCTGCAAATTCAGTCGAATCTCATAGCCGAGTTCGTTAGCTGCGCTGCTCATCGCGTTCACGTCTTCTGTAGTATTCGGTGCGATAACTATATGGTACTTTCCCAAGTCGGTGGCGGCTGTTGTCGGGCAAGGGTCCCGAAACCCTTGCCCGACAACAGCATTCCTAACTGCCGTACTACTTTTCTGAGAGAAAGGCCTTGTCAAGCAGCGTAGCGGTAGGTCTAGAGAATTGATTGGGGAGGTGCCTTCGCGGGCGATTCGCCCGTAGTAATGACGGCAATTAAAGTTTTTCGAGCCTATTAACAGTAAATAACGTATATTTATCCCCGCGGATAAAAATTAAACTTGGCCGGATAACTATTCGACATCTACATGCGGACAGGCAGCGCCAATTAAGGGGTTATACATGAGTAATCATGCAGCGGAAATTGGTGAGCAGGAACCTGTCACCTCACCTGTGTCTGAAACCGAAAAGCGGCCTTGGTACCGATATTATGTGCTGGGCCTGCTGACGCTGGTCTATGCATCTTCCTATATGGATCGCAAGATTACCGCGATTTTAATGGAGGATTTGAAAGCCGAGTTCGCGCTAAGCGATTTTCACCTGGGCATTCTGTCTGGCCTGGCGTTCGCGCTTTTCTATGCGACCTTGGGTATTCCGATCGCCCGCCTTGCGGATAAATACAACAGGGTCAATATTATTTCTATCGCCATAGCGGTCTGGAGCGGCATGACGGTCTTTTGCGGCATGGCGCAATCCTACCTGCAACTGCTGCTGGCCCGGGTCGGTGTGGGTGTCGGTGAAGCCGGCGGCAACCCGCCCTCCCACTCGATTATCGCCGACTATTTTGAGCCCAGTAAGCGGCCCTTGGCGCTTTCCATTTGGGGTATGGGGGCGGTGTTTGGCGCTGTGTTCGGGCTCGCGGCGGGGGGCTGGATAGCGGAGAATTACGGTTGGCGCTGGGCATTTATTGTGTTGGGGCTGCCGGGTATTCTACTTGCCATTTTGGTGCGCTTGACCATCAAAGAGCCGGTCAGAGGGCAGACGGACACCACAAAAAAAGAGATGCTGTCTGACGATGTTGGTCTTTTCGGCGCGATCGCTGAACTGCTCAGCAATCGCCACTATCGTTTGGTGCTTGCCGGTTACGTGACGGCTGCGTTGTTTGGCCACACTATCGCTATCTGGGGGCCGACGTACTTTATTCGCAATTGGGAAATGGGGCAGGCAGAAGTTGGGGCTATTTACGGTTCCTTGGCGCTGTTCGCCGGCGCCGGCGGCGCATTGATCGGCGGTTTTTTTACCAGCCATATGATGAAAAAAAATCCGCTGTGGGAAGTCTGGACCCCAACCTTGGCGTGCCTGCTGGCGATACCGGCATTCGTCTTGTGCCTGATGAGCAGCTCCGTCTGGGGTGCATTTGCGCTGTTTGGCACAGCGCTCTTTTGCTATCAATTTAAAGATGGCGCCTGTTTTTCACTGATTCAGAGTACAGTTGCCGCTAACCGGCGAGCCCTGGGTACATCGCTGGTGTTCTTCGGCTCCAATATCTTTGGTTTGGGTATGGCGCCGCTGATCGTCGGCTATATCAGCGACCTGCAGCTGGGCGCCACGCCCGGCCAATCCCTGGCAGTGGGGCTTTACATAGGTGCGGTGGGCTTGTCGGTAGCGACCCTGATCCATTGGTGCCTTATTCGCCTGGTGAGAAACGACGCCGCTCAGGCTTCCTGAATAACGACGCTGGGTTCACCGCCGGATACCGCTGTTTCAATCACTGTTTTGTAGCGGTTCTCGATATTATCCCTGAGCATTTTCAGGGTATGTGTAAGCAGCCCGTTCTCGACTCCCCAGGGTTCTTTACAAACAATCACATGGCTGATTTTCTCGTGTGACTCGAGCGTATTATTCAGGTTGTCAAGGTGCTGCTCCAACTGTTGGACGGAAGGCTTAATCGCCTCGTCCGCCACCATCAACATCAGGGTCTGGGGCATGCCGCGACCCACCAGGCAACATTGGGCCACGCCCGTCAGCCGGGCGAACTTACCCTCGATAGGCGCGGGGGCGACATACTTGCCCTTGCCGGTTTTAAAGATATCTTTAACGCGCCCGGTGATGGTGTAAAACCCGTCTTCATCCACCGTGGCCTTGTCCCCGGTATGGATCCAGCCGTCGACGATGGTTTCAGCGGTTTTTTCCGGGTCCTTGTAGTAGCCCAACATATTCCCCAGTGAACTCAGTAGCAGTTCCCCTTCATCCGACAACTTGGCCTTGGCGGGTTGTAGGATTCGCCCGATAGTCCCTATTTTGAAATTGTCCGGACTGTTAAATAGGCCGTTCATGGTTTCGGTTTGGCCATAGCCCTCCACCAATGGCAAGCCCAGTAACCGCCAGTCGCGGATCAAATCCGGCGGAATCGGGGCAGAGCCGCTCTGCGCCCAGGTCACACTGCCCAGGCCCATGGCCTCCAGGATCGGCTTGCCCACTTGTTCGCGGTACGCGGGGTCATCGAGCAGGCGCTGCCAGTTTTCCTCGCCCAATTTTGCGACGATTCCCGCTTTGAGGTTGGCCCATATCCGGGGCACCGAGTTGAAATAGTGGGGCGCTATTCTTTTCAGGTCATCGGTGAAGGTTTCCAGGCTCTGGTTAAAACCTATTTTGCCGCCCACATAGAGTGCATGCAGCTCCACTACGCATCGCTCCGCGATATGCGCGAGGGGCAGGTAGGAGAAGAACCGTGAATCTCGGTCCATTCCGCTGACGCTCGACAGACATTGGGCGGAGTAGGGCATGGAGGAAAAGCTGTGCATCACGCCCTTGGGCTTGCCCGTTGTTCCGGAGGTGTAGGAGATAGACCACAGGCGGTCAAACGGCCAATTGGGGTCGCCGTCGACCGGTTTTGCCAGAGTTAACAGCTCGTCCCACTGGTGCTGGCCGTCGCTCCCGATAACGGTAACGGACGCCTGAAAAGCTTCCGCCAGCTGCTTCGCGGACAGGGCGCATTGGTCGCCGACAAAGATCATCTTCATCTCGCTGTGGTCGGCGATATAGCGAATCTTATCCTCGGGCATCGTGGCGTAAATGGGCACGCTTACCAGCCCCGCCATCATAATCGCCAAGTCGGTCAATACCCACTTGGCGGTGTTGGTGCTGTAGATGCCCACTTTATCGCCCGGCTCCAACCCCAGCGAGAGTATCCCGGCGGCCAGCGCCCGCGCCTTGCGGCCGGCTTCGGCCCAGCTATATGTGGTGTCGCCTGCCGTATCACACTGATGCAGCCAAATGGCATCGGGCTGCTGCTTTTCCCACTGGTAAAACATGCCTAATGGTGTTTTGAAATCCGCGGGCAACTGGTTCATGTAAACATCTCCTATAAAATTGGGTCAATTAAACTCGTGTCAACTATTGTCAGCGCATCGCGCTGACCCGGGGTTGCGGATAGGAGCGTTACTTTTTTGCTATCCGCGCCCGGAATTTCCGCAAAACGCCGATGACATTTGCCAGCTCTTCGGCTGAAAAATCGTCTTGCATCCCTGTGAAAACTTTCATGTAGCGGGCTCGCCTATTTCGGTACTCTGCCCGCCCTTTGTCTGTTATATCCATCAGATTGGAGCTTCGATGTGCGGGATTTTGTATGCTAACCAGGAATCCCGCTTCAAGCAGGGCATTGGTTTTTCGGTGCGCATATTGCCGCGAGCACTCCAATCGATCCTTAATCTGCGGAACCGTCATCGGCCCGGTTACATTGATTGCCGCAAGAATCCTGAAACTTCCGGCACCTTCGGTAACGAATACGTCGAGCTTTCTCAGGAAGTCCACTGAGTCGTGGTAGGTTTCACGAACCTCCAACATTAGACGCTCAATCTCTAGGGATTTGGGAGAGTGGGCTGTCCTAACAGGGGCCCGATTATCTTTCTCCTGGTCAACAGCCGCAATTGCAGCGGTTTTTTGCTTGGTCATCGTCTATTACCCATACTCTGCGATTCGCGGGCCAGCTAGTTACGGGATTGGAGAATTGTCATATCGGCGCAATGTCACCTAAGGTGACATTAGTATGCTATTGCAGGTTGCCCCGCTTGTCAAATGGGTTTTTCCATGAAAATCTCCGCCGACACAGGTGCTGTCTAATTTATAACGATTAGCACAAATCAATAACATTTATTTGAACTTTTCACCCGCTAGAAGTTGGCATAATGGAACCGCTTCAGCTTGGACAAGCATATTCCTCGCATTCGTTCTCTGATGCAACAGTAACCACGTTTAACGTTTTTTTGTGATTCAACAGGGGAGTTGAAAATGAAGTTAGCAAGGGTTTTCAGTTATTTTATCTTGCTTACAACCGTGGGTCTGAGCAATCCCGGTTGGAGTTCTAACCAGTTGCCGGACCTTATTCTCGCCAATAATCCCGGCATGCACCCGGAAGGCATCGAATGGGATGACAACAGCCAGCGGTTCCTGGTGGGATCTCTCACCATGGGTTCCGTGTTCGCCGTCGACGATGACGGCACCGTAACGCCTTTCGTGGAGAGCGACAACCTGTCGGCCGGGTCCGTTGGCATTCATATCGACAAATACAGCAACCGGCTGTTGGTCGCTCACTCCAACCTCTTCTCGCTTATCGACCCGCAAGTGCCGAGCTTCGCGCAACTGGGTATCTACGATCTTTACACCGGAGAGGAATTGAACTTCGTCGACATGACCGGATTATTCCCCGGCGGCAGCTACTTCGCCAATGACGTAACCACCGACTACTTTGGCAATGCCTATGTCACCGATTTCCTGTCACCGGTCATTTACAAGGTTGACAGTGACGGAAACGCCGAAGTGTTTGTTGAATTTGACGATCCCGGCATTCTCACCAACGGCATTGAGTTCCACCCCCACGGCTATTTGCTCGCCGCCGCCCCGGGCATCGCGTCGCTCTACAAGATCCCGCTCCATAACCCGTCTTCCTACAGCCTGGTCGAACTCAGCGAACCCGCCGCTCTCGACGGTATCGTGTTTACCCGACGCAGGGACTTAGTGGGTGTTGCCCCCACCTTCGCGACGGGAGAGCCGGTATTCGAGGCGGTGGTGCTGCACAGTGAAGACAATTGGGAAACGGCGGAGCTGGTATCGCGAGATGAACCGATTGCCGAAAGCTCGCCAACCACGGTAGCCTTGCGCGACGGAGAAGCCTATGTGGTCCACGCCAATTTTATCGGACTACTCACGGGCCAGTTAATCGAGGAATTTGAAATACTCAGAATGGATGACCTGGAAACCGACGGCAGGGTCACTATCTGTTACCGGGACAGGACCAGGCGAGTAAGCCTGTTCGCCTGGACCAGATTTTTCAAAGAGCGCGGTGCCACGCTAGGAGCATGCCCCTAGACGCAGGACCGACCATTTTCCCCTTTTATGCCCGGCCAAACCGCCGGGTTTTTTTCTTCCACCACCGAGTTAACACACACTTGCCTGGAACCCCCGGAGACATTTATTCTTCACTATTCGCGCTGCCCATAGCGCGGCTTGTCTGACCCATTCCTGTAAATAATTTGCGGAGCAGGGCGCGACAACTTATTATTACCAGGCGATCAGGCTGAATGAACGTTCAACCTGTAAGCCAATAAGTAAAAAATAAACCGAATCGAGCGTTCTATTAACCTTGAGAATAGCGGGCTGAGCGGAGCTTCAAGCGCGTTGGCTCTTTCTCCCCCGCTTTTACCAGGAGCAATCTTATGTCTTTAGATCTTACTTTTGGGGGGCGTATGCGCATCCCGTTGATCATGGCGCCCATGTTTCTTGTGTCTTCGCCCAAGATGGCGTTGGCTGGATGTTCGCGCGGAATCATGGGAAGTTTTCCGGCCCACTCCACGCGAACCCGGGAAGATTTTGAAGCTTGGCTAAAGGAAATGGACGAAGGGATACAACGGCTGAAAGACCAGGGCATCACGCCTGCGCCCTATGCCGTGAACCTGGTGGTAAACCCGACGAACGATCGCTATGAAGGCGATTTGGAACTCTGCATTAAGTACAAAGTGGAGGTTATTCTGACTTCCAAGGGCGCACCGAAGAACGTGTTCGCGCAAATTCACGATTACGGTGGTATCGCTTTCCACGACGTCGCTTCCAAGCGCCACGCCGAAAAAGCTATCGAAGCCGGCGCCGACGGCATTATCGCGGTCTGCGGTGGCGCCGGAGGCCACTGTGGCACGCTTAACCCGTTTGCTTTGGTCAATGAGATCCGTGAGATTACGGACAAGCCGATTATTCTGTCCGGTGCGATGAGCACCGGCAGTGACATTTTGGCGGCGCAGGCAATGGGGTGTGACTACGCCTATATGGGTACTCGCTTTATAGCCTGTCCGGAATCCCTGGCTCCGGAGGAGTACCGGGATATGCTGGTTTCGGTCTCGGCCAAGGATGTCGTTGTCACCGCCGCGTTGGATGGCTTCCCCGCCGCTTTCCTGGGTCCCAGCTTGGTGAATGCCGGTATTGACCTGGAGGAATTGAAGTACATGAGGCCGGACGAGAAAATCGATGCCAAGGCGATGGCGAAACGCTACAAGGGCATTTTCCTGGGCGGTGAAGGGGCCGGTATGGTCAAGTCCAAGCAGCCCGCGGTGGAGGTTTGTGATGAGATAATTGCCCAGTACGACGACGCTAAGGAAAATATGCGGGCGGTGGTTGTCTGATTGCAGCTGATTCAGCTGAGAAAAAATGCAGACTTTTGTCTGCATTTTTTTTGCCTGTATTACCTGATTCGTTTTTAATTGATTAGACATATTCTTTGATAAGTTTCGATAAAGCCCTGTAGGCTGAGTTGTGCCTGTAGCGGACGCTTTTAGGTCGGAGCCATATTCCCGTCCCGCCAGGGGAGGTTTATCCGTGACCGGCCGTTAAGTTTGCCAAAT
>JANQKW010000265.1 GCA_028280905.1 Porticoccaceae bacterium
GAGAGTAGGCAGCGGCAAGTCCATATTTTAGAGAGCCCTGCCGCTCAGCTTCCGGCCCGGTCATCACGCCGGGAGTATCGGCAAACGAGATTATCGGTACATGGTAAGCATTGCACAAATCGAAAAACTTGCGCGCCTTCTGCCCTTCCGGCCCGGATAGCGCGCCCGCCTTATTGCTGGGTTGATTAGCGATAATTCCGATACTATGCCCGTTTAATCGGGCAAAACCGCTGATTAGAGCCGTACCATAATCCGACTTGATTTCAAAAAAACTATCCTCGTCAATCACACAATCAATGACTTTATGCATGTCGTATGCCCTGCGAGAAGACTCGGGAAGAACCTCCAGGATTGTTTCATCGGCACCGGATTTTGCCCCACATGGACTAACCGAGGGTGGGTAAGACCAAGCGTTGGTTGGCAAGTAGGATAAATAACGTTGCGCCGCTTCGATGGCTTCATGATCGTTGGACACACTGTTATCCACCATTCCGGTGATCTCGCCATGTACTGAAACGCCACCCAGCTCTTCTTTGGTGACCTCCTGACCAGTGGACGCCTTGACCACAGGTGGCCCCCCCGCCGCCAGCATACCGACGCCTTTCACCATGATCAGGTATTCCGCTAGCGCCGCTTCCAGCGCCGGCTCACCCGCACAAGCCCCCATGACCACCGCAATCGTGGGAGCGATCCCGGAAAGACGGGCAAATGCCAAAATGTGACCGATAGCGGGAGCACCTTCCGTCGCATCGAGCATCGACTGCGCACGAAAGCCTACCCCGTCTAGCAATGCGATAAGAGGAACGCGTTCGCGACTGGCGATATTGATCATGCGCATCCGTTTCTGGCCATTGATTTCGCCAACGGAGCCGCCCAAAACGGTAGCGTCCTCGGCGAAAACGCAGACCGGGCGGCCATTGATTTGACCAATACCGGCTACCAACCCATCGGCCGGGGTAATGTCATCACCGGGCTTTTGCCCGATATGTGAAGCCAACAATCCGTATTCCTGAAAGCTGCCGGAGTCGAGCAATAAATTAACGCGCTCGCGTGCAGTTAATTTACCCCTGTTGTGCTGACGGTGGATTTTTTCTTCTCCCCCCATGGCCGCCGCGGCTTCGCGTCGCCGATTCAACCCGTCAATGCGCTGTTTCATATCTGCCATATCAAATTACCGGTAATTTCGCTACAAATTCAAAGGGGAACATAAAAAGGTTGGTTCTGAGGTCAAGCCAACACACCGTTGGAAAGTTCCGCAATTAGTAGTTGTTCAAGTTTGTATTTTTCAACCTTAAATGTTGGTGTTATTGGTAATGCATCCACAATGCGCAAGTACTTGGGCCGCATGAATTTGGGTAAATTCTCCCGCAGCCAATAATCGATCTCATCCACGGTGATATCCCCCGCTTGTTTGAGAACCAAGAACGCTGCAATATCCTGTTCATCACCCTGTTTCGCCGGGACTCCAACTACCGCACATCGACTGATTGCAGGATGATCTTGTATTTGTTGTTCCACTGTTGTAGCAGAAACATTTTCACCGCGCACGCGGATAAAACCTTGTTTTCTATCTTCAAAATAGTAGATGCCCTCCTCGTCATAGCTGATCACATCGCTGGCGTAGAACCAACCTTCACGCATAGCGCTTTGGGTTTCTATAGGTTTATTAAAATACTCACGAAACATCATATCGGGCAGCTTGTGTCGGAAAGCCACCTGCCCGGGCGTGCCGGGGGCAACCTTGTTATCGGCATCATCCACCACTTTCACCTCAACCAAAGGTGCCAGGGTTCCCATAAATCCCTTTTTAACTGGTGACAGTCCGCTAATTAAAGACTCTGTGGATGCCATTTGAGCATGTAGCGCCCGAACTTGTTTGCGAGTATAACCTCTCTCCCACTTCGCAGGCTTGGGATACTCTTCTCCCAACTCGTCTATCATACCGACGAATCCAACACCCAACTCGGTCGAGCCATAACCGCAGTTCACAAACGCTATGCCAAAACGTCGTGCAACCTCATTGTGATTTGACGGCAGCGGCGTCATGTTGACTGCTTTTAAGCTGTGATTTCTATCCTCCGCGGAAGGCGGAGCGTCCATTAACCAATTGATCATTGTATCGACAAGTAGTGCATGGGTTGCCCCGCTTTTGCGGATACGACGCCAGAAGTCTTCCGAACTAAACCGGTCCCACAGTGCGAGACAACTACCGGCCCAGACTGCGCCCGCCACATTCATCAGTGCCCCACCAACATGATACAGCGGGAGGTCGTTATAAATTACATTATCGGGATGGGCGAGTTTTAAACCGTAATAATTGTAGTTATGTATCCACTTGTGATTTTGTACAACGCCTTTGGGATTACCTGTTGTCCCGGAGGTGTAAATGATATTGGCTAAATCAGTATCTTTTACATTTACATCGGGGTCTTCTTCGCTCGACTCCAGCAACGCAGACATCCAGCTAACCGAAAAGTCTTCGTCGGGCGCGATGGTAACAGTTGGATCGTAATCGTGGGCCTCCGGCTCAGGTTGATGTATCAGCAATTGGGGATGTTGCCCGATGGCATCTTTTATAGCGTTGAGACTCGCAATAAACTGCCAGTCCGCCAATAGGACTTTAGGGCTTGTGTCGTTGATGATATAAGCTAAAAGATCGCCTTTGTAGTTATTATTTATCGGACAGTAGAGCGCACCGAGCTTCCACGCGGCGAACATGGTCACAGTGGTAACAAACGCATTTTTTGACAATACGGAGACCCGATCACCTTTTTTCACCCCAAGCCCAGCTAGTCCGTTGGCAACCCGATTGCAAATTTGGTTAAACCTCTGAAACGTGTACGCTTGATCTTGTTCTCCGTAATACAAACAGAGCCTGTCGCCTTTAACTTCAACCCATTCGGTGAGTTTCTCCAGGACTGTATCTCCTTGAGATCTAAAATCCTGTTCGAGATCTGCTCGATCCAACACCTGACTTCCTCACTATAACCAATTTAGATTGACGATTGGGCAACGACTACTGAAGGTCGAGAGCACATTTCAGAGCAAGCTCTTCGCGTTCTCTCGAAGCTGATTTTAAGCGGATACATCTAAACCCCCATTTGACGTGCGGCCAAATCGCGCAGTATTTCCTCTGATCCACCACCAATCGCATTAACACGAACCTCACGGTATATTCGTTCTATTCGACTACCGCGCATATAACCTGCACCACCCATGATTTGCATCGCTTCGCGGGCAACAAATTCCATCGTCAAGGACGCCTGAACTTTCATCAAAGCCGTGTCGGCAGCGGGCTCTTCCCCCGCCTGCAGGCGGGTGGCCACCTGATCGATGTAAGCCTGAGTGGCATTGATCTGACGCGCCATTTCGGCAAATTTGTGCCGGATTACCTGGTGATCGCACAGTCGCTTGCCAAAAGTGGAGCGCTGTCTGGCCCAGGCCAGGGCGTCAGACATACAGATACGTGACGTGGCATTCATTCCGGCGGCCAAATTTAGCCGTTCGCGGTTCAGGTTCATTACCAGGTATTTAAACCCCTGATTTTCTTCACCGATAAGATTGCCAACTGGTACCCGTACCTGATCGAAATACAAGGTGGCGGTATCGGAGCATAACCAACCCTGTTTTTTAAGTGGCGTTCTGGAGAACCCCTCGCGCTCACTTTCGATTACCAATAGGGAAATGCCGCGAGCGCCTTCGCCACCGGTCCGTACTGCGACCGAGAAAGAATCTCCGCGCATACCGCAGGTAATATAAGTTTTTGAGCCAGTCACCACATAATGGTCACCGTCACGATCAGCGCGGGTTTCCAAGTTGGCAAGATCTGACCCCCCATTTGGTTCGGTCAGTGCAATGCCGTGTATCCAGTCCCCCGCCAGGGTGGGGGGGACAATACGCTGTTTCAGCTCCTCGGAGCCATAAGCGACAATAGCAGGAATCGCGGCGGTATGGTTCAATAAACTGGTGGCAATCCCGCCGGCACCTGTTCGGGCCAACTCATCACCAACTGTCATCGCGTAGTATATATCGTCGACAGGTTGCCCTCCCAATTCCTCGGGCATTCCCAGTCCCATGAAACCCACAGCAGCTGCTTTCTGGTATAACTCGCGCGGGACCTCACCGGCCTCTTCCCACTGCTCGACAAAAGGCATGATTTCCCGGGCGATGAATTTTCGCAACGACTTGCGCCAGGTCTCGTGTTCTTCCGTGTATCCGGGGCCACGGTATTGATGATCGATGTCAAACAGGTTTTCGCCGTCCTGGTACTGATTGTTCATGCAAGTTTTTCCTTATATTTCAAATGACTCTGCTCAAACTGGTGTCCTGTCCCATAAGTTCCTTGCATTTCAGAGACAGCGGAAAACGCTGAAAGGTAAGGAACTTATGGGACAGGACACTAGGACATAGCGAGCCACTAAGCTTGAGATATCGCGCCAAGCGTTGCAGAATCAACGCCATACAATAACCGCAGAAACACCGGTCTGGTCTGTTTGCTCCGCACCTAAGCCAATATGAAAACTCCGCTTGTCAGGTTGTTTTCTGGGCACCCCTGATTAAGGCTCTATCAAGTTCCGTTTGTTTTTAGCCGGTACGCACGCAAAATTGTTACCGGTTCCGACAATATTTTCCCTTCAACCCCGTCAATGGCGATAGGCACATCTGCGGGCAAAAACTGAATCTCCTCCAACACTCGCATTCCGCGTACAATTCGGCCAAAAGTGGTGTAACCTAGCCAATCTGAATTAGGGAAGCTGTTACCGGCATCCAGCGTAGGGTTATCTTGTATATTGATGAAAAACTC
This sequence comes from Porticoccaceae bacterium, assembly GCA_028280905.1. Taxonomy (GTDB): domain Bacteria; phylum Pseudomonadota; class Gammaproteobacteria; order Pseudomonadales; family Porticoccaceae; genus JANQKW01. Next base: position 4,805 of record JANQKW010000265.1, read on the forward strand.
GGAATTGGCGCCGCCGGGCGCCAGCCGAAAGTAGGCAACCGTACCGCG
>JANQKW010000354.1 GCA_028280905.1 Porticoccaceae bacterium
AAAAGTCAACCCCGCTCCTTTCCTTGACCCGCTCGCCCGCCAAAGCAACAGGAGCAGGGACCAGGAGGGGTTTCCGGGCCGGGGCGGCGAGGCCGGGAGCGATCAGTCAGGCTGCTGCTGCTTCGGTGCCGGAAGCGGGGGCGTTGCGGGCCGGCGGGTCACAGGCGGAGGCGCTTTTGCTGCAGGACTTCGCGACGGGCTTCGGGGATGGGTATGGATTTGCGGGCCTTCAGGTCCATGGTGATGCCGAGGACTTCGTTGACCATGACCAACTCTTCGCGGTCGCTGTTGATCATCAGATGCACCATGCGCTGGGTCTTTTCGGCTATGTCGCGGACGCCGGAGAGGATTTCAAAGCGGTCTCCGCTGCGCAACGCGCCAAGTTGTTCGGAGCGATATTCCAATACCGCGCCGCCTTCGCTTTCGGCCTTGCGGATGGGGTCGTCGGGCGGGGAGAGATGGACCCACAGATGCGGCAGGGCGTCGGAGGTGCGGCCTATGTACAGATGCTGCTGCAGGCGGCCCTGCGGGTCGCACTCCCACGGCTGGATGACGCCGCGGCCTATGGGGACGAAGCCGCAGGTGCGGAGATCGGCAAGGGGGCGGTCGATGAGATCGGGCGGGGCGTCGGGCAGGCCGCGTCCGCCGGCGTGGGCGGGCATGGGGACGGACGGCAGGGACGGGGCGGCGGCGGTGAGGCTCCGGTGGTCGAGGCGGATAACGAAGGCGGCGAATACCTGACCGTCGGCGGGGTGGCGCAGTTCGGCGAGCAGGCGACCGTCGTCGAGAATGCCGAACCAGCCGCCGAGGGGGGCGGCGATGCGGGCCTCGCGGAGATACCGCATGTGCATGCTGCGCAGGCTGGCCATGACTTCGGCAAGGTTCTGCTGGGTGACGATGCCGAGCTGCAGCAGGCCCGCCTGGGTGGTTTCGAGCATGCGCTGGGCGAAGAAGCGGACGTTGAGGTGGTCGTTTTCGTCACATTCCCAGCGGTTGACGCTGCTGGAGTGGCAGTGGATGAGGTCGGTCATGGATTGTGCCTGCACGGGGAAAAGGCGTATTCTGCACGAATGAAGGCGCGGGCTCCAATCGTCATCCACTATGTGCGCGACATGCGGCGGGCGCTGCGTTTCTGGCACGAGGTGTTCGATGCTCCGGTGGCGAGCGAGTCGCCGGGCTGGTCGGTGCTGGATTTCGGCGGCTTGCAGTTGGCGCTGCATATCCTGACGGCGGGGAATACGGACGAGGCGCCGCTGCCCCATGCGGGGCTGAATCTGCTGGTGGCGGATATCGAGGCGATGCAGGCGGAGATTGAGCGGCGCGGCGGGCGGCTGTTGGAGTTGCGCGAGGCGGAAGGGGGCGTGCCAGTACGGGTGGCGGCGTTTGTGGATTGCGAGGGGAACGGGTTTGAGTTGCGGCAGGTGCCTTGACGGGAGTTGACGGCACGGACCGAAGGGTGGACGCGGCTGCGGCCCCGTTGCTTGGCCCGGCCCGGGAATGGGTCGGCGATACGCCCTACCGTGCAACCCGTCGCCCCTAGTCTGCTGATGCAGACAATCGGCCTGATTTTGTTGCAGAGGATATCCGTCGGGGACTTGCTCGCAGGGGCTTGCTTCTGCCTGAAGATATTTCGGCAACCCGCATTGGCCGCGGACCACGGGGCGGTTTGAAGGTGCAAGTGTCTTGGCGTTTTGCCGTGGCGCTGGATCATCCCCTGCTCCTTGGGGTTGGTTCGCATTTGGGGGATGGTGTTTTTTGGATCAAGCATGGTTGGGTGGACGAGCTTCTATGAACAACAAGAAAGGTGGTGACATGGATAAAACGGCTGTTGATTCTGGGCGCACAAACCCAAAGCCAGTGGTGTTTGATGTTGTGCAGCGCACGGATAGTTCTCCAATGAAACTTACGGAAACATATTATGACTTTCATAATCGATCAGCTAGGCAGACAATGGAATTGTTTAGATGCGTTATTGAAGATGCCGTCAAGAACTACCCTAAATCGGAAGTGGACGAACTAGTACGTCGATTGAAAAGCGGGGATGATAATCATTTTTGGTCGGCCACATTTGAATTGTTTTTACATGAGGCATTGAGGAGAGAGGGTTTTTCATTGATTCCTCACCCTGAACTGCCTAATGGGAGCAACAAAAAACCTGACTTTCTTGTAGAAGACTCTGATGGAAGGAAATTTTACCTTGAAGCAACTGTGGTATCTGGTAGCAGTGCATCAGATAAGAGCAAAGAGGCGAGAAAAGGAGAAGCGTTAGATATTCTTAACAGGTCGCCTCATAAAAATTTCCTGATAGCAATTGATGAAAGGGGCAGTCCTAATAGCACCCCCAGCGGTAAAAAATTGACGCAATTTGTTCACGAATGGCTGGATTCGCTTGATCCCGATCAGGCAATTCAGAAAATCAGTACAAGAAGCACCAGATCACTGCCCTCTACTGCTTGGTATCACAACGGATGGAAATTAATAATCCGCGCTATTCCCATAGAACCTGAAGGCAGGGGAAAGAATGCCTATTTGATAGATAGGTACTCTGTTAATGCTGACTTAAGTAGTACTGCTAATTCTATTAAAAACAGAATTAAAGCTAAAGGTAAGAGATATGGTGAAATCAACCTGCCTTTAGTTTTGGCGATAAGTGTAAATGACAATTCTGAACTTAATCAATTTACTGAAACGCAAGCCCTATTCGGGAAACTAGTAATTCCGCATGACCTGTTAAATCCAAATGCTGACACGGAGGGAATACGAATCTCAAACGGAGCTTGGATTGAAAAAGGTATTCCCCAGTACACTCGTGTTTGTGCTGCTTGGTTTTTTGATCGCTTTGATGTGCTGTATATGGCGAGAAGAAATAATACTGTTTATCTCAATCCTTGGGCAAAAATACCCGCACCAGAATCTCTGAAGCGTTTCCCTCATGCTTTTGTTGAACAAGAAGATATAGTTCAGGTAGATGGGATATCGTTCAAGGATATATTTCAACTTCCTGAAGGATGGCCGAAAGTTCCATGAAGAACATCGTTTGAGGCAGGCATCGGGACCATCCGATGTTTGAGTTACACTCGCTTCTCCATTGTTCGCAAATTCAGGTTTGACCCATGAAAATTCTGAGCTGGAATGTCAACGGCATTCGTGCCTGCGCCAAGAATGGCTTTCTCGATGTCCTCGAATCTACCCGTGCCGATGTGGTGGCGCTGCAGGAGGTGCGGGCCTTTCCCGAGCAGATTCCCGATGCGGTGCGCGAGCCGCAGGGCTGGCATGGCCTGTTCGCGCCTGCGGAGCGTCCAGGGTATAGCGGGGTGGCGTTCTATTCGCGCTCGCCGCCGCAGCGGGTGCAGACAGGGCTGGGGGTCGCCGAGTATGACGTGGAGGGACGGGTGCTGACGGTGGGCTTCGGGCGGCTGTCGCTGGTGTGCGTGTATGTGCCGAAGGGGAGCGGCAAGGACCGGGACAATTCGCGGGTGCCGTACAAG
>JANQKW010000374.1 GCA_028280905.1 Porticoccaceae bacterium
CGCCTCCGGGCGAGGTAATGGCAGATATCAGGGCCGCCAAGAAGCGCTTTTCGGAAATCTGGTCTTCCGGCCAGGGGGTCGGTATGATCGATACTATTCGACCCGCCGCCGAGATTTGCGACCAAATCATCCAACAGTACCAGGAAGCCAAATCTGCGGTTAGAGCACTCGTGTGAAGCCATATTTCAGACCGCATTTGCAACAGATGAAACCGCAGCGGCGTATGAAATACCTGGGTGTGCTACTGGCGGTTGCACTTGCCGCGGCAGTGGCCAAAGGGGCTGGTGAAAGTAGCGAAGGAACAATGCAGATGACCCCTGTAGAAATCGAATTTCCAAAAGACCACCGCTTCCATTCAAACCGCAACGAATGGGTTTATTTCAGCGGCACCGTCACGACCGCCGAGGGCCGGGAGTTCGGTGTGATGTTTACCGTTTTCCAGTTTCCAAGCGGCGCGGGGAGGTATGGCTACCCGGCCATGTTGGGAATAAGCGATCTCGAAACATCGAAATCCTACAGTGTTCGAATTCCCGGACAAAACGGCAGCGCCGGCGCCACTGCCGAGGGACTGCCGTCGATCGTTGCCGGAAACTCAAAGTTTGTATGGGGCTCGAACGACACTCTTCATATAGGCTCCTCCACACGGACCGCCGACGGAACAGGCATCGCGGTGGATATGAAGATGACGCCCACCCGAGATATTCTATACCACGGTGGAAACGGCTTTATTCTGATGGGCGACGGCATTCCCTCCGGCTATTTTTCACTGACGAATCTGCTGCCGACCGGCGGCACCCTGACCATTGGCGAGCAGCAATACAATGTGACCGGCGGACGCATGTGGATGGACCGCCAATGGGGCGACTGGACCGGCGCCGGTTATATCTGGGATTGGTTTTCCCTGCGGTTTGACGACGGCGGCGCACTGATGCTTTTCCAGTTTCGCGATGCCATGGACAGAGTTGTAATGGGTAACTGGACCTATCGAGACAAGGAGGGCCGGGTGCGCTACGGCGATGACTTTAAGGTGGTTGCAAAGCGCAAGTTCAAAACCTACCCGATAGACTGGACCGTTACCCTACCGAGTATTGAGGCGAAATTTGAAATCAAACCGGTGTTTGATGATCAAACCTTTACCGGCCTGTGGGAAGGGCTGTGCTTGGTAACGGGTCGAATCGGAACCTCTCGCCTCAGCGGCGAAGCCTTTGTGGAACTCAACGGCTACTAGTGCTCCTTCAAGGTAATAATTACCTTGAAGGAGCACTAGCCAAAGATCCACATCTGCCGTTTTATACCCTGCTCAGCCCTATAATCCTTTCTCGCACCCACCGGTTGGCGCCATCTTCTTCGGCGCTTTTGTGCCAGTAGAGGTGCGAATTAATGGGCGGCACCTCAAATGGCAGCTCCAGAATCTGCATATCGAACCTTTGCGCCCAGCGCTTGGGCACCGTCAGCGCCAGGTTAGTGCGCCGCAAAATGCGCGGCGCCACCAGGTAGTGCTGTACTCGCATCAGCACGTTGCGTTGCAAACCCAGCGAATTGAGCGCCACATCGACATGCCCCAGACCCTCTCGACGGCTGGAGATATGTACATGCCCCAGGGCCAGGTACTGCTCCAGGCTCAGACTACCCCGGATATCCGGATGATCCAGCCTAACCATGCACACAAACTCCTCTTTGTACAGGGATACGTGGCATAGCTGTGGGTCAACCACCAACGGCACGTCAATCGCAAAATCCAGCTCACCCGACGCCAAGGCTTTGGACATGTCGCTGCGACCCGTGTAGTAGCTTCCCACCACGATATGCGGCGCCTGCCGGCACAGCTCATCCATCAGCGCGGGCAATATCATGGACTCCGTCAGGTCGTTCATACTGATACGAAACATCCTATCGCTCTCGGCCGGTTCAAAGGAGTCCCCTTCCTGAACGGACGTATCCAACAACTGTAACGCCTCCCTTACCCGGCCAATGATATTCTCCGCCACCGGCGTCGGGCTCATGCCCTGCGCACTGCGGACAAACAGTTGATCATTAAAGGTCTTGCGCAACCGCGCCAGCGCGTTGCTCACCGCGGGCTGTGTAATACAGAGAACCTCCGCCGCGCGGGTCAGGTTGCGTTCGGTGTAAACGGCATCGAATACCACAAATAGATTGAGATCCACCTTATTCAGCCGCATTACGCTTTTCCCCCGGGCAAGGTCATTGATATTGTGAATAGCCAAACTTTTCTATTATAAGCGCTAAAAATAATTAGCTGTATAGCATCCGAGTGAGCCCCGGCAAACATGTGACGCCAGGCCGAAATATGCCAGCTATTAACACTGTGAATGGCTCAGCATTCAAATAATAAATTTCAAAAATAGTCGCAGCGGGATTATGCTATCCGAACAGGTTCGGGGGTGGTATGTCACCTGGCTTCATCTGGAATAACCGGGTGCAAGACCAACGATAAATCAGCTCTGGTCGGCGAAAAAAAGGGCACACCTAACCCCTATGCTCTTACATTGTCCGGGATTTAGCGTTCGACCCCGGCGTCTGCAGCATTCATAGGCAAACCTGTTGGAGGCATCCCCGTGAACGGGGGCTGGATTCCTCCCCCCGCCCAACATAACCCGGAAGAGTGAGACTAATAATATGAGCAACTCCGTACACGACTTCGACGAAGCCCGCCTAGCCGCCTACCTGGAAAACCAAATCGACGGATTTCGGGGTCCGCTAACGGCTAAAAAATTTGCCGGCGGCCAGTCCAACCCCACGTTTCTTCTCAACGCTGACAGCGGAGATTATGTGCTGCGCCGCAAGCCGCCGGGTAAATTGCTGGCATCCGCTCACGCCGTTGACCGAGAATACGCCGTACTCAAGGCCCTTGAGAATACCGCGGTACCGGTGGCCCATGCCTATTGCCTGTGCGATGACGACAGCGTGATCGGCAGTATGTTTTACATAATGAGCTATGAGCCCGGCCGTATTTTCTGGGATCCGGCGCTGCCGGAACTGGACCGTGAAGAGCGCGCGCCAATATTCAATGAAATCATCCGGATTTTGGCCGCAATGCACGATGTGAATGTCAACCAGGTAGGGCTGGGAGACTATGGCAAACCGGGCAATTATTTCGAGCGCCAGTTAAGCCGTTGGGTCAAGCAATATCGAGCTGCGGAAACCGACAAGCTAGCGGCGATGGAAACGCTGATGGACTGGCTGACCGCCAATATGCCGGCCGACGACGGGCAGGTCAGCCTTATCCACGGCGACTACCGCCTCGACAATATTATCTTCCACCCCGCCGAGCCGCGGGCCCTGGCGGTGCTGGACTGGGAACTCTCGACATTGGGACACCCTATGGCGGACCTGGCGTACTTCTGTATGTGCCTGCGCCTGCCTCCGGTCGGCATGATCAAAGGACTGCAAGGGTTGGATTGCGACCAACTCGGTGTTCCCGAGGAAAAAGATATCATCGCCCGCTACTGCGAATTGCGGGGGATCGAGACGATCGAACACTGGGCATTCTATCTGGCATTCAGCTATTTCCGCCTGGCGGCCATCGCGCAGGGCGTTTATAAGCGCGCCCTGGATGGCAATGCCTCCGATGCAAAGGCCCTTGAAGCGGGCAACCACGCAGGATATTTGGCGGAGTGGGCCCTCCCGCTGATCGAGGGAGGGGCCTAGGCAACCGATCCTTCATAACCAATCAAACTGATACGGGTTTCCTGCATCACGCGATAGATTAACCCTGCAAATAAACTCAAAAATTCACGGGAGTAAAGCATGACTACTCAGCTATTTGATCTCACGGGCAAAATTGCCCTCGTCACCGGCGCCAGCCGGGGCATAGGCGAAGCAATCGCCAAACTGCTCGCCGAGCAAGGCGCCCATGTTATTGTCTCCAGCCGCAAGATCGACGACTGCCAGACTGTGGCGGACGCCATTAAAGCCGACGGCGGCAGCGCCGAGGCGTTGGCGTGTCATGTGGGTAGTATGGAAGATATCGAGCAAACCTTCACCAGCATCAAGGAAAACCACGGCCGCCTGGATATTTTGGTTAACAACGCCGCCACCAATCCCTACTATGGCCCAATTCTGGACACGCCCCTTTCCGCCTTCGAAAAAACGATTGACGTAAATATTCGCGGCTACTTCTTTATGTCCCAGGAAGCCGGCAAGCTGATGAAAGAACAGGGCGGCGGGAGTATTGTCAATACCGCCTCGGTGAATGCGCTACAGCCGGAACCGCTGCAGGGAATCTACGCGATATCCAAGGCCGCGGTGGTCAATATGACCAAGGCATTCGCCAAGGAATGCGGCGCCGACGGGATACGCGTCAACGCGCTGCTGCCGGGCCTTACCAAAACCAAATTTGCCAGCGCGCTATTCGATCAGCAGGAGATCTATGAACAGTATCTCAAGCAGGTGCCACTGCGACGCCACGCGGTGCCCGAAGAGATGGCCGGCGCGGTGCTCTACCTGGTGTCGGACGCCAGCCGCTATACCACCGGCGATTGCCTGGTGGTAGACGGCGGCATCACCCTGTAGAAAGCGGCGCCTACACCCGTGGATAATTTTGATAATCAAGTCGTTTTCATTACCGGCGCGGCCAGCGGCTTCGGCAAACTACTGGCCGAAAAACTGGCCGCTGCCAATGCCCGGTTGGCGCTGGGGGATATTGACGAGCAAGGTCTTGCCGCGGTGGCGGACACCCTTCGAAAAAACGGCGCCGAAGTCGTCTCCCAGCGTTGTGATGTAACCCGGGAGTCCGAGGTGCAAGCCCTGGTGGCGGCCGCGGTTGAAACCTTCGGCAGATTGGATATCGCCATTAACAACGCCGGCGCATCCACACCGATGAAGGCGCTGATCGATACCGAAGAAGCGGACCTCGATTTCAACTTCGCGGTCAACGCCAAAGGCGTATTCTTCGGTGTCAAACACCAGATTCGCCAGATGCTAAAACAGGGCGGCGGCACCATACTCAATGTCGCCTCAATGGCCGGCCTAGGCGGCGCGCCCAAGCTAACCGCCTACGCGGCGGCCAAGCACGCGGTGGTGGGCATTACCAAAACCGCGGCGGTGGAGTACGCCCGCAAAAATATTCGCGTCAACGCCATCTGCCCGTTCTACAGCCCTACCCCGCTGCTGACCGCGAGTGAAATGTCGGTACAACAGGAGTTCCTGGCCCAGGGCTCGCCGATGAAGCGGTTGGGCTCCCCCGAGGAGATGGTGGAAGCCATGCTAATGCTGGTTGCCCCACAAAACAGTTACCTGAACGGCCAGGCTGTCGCGGTGGACGGCGGCGTCTCGGCCTATTAATTTTCGTTATTCATTCAAGAGGATTCATTATGGATTTTGCCTATTCACCCAAAGTGGAAGAACTGCGCACCAAGCTGCAGAATTTTATGGACCAACATATCATCCCGCGCATACGCGAGTATAAAGAAGAACTGAATGCCGGCGCCTACCCGCCTTCATTTATGGCGGACCTGAAAGCATTGGCCAGGGAAGAGGGGCTCTGGAACCTGTTTCTGCCGCACTTGAAGGATGACGAACCCGGCACCAAGCTCACCAACCTTGAGTACGCGCCCCTCGCCGAGATTATGGGGCAAGTCGGCTGGGCAGCCGAAGTCTTCAACTGCAGCGCACCTGACACGGGCAATATGGAAATACTGCATATGTTCGGCACCCCCGAACAACAAGAGACCTGGTTGAAACCGCTGCTAAACGGCGAGATTCGATCCGCATTTTGCATGACCGAACCGGATGTCGCCTCGTCGGATGCGACCAATATCCAAACCAGGATTGAACGCGACGGCGACAATTATGTTATCAACGGCCGCAAGTGGTGGATTACCGGTGCCGAACACCCCAACTGCAAAATCTTTATCCTGATGGGCAAAACCGACCCTGAGGCAAGCACACACACCCAGCAAAGTATGATTCTTATCCCCAAGGACACGCCCGGGGTGACCATTGAGCGGAATCTCAGCGTACTTAACCTGCACGACCCGGAGGGCCACTGTGAAATTGTATTCCGCGACGTTCGGGTACCGGCGACCAACTTGCTCGGTGAGGAAGGCAGCGGCTTTGCGTTGGCGCAGGCGCGTTTGGGGCCGGGCAGAATTCACCACTGCATGCGCTCCATCGGCGCCTGCGAGCTGGCGTTGAAACTGATGGTGGACCGCGTGCAGGAACGCAAGTCGTTTGGCAAATACCTCCACCAGCACGGCGCGATTGGCGAGTGGATTGCCAGGTCCCGCGTTGAAATCGAGCAGGCCAGGCTGTTGGTGCTGAAGGCCGCCTGGATGATCGACAATGTGGGCGCCAAGGCCGCCCGCAAGGAAATTGCCGCGATTAAGGTGGCAATTCCGCAGATTCATACCGCGATCGCCGACCGGGCCATGCAGGCATTCGGCGCCATGGGACTGTCCCAGGACACCCCGCTGGCGCAGATTTATACCGGCGGTCGCGCGCTGCGCTTCGCCGACGGGCCCGATGAGGTGCACCTGAAGTCGATCGCCAAGATGGAACTCGCCTCGCATCCGCTCGGCGCGACAATGCCCTTCCTGACAACGCCCGACCGGGGATAGGGTAAAACCCCGTGACGCTTTATAATGTGTGGCCTTGCCAACACGAGGATAGAAAATGACACAAGCGACAGCCTATGAAGTACGCGACAATATCGCAGTTATTACCATGCAAAGCCCGCCGGTCAATGGTCTGGGGCTTGATCTGAGAACCGGAATCAGCGAGGGTTATAGCAAAGCTATCGAGGATTCCTCCGTCCAGGCGATAGTTATCGCCTCAATTGTTCCCAACGTGTTTTGCGGCGGCGCCGATATCACTGAATTCGGCACCGACAAAGGCTTTGCCAAGCCGGACCTGCCGAGCCTGTGCTGCGAACTGGAAGAGAGCAGCAAGCCGATAGTCGCAGCTATCAGTGGCGTGGCGCTCGGCGGCGGGCTGGAACTGGCGCTGGCCTGCGATTACCGAATCGCCCTGCCCACTGCGCAACTGGGCCTGCCCGAGGTAAACCTGGGCATCCTGCCGGGAGCCGGCGGCACCCAGCGTCTGCCGCGCTTTGCGGGGCCGCAAATGGCGGTAGAGATGATTGTTTCGGGCAAACCCGCACCGGCAGCCAAGGCCCTGGCGGCGGGATTCGTAGACCGCGTTTATGACGGTGACGGCGATTTTGTCGAAGCGGCGGTCGCCTACGCGAAGGAATTGGTGGAAACCGGCGCGCCGGTGCGCAACTGCGCCGATATGACGGTCGACACAAGCAACTTGCCGGAAAACTTCTTCGACGGGTTCAGAGCGGCCATCGCCAAAAAAACCAGGGGCTTTTTCGCGCCGGAAAAATGTATCCAGGCAGTCGAGGCCGCCTGCGAACTGCCGCTTGCGGAGGGCCTGAAAAAGGAGGGCGAGCTGTTCCAGGAGTGCGCCGCAACGCCTCAGGCCCGCGCGCAACAACACCTGTTTTTTGCCGAGCGGGCGGCGAATAAGATTCCGGGCGTTAATCCCAAAACCCAAATTCGCACCATCGATAAGGTAGCCATTATCGGCTCCGGCACCATGGGCGGCGGCATCGCGATGAATTTCCTCAATGCCGGCATTCCGGTGGTTATTCTGGACCTGAACGCCGAAGCACTGGAGCGCGGCGTCGGCGTGATCCGCAAGAATTACGAGATTACCGCCAAAAAGGGCAAATTGACGGAGGAAAAGCTGGAACAGCGCATGGGCCTGCTCACCGCCACCACCGACTACGCCGATATTGCCGATGTCGACCTGGTTATCGAGGCGGTGTTTGAACGGATGGATATCAAGAAAACCGTCTTTAAGACGTTGGACGAAGTGTGCAAGCCGGGCGCCATTTTGGCCACCAATACCTCGACCCTGGATGTCAATGAAATCGCCGCCACCACCGGCCGTCCTCGGGACGTGATCGGCTTGCATTTCTTCAGCCCGGCCAACGTCATGCCGCTGCTCGAGGTAGTGCGCGGTGAGGAAACTGCCGAAGACGTCATCGTCACGGTGCAGAAACTCGCCAAGCGAATCAGGAAGACCCCTGTGGTTGTCGGGGTGTGCTACGGGTTTGTCGGCAATCGCATGGTGGATCCCTATGGGCGCGAAGCCTCGCGGCTGTTATTGGAGGGCGCTGCGCCGTCACAAATCGACAAGGCACTCACGGATTTTGGCCTGGCAATGGGTATCTGCGCGATGAGCGACCTCGCCGGCATCGACGTGGGCTATCTGGTGCGGGAATCGCGGCGCGATGAAATCAGCAAGGACCCCAGCAACGGCATCGTGCTCGACCGACTGTACGAAAAGGGTTGCTACGGCCAGAAAACCGGCAAGGGGCTTTATATCTACGAGGGCAGAGACCGCAAGGACAACCCCGAGGTTCAGGAGATTGCCGAAGCCGCCGCGGCCGAGCTGGGTATAGCACGACGGGAAATCTCCGATCAAGAAATCATCGAGCGCACCCTGTATACCCTGATTAACGAAGGTGTGCAGATACTCGACGAGGGTATCGCCTATCGCGCCAGCGACATCGACCTGGTCTATATTTACGGATACGGATTCCCGGTATGGCGCGGCGGGCCAATGCGCTACGCAGAGGAAATCGGCCTCGACACCTTGCTCAATACACTCAACGGATATCGCGAACAGCTAGGCGACTACGGCGAGATGTGGTTTAAGCCGGCGCCGCTGCTGGAAAAGCTGGTTGCGGAAGGCAAAGGCTTTAGCAGCCTGAACCGGTAACTTGTCAACTTCGGGCCGGCAATAGCCGGCCCCGCGCTAAACAACAGGAAAATACTATGAGAGAAGCGGTTATTGTATCCACTGCCCGCACCCCGATCGGGCGAGCATTCAAGGGCGTACTGAACAATATCAAATCCCCCACCATGACGGGCCACGCCATCAAACACGCGGTGGAGCGCGCCGGCATTGAAGGCGCTGAAGTCGAAGACGTGATTATCGGCTCCGCCCTTAATGCCGGCACCGCGGGCATGAACGTTGCCCGCCTCTCGGCAATCGCCGCCGGCCTGCCCTACTCCGCGTCGGGCCAGACCATCGACCGCCAATGCGCCTCCGGTTTAATGGCCGTCGCCACGGCGGCCAAGCAGATCATGGTAGACGGCATGCAAGTGGTGGTGGCAGGTGGCCAGGAAAATATCACCGCCATACAAATGCCCTACGGCGAAGGTATCGGCCAAACGGTAGACAAAAATGTACTGGCGCTGTCGCAAACCGCCTATATGCCAATGCTGG
>JANQKW010000382.1 GCA_028280905.1 Porticoccaceae bacterium
ACTCAGGTGGATATCACAACAGTTCCTCATAAAATCCCGAACCGCCGGAGAAGTGGGCGCCGTCCCCACACTGCCCTGCAACAGCCGGTCGCCCAGGAAGCTATGGCGCATCTCCTGCATGACGTCCTGTTCCGCCTGCTCCCGGTTTTCACCCTGTTTAACTCGCGCCGCGACGTCGTTTTGAAAATGCTGGTGGATAGTTTCAAAAACCCGGGGCAGGAAAGAGAGTTGTGTCGGGCGCGCGATCCGAATGTCCTCAAACAGTGAAGACATATCCGGCTTCAGCGTAAAGTATCCTAGCGAACCTTTTCTCAGACCCATCATCCAGGCGCGTATTCCCAAGCCGTGATTGAGGGGGGCAAACATCACCATTACCGAGGGGTAGCGATCGGGTCTGGCATCCCAGGAGAATTTAAATCCCGGTTCAGCCATCATAGCGCCCTTGGGTTTGCCCGTGGCCCCCGACGAGTGAATGATAAAAGCGGTGCGCTCTTCGCCATCCTCCTGATAAACGGGGAACGTCCATGCGTACTGTTTTCCGATCTCTATATTCTCCTGATAAGTAATCAGTCGGGTTTTCGATCCGGCCTCGTCCAGCATTTTTCGGGCCTGGTCAAATATTTCCCGCTCGCTGTCAACCCGCTCATCATAGTCAAACACCAGCAGCACCGGAATATTGCCGTGCTCGATCGCAAGCTCTGTGGCAACGATTAGGTCATCCCTTGTCGCCGCGAGAACGGAGGGGTTTACATTGCCGAAAATCTCGGAGAGGTCGGCGCCGGAGGTTGTACTTTGCAGCGGCACCGGAATTGCCTGGTTGTAGATAGCCGCCAGAAAGACAGCACTGAACTGGATACTGGCAAAACCGAGGATGGCCACATACTCTTTCTGTTTTACGGAAAGGCCCGGCTCGTTGCCCCATGCGGCGGCAAGCGCGCTTATCTGAGAACGGTATTCGCCAAAGGAAATGGTCTCAAACTCCGGTAGGTACTTTCTGGAATGCGTCTCGGTTGCCGGGTCGTATTCGATTTCATAGGCCCTCTCCCCAAGCGCGGGCCGCTCCGCATAGCCTTCAAGATAACCGTCGATCACCTGCTCTACAGATAAATCCTGCTCGAATAGGCGCTCGGCTATTGCGGGGTCGGGCATCATCGCCGACAGTTGGGGATCAACCTCAACCAGGGCCTTGATGCGCTCCGCTAACCGTTTTAATGACTTCTCAGATTTGGCTTTTTGCTCTGCTACCAAACTCATTGTTTCGACCCCCTTGGACTAATTAATAGATTTTGATGTTCGTTGGGTTTTGGATAGAAGGACACTGCATCCAAATTTGTCACCCTAGGTGACAAATAGACTAACAAATTGTCAACCAAGGTGTCAATAGCCTTTTTTGTAGACAATTTTTCGCGACAGCTAAACGCCACGAGAATGAGATTGCCCAGTCGAAATCGCTGGACGACCATTGCACGCTGCGCGATCCGCCGCACGCAAAAAAGGTCTACCGGCAATCCTCACCAGCAGAATTTCTCTCCGGCTAGCGCCTCCGAAACCTGCCACAGCCGGTCAGCTTTTTCCGGATCCAGAGCGTGGGCAGCGTACCCGGCGCGAGACTCGGGTGATTCGGCAGGCCCGGCTATGCGGCAGTCTTCCAGGTATATGGCGCCCTTATCAGCCAAGTCCGGCGCCGTGGCGGCCCAAACCGAAGTGGCTGCGCCCTGGGGGATGGTTTTGAAAACTCTTCCGGGATTATTAAATCGCGCTTTATCCTCATCATCCATATGGCGTCCCAGGTCAGTCTGGATGACGCCGGGATGAACGGCGTAGGACCTCACGCCTTTCGACTTCAATCGGGCATCGAGCCCGACAGCGAACAGTGCATTGGCGGTTTTGGAGGCGCCGTAGGCGCGCCATTTCTCATATTCGGTGACCTCAAAGTTGGGGTCGTCCAGATCTATATCCGCGATGTGATGGCCCGATGAACTCAGACTGACCACCCGTGCCGGCGCGCCGGCGATCAAGGCTGGAGCCAGCAGGCAGGTAAACAAAAAATGGCCCATGTGATTGGTGCCGAATTGCATTTCAAAACCCTGTTTGGTGTGCCCGAGGGGGCAGACCATAATGCCGGCGTTATTGACCAGAATGTTTATTGTGGAATATTTGGCCAGCAGATCCTGGGCTGCGGTTCGCACGCTATCGAGGTCTGTCAAATCCATCAATGCCGTTTCCAGGCTGCCCGCAAGCCCGATGCCTCGCAATTGGCCTGCTGCCTCCCGCAGTTTCTCTTGGTTGCGTCCAACCATCACGACCCGGGCGCCCGCGCTAGCAAGGGCGCGGGAAGTCTCAATGCCCAGCCCTGCGGTTGCACCAGTGACGACGGCGGTTTTACCGGCAAGGGATATGCCTTCTATGACCTCGCTGGTGGTTGAATTAGGTCCAAAACTTGCCATTGTTGATCCCCCTTTAGATTGTGTTTAAACGGACGATTGACATAATCCCAAGTAACAACGACTCAGCGGTGCGCCATTAATAAATATTTTTATTCACGAATCGCAAGACCGCTTATCGACAGTGTTAGGTTCTCAACGCCATTGTTCACCTGGATTTACCGTTGTATAGCATCTGGCGGCCTGCTTGCAATGGCATTAGATTTTATAAAATCGACAAAAATTTACATCTTCCTAACGTCGCTCATTACCGCATCTATCAACTTGGCGACGGCATAGGTTCCCCGCCTATGTCCTATTTCGTCGCCCAATGAAATCCGGCGCTTGTGCAAATCGGGTTTGTAATAATTTTGATATTTTCAGCCTTGTCGAGGACTCACAATTGGCGTTATCAAGAAACGAAAGCACTATCCAGAACCGAGGGGTAAATACCATGAGTGAGATTGTCGACGAAATCAGCCCAAAAAAACGCTACGTCCTTAGTATGTTGGAACTCATTGAGAAAGACCCGGAAATAGCCGCGCTAACGCCCAGTGAGGAAGTGCGGATAAGCTCTGAAAAAGCGGGGCTCAGCGTTGAGCAAAGGGTCGACGCCATTCTTGAAGGCTACGCCGAACGACCGGCGCTGGGTATGAGACGTTACGAAATCGTCGAGGATAAGGCCACCGGTAAAAATATTAGAAATTACCTGCCCGCCTATTCGACGATTACCTATTCAATACTGCAATCGAGAAGCCGGGCAATCGCCAGTGCCTGGCGGCATCACCCGGATCACAAGGTCGACGTGGATGACATGGTCTGCATTATGGGCTTTGCCAGTAGCGATTTTCAGGTGCTGGATCTCGCCTGTTTATACGCACAAGCCGTCACGGTGCCATTGCAAAGCGCCACCTCCGGGGCCGACCTGACCGACATTTTTACAAACGTCGCACCGGTAACCCTTGCAACCACCGTAACAGATCTGCCGGTTTGCACCGAGCACGCGATAGAACACGGCGGTATGCGCAGTCTCGTGGTGTTTGATTACGACCATCGCGATTGCAACGACCGCGAGGCCTTTGAAAACGCCGGGGCGGCGCTGGAAAAGGCAGGCGTCAAGACCAGGCTGATCACCTTTGACGAGTTGCTGGAATACGGGCAAAGCTTTC
>JANQKW010000025.1 GCA_028280905.1 Porticoccaceae bacterium
AGTGGCCAGTCAGCACCTGGCGGACGGGCAGGGCAACGCCAACTTTTTGGCCGCCAAGCTTACAACGGCGCAATTCTATATCGAGCAGATCTTGCCGAGGGCCGTGGCTCACGCCAAGGCAATTCTGGCGGGCGACGAGACTATTATGGCGCTGCGTGAAGATCAGTTTTAGGGTCCCCGGCCGATTCTAATTCAGTCAAAAAGGCCCTGGCGGCGTTGGAGAGGGTGCGCTCTTTATGGTGGATGTAGCCGAGCCTGCGGGCCAGGTCAATACCCTGGCAGCAAAGCATGCGGACACTGTCGTCTACCATAGTCTTCGGCAACAGGCTCCAGCCAAGCCCTACGGAAACCATCATCTTCACGGTTTCCAGGTAATTGGTCGCCATGGACGCATTTAGCGTCACATCCTTTTCATCGAAAAGTTGTTTGATCATCCTGCCGGTATAGGTGCTCATGCCCGGCAATACGGCCGGGTATTTGCCGAGCAGCGCCATGTCTACCTGGGTTCGCGCCGCCAGCGGGTGATCTCTCGAGATGGTCAACACCAGCGGGTCGTGCCAAATTTGCCTGTCGATAATACTGGACTGGCTCTGGGGCGCCAACGTGTTCACCGCTATATCAAATTTGGCGTGTTGAATACCCTCGTAGGCCACCTCCGAGTCCATAAATTCGATATTGATGCAGACCTTGGGATATTTAGCTACATAGCTTTTCAGAACGCCGGGCAGGCGGTGCAGGCCTATATGGTGGCTAATCGCCAGCCGAAGTTGCCCGCTTGTTTCGCCGCTGAGGTCATTCATTGCCTGCTGGGTTTCGTCGATACTGCTGAGGATTTGCTTGGCGTAGGGAAGCAGCAACTTGCCGGCTTCCGTCAGGGACACCGAGCGAGCCATCCGATCAAGCAGCCGATGGCCCAGCTGCTCTTCTAACTGCGCGATGCGTTTGCTCACGGCGGGCTGCGTCAAATGCAGCTTTTCGGAGGCAAGCGAGAAGGATTCGTACTCGGCAACGGCCAGAAAGACTTTGATTGAATGCGTATCCATAGCCGAAAAGGATACGCATTCCGGTTTGGAATGCAAATAATAAGAAATATGAATTTGTTTTATTGAACTCCGTTCCCTAAAATGCCAGCGTCTAAAATTATCGCAAGAATTTTGCAGCTTTTTCATTCGCTAAAGCTGCTTGTCCAGTTATAGAGGGATATTAATGTTAAAGGTGGGTTTCGTTGGGTGGCGCGGTATGGTCGGGTCCGTGCTGCTGGAAAGAATGCATGCCGAAGGCGATTTTGCGTTTGTCGAGCCCTTCTTTTATACCAC
The DNA here is from genome assembly GCA_028280905.1 of Porticoccaceae bacterium. Lineage (GTDB taxonomy): Bacteria > Pseudomonadota > Gammaproteobacteria > Pseudomonadales > Porticoccaceae > JANQKW01. The sequence continues at coordinate 1,317 of JANQKW010000025.1, forward strand.
CTCCCAGGTCGGCCAGCCGGGCCCGGATGTCGGTACCGGCGCAATGGCATTGCAGAGCGCGCAGGATGTTGAATCACTGAGGGCTATGGATGTCATCATCAGCTGTCAGGGCGGCGACTACACCCGGGACGTTCACCCGAAATTGCGACAGGCAGGTTGGCAGGGTTACTGGATAGACGCGGCCTCCGCCTTGCGGATGGAGGATCAAGCGCTAATCGTACTGGACCCGGTAAACATGGGTATTATCCAGGCCGGGCTGCGCGACGGCGTCAAGGATTTTATCGGTGGAAACTGCACCGTAAGCCTGATGTTGATGGCCATCGGGGGGCTGATCAACCGGGGCCTTGTGGAGTGGATTTCGGCGATGACTTACCAGGCTGCTTCCGGCGCCGGCGCCAAAAACATGCGCGAGCTTATTGAGCAGATGGGCTGTATCAACAGCAGCGCCGCTGAGTTGCTTGCCAATCCGTCTGCGGCGATTTTGGATATCGACAAGGCCGTTGCGGACAGCCTGCGCAGCGATGATTTTCCGGTGCAGAACTTCGGCGCCCCGCTGGCGGGAAGCCTGCTGCCCTGGATCGATCGCAAACTGGATAACGGGCAGAGTCGGGAAGAATGGAAAGGTCAGGCGGAGGCCAACAAGATTCTCGGCCAAGGCGACACCCCGGTTATTGTCGACGGTATTTGCGTTCGCATTGGCGCAATGCGCTGCCACAGCCAGGCCCTGACGATCAAGCTGTCGCGCGACCTGCCGCTTGATGAAATTGAGGCAATGCTCGCCGATGCGAATGACTGGGTAAATGTGGTGCCCAATGACCCGGACGCCACACGGCTGCGGCTTACGCCCGCCGCCGTGACGGGAAAACTCGAGGTGCCGGTCGGCCGCCTGCGTAAAATGAACATGGGCGATAACTACCTGTCGGCATTCACCGTCGGCGATCAGCTGCTGTGGGGCGCCGCGGAGCCGTTGCGTCGGATGCTGAGAATTCTTATTGAGTCATAGCCGTTATGTGACGGAGACAGCGGCTTTAGGCAAACTGTTAATCGGCAAAGAGTGACACAGATCTCTGAATTTTGCCCGCCAACATGATCAAATCTCTAGCGTTTTCCTCTATACTGTGCGCTTTGGGGAAAGCTAAATTTTGCAACCAACAAAAAGAGCAGCAGAGATGACGGGAAATCATTTTTTTAAACTTCCGGGCTTGGCCATTATTGTCGCACTAGTCGCCGCGATCGCGTCAGCGCCGGTTTTTGCCCTTGGGTTAGGCGAAATCCAGCTGAAATCAGCCCTGAATGAACCACTGGATGCGGAAATCAGGCTGCTCAACGTAGGAGACCTCGGCGAAGAAGAATTGTTGATTGGTCTGGCGTCCCAGTCCGATTTTGCAAAAGCCCAGGTGGACCGCGACTATTTCCTCACATCCTTGCGCTTTCGCACCGTTCTGGATGGTGCAAATTCGTTTATAAAGGTGACGACCCAGCAGCCCGTAAAGGAACCCTACCTGGACTTTTTGGTGGAGCTGCAGTGGCCAACCGGGCGCATGTTGCGGGAATATACCCTGTTGCTCGACCTGCCGGTCTTTGCGTCCGAAGAACCGGAAGTGCAGGATATTCAGGCGGCCCAGTCAGCACCGCCGGCTCCGCAACCCGAAGCGCGACCTGCGCCCCGTCCCGCGCCTGCAACCCGGCCGG
>JANQKW010000095.1 GCA_028280905.1 Porticoccaceae bacterium
TCGTCGTTCATTTAGACTCACTAAACTACACTCCTCGCGCCTAGATTGACACTTTTTTAATCACAACAGGGACTATTCCATTAGTGTTAACAGGCCCTAGTAGTCGTTACGCAGGGCTGCACCGCACGCCCTTTACTTGACGGCGCCAAATAGCCACGGCGCCTGCTGCTTGCGGCGCGCCTCATACGCCTTAATGGCGGCTTCGTCTTCAAGGGTGATGCCTATATCATCCAGCCCTTCCAACAGGCAGTGCTTGCGGAAGGCATCCACCTCGAAACTGAAGGACTCGCCGGTGGGCGTCGTCACGGTTTGCTGTTGCAAGTCCACCGCTAATTGGTAGCCTTCGTTGGCATACAGTTCCTTAAACAACTGGTCCACCTGCTGTTCGGTTAACACCACCGGCAACAGGCCGTTCTTGAAGCAGTTGTTGTAGAAGATGTCGGCATAGCTCGGGGCGAGCACGCAGCGAAACCCATAGTCGTCCAATGCCCAGGGCGCGTGTTCGCGGCTGGAGCCGCAGCCGAAGTTTTCACGGGTCAATAAAATTTGTGCGTCTTGGTAGCGGGGAAAGTTCAGCGGAAACTCCTCGTTTAACGGCCGGTTACTGCAGTCCTGATCCGGCTGGCCCTCGTCGAGATAGCGCAGCTCATCGAACAGGTTTTTACCGAATCCGGTGCGCTTGATGGATTTCAAGAAATTCTTCGGAATAATCATATCGGTGTCGACATTGGCGCGATCCATGGGCGCCACAATTCCCCGCAACTGTCTAAAGCTCTTCATCGGCTCGCCCTCAAAACTCTCTGATATCGACAAAATGCCCGGCCACAGCTGCGGCCGCCGCCATCGCCGGGCTCACCAGATGCGTGCGCCCACCATAACCCTGCCGGCCCTCAAAATTGCGGTTGGAAGTGGAGGCGCAGTGCTCACCATTGCCCAGCTTGTCGGCATTCATCGCCAGGCACATGGAACAGCCCGGCTCGCGCCACTCCAACCCGGCTTCGGTAAAAACCCTGTCCAGCCCCTCGGCCTCGGCCTGGGCTTTGACCTCTCCGGAACCTGGCACCACCAGAGCCTGGAGAACACTGTCCGCGACTTTACGGCCTTTAACGACCTCGGCGGCCGCTCGCAAATCCTCGATACGGGAATTGGTGCAGGAACCGATAAATACCCGGTCCACGTGGATGTCGGTGATCGGCTGGTTGGGCTGCAAGCCCATGTACTGCAACGCGCGTTCAGTGTCGGCCCGCTTCACCGGGTTGTCCTCTCGTGCCGGGTCCGGCACCCTGGCATTGATCGGCAACACCATCTCCGGGGAGGTTCCCCAGCTCACCTGGGGCTCGATTTCGGCGCCGTCCATTTCCACCACCTTGTCGAACTGCGCGCCTGGGTCGCTGACCAGGTCGCGCCAGGCCGCCACCGCCCGATCCCAGTATTCGTCTCGGGGCGCGTAGCTGCGCCCTTTGACGTACTCTATGGTGGTATCGTCAACCGCCACCATGCCGGCCCGCGCGCCCGCTTCGATGGCCATATTGCAGACGGTCATACGCCCTTCCATTGACATATCCCGAAATACCTGACCGCCGAACTCCATCGCATAGCCGGTGCCTCCGGCGGTGCCTATTTTGCCGATAATCGCCAGCACCACATCTTTGGAGGTAACACCCGGCCCCAGTTTGCCGTCCACCTTAATAAGCAGGTTTTTCATCTTCTTGGCCACCAGGCATTGGGTCGCCAATACATGCTCGACTTCGCTGGTGCCGATGCCGTGGGCAAGCGCGCCCAGCGCGCCGTTAGTAGCGGTATGGGAGTCGCCGCAAACAATCGTCATACCCGGCAGGCTGGCGCCGGTCTCGGGACCGATAACATGGACAATACCTTGGCGGCGGTCGTTGATCTTAAACTCGACGATGCCGAATTCATCGCAGTTGTCATCCAGCGTCTGCACCTGGATGCGCGATACCTGGTCGTGGATACCGGAGACGCCCGAAGAGCGCTCGTCAACCGTGGTCGGCACATTGTGATCCGGCGTCGCCACGATACTGTCGATACGCCACGGCCGCCGCCCCGCGAGACGCAGGCCTTCAAACGCCTGGGGCGAGGTGACTTCGTGGATAATATGACGGTCTATATAAATCAGGGCGGAACCGTCATCGCGCTGCTTGACCAAGTGCGCATCCCACAATTTATCGTAGAGAGTCCTGGCTGCCATTGAGCTGCCTCCAATCTGTTTAGCCATTCGGCCATGCAATTATGGAGTTGATTCTAGCGCCACTTCGACCATAATGAAAATTCATTATTTTTATAAACTTAATTCCAAATAGGAATCCTGCGCAGAAATGGACACCAACACTATCGAGGCATTTATTACCGTAGCCGAGCAAAAGTCATTTTCCCGGGCGGCGGAAAAGCTGTTCATCACCCAACCCGCCGTGAGCAAACGCATAGCGGCCTTGGAGCAGGATATCGGCGCCGCGCTGTTCGACAGGATTGGCCATGTCATCGAATTGACCCAGGCGGGCAGAACCATGCTGCCGCGCGCCCGGCAAATTCTCGATGAGATTGACGCCGCCCGATTGGCCGTCAATAACCTGGCGGACGAGGTGTCGGGAGTATTGCGTATCGGAATCAGCCACCATATAGGTATGAGACGCGCGCCAGGTGTGCTGAGGGCGTTCGCGCAACGCTACCCGTTGGTGGATTTGAATATCAAGTTTCTCGGCTCCGAGGAAGCCGTCCACACCGTGGAGCAGGGGCATCTGGAATTCGCACTGGCCACCCTGCCGGCGCAGCCGCCGGAAATTTTACAGATGGAAACCATCTGGACGGACTCGCTTGCGGTGGTAACTTCACCGGATCATCCGCTAAGCGGCAGCAAGCAGCTTGCGCTGGCGGATATTCTGGCCTATCCGGCGCTGCTGCCAACGCCCGAAACCTACACCCGCCAGTTGGTGGATAGCGCATTCACCGCCAAAGGCGACAAGATCGCGCCCGGAATTGAAACCAATAATCTCGAAACCATAAAAATGATGGTTTCCCTGGGCCTGGGCTGGAGCGTTCTGCCGCTTACCATGCTCGACGCAACCATCGTGCAACACAGCATTGCCGGAATGGATTTCAAGCGCAACCTGGGCGTGCTGATGCATCCGAAGCGCACGCTATCCAATGCAGCGGAAGCGATGATTGGCCTGCTGCGCGAGGCGGCCGAGGCGCCTCTTCAGCTGTCCACCCACACCTTGCGAAGCGGTTCGCCAAAGTCGTCGTAGATGACTTTTTCCACGGGTTTCTTTTTAGCGGGTTTCTTCACCTCAGGTTTTTTCTGCCGCCTGGAATCCAGTGCCTCCAGTACCTCGGGTATCGGGGTACGGGTGATCTTGGATTCATTGAAAATTGGCGTGGGAAGACTTTGCATCGGGTTATCCCGCCCGCTGACGCCGCTGGGAATCTGCCGAACCTCACCCCCCTGCATAAGATAGTCGTCGATCTGCTTTTGCAGTTCGGCACGCAGTTCCGCCTTGGAGGGAATCTTTTTCACGGCTACCCGTTAAGTGAATTACCCGCCTATTATAACACTGCACTTTCGCGTCGGTTTTTTTGGACTATTCGACCGATCACCCGTAGCGTTTGATCACCGCCATCGCCTGCTGATAATAGTGGCCGCCAAACAGGTTTAAGTGATTGAGTAAATGGTAGAGGTTATAGATGGGAAACCGCTCGCGCCATCCGGGCTGCAGCGGATTTACCACCTGGTAATGCCGGTAAAACGCCTCGGAAAAACCGCCGAATAAAGCGGTCATAGCCAGGTCCGCTTCCGCCCAACCATAGTAGCAGGCCGGGTCGATAATTACCGGACGGCCCTGGCCGTCAAAAAACACATTGCCCGACCACAAGTCGCCGTGGACCAGGCACGGCATCTGTTCGGGGACCAACTCGGGTAATTGCTTTATCAGCGTCTCCAGCCGTTGAATATCATTCGAGCCAAAACGCCTGCTGTTGTGCGCCAGTCGGGCCTGAAACAGCAGGCGCTGTTCCGCAAAAAATGCGTAGCCATCATCGCAGGGATGGTTGGATTGCGGTGTGTGGCCGCAATAATTATCCATCTCAAAGCCAAAGTGGGGCGCGCGCTTGCCGTGCATTAGCGCCAAGCCTTCCGCCAGCGACAGCCAGCTTGTATCCTCTGGTTGTCCCGGCGCGATATAAGCCATGGCGATAAAGCTGTCGCCCTGGCCGACCACCTCGGGGACCCGTATTTGATTGCCGGCTTCCGCCTGCGCCTTTACCAGCGCCCGCAAGCCGACCGCTTCCGCTTTAAAAAAATCCTTGGGCGCACGCGCTTTGTTTTCAAGGCCGAGCTGCTTCACACACAGCGCCCGTCCACCGCCCGTGGTTATCTTCTCGGTTTTACAAATATCCCCACCGCTGAGCGAGGCTCTGGAAGCAATGCCTCCCAACCCACTTTTGGCAAGCCAATTTTCAAATGTTTGTTGTTCCATACTGCGAAATCGCAAATGCCGCACCGCTAATCGGCCCGGAGCAAGGCTTCCAATGCAAAAACATGTCGGTCTTGAACATTCATTTCCCTCAGCGCTTCCGCCAAGTGCAGCAGGTAGTCGGCGTTGCTGCCGCTGGGTCCGCTGGAACCCTTTATATGCCCGGCGATCTCCTCTAACTCGGCCGGGCCCAGATAGGCAAAATTGTTTTCGTCCGCCACATAAACAACGCCTTCAACCACCTGGCCGTCGCCAAACTGCAGTTCCAGATTCAAACGGGAATAGCCGTTCTTTTCACGGTGGTCGAGATACTCGAAGACGTCGTGATCCACCAGATACGCGACGCCGTCGCAGCGGCCGCCTTTAACCGGGACCAAGGTGACTACCCTACCGGGCGAATCGGGCACACCGCGATGGTCGTGGGAACCCTGCCAAAAACGGCGCTCCCAGCCAAGCACGCTTGCCGGGCAACGTTCAAGATAGGCAAAGTCGGGCCGATAGATCAACGAGCCGTATCCAAACACCCACACCAGATTGTCCTGTTGGCGATTGCGCATATTCCGCCGTCAACCTCACTGAAGCGAAAACGTTCATTATCACACGCTTGCGGTCAATCAAGAATACTGATTAGTTGGCGGATGAGGTAGACCTGAACTCACTACAAAAACCTGTTGTCACAGCCAAGGATCTTCGCGTTTCAGTCGTCATACTAGTAACCTGGTAATGAAATAAATTCCGTATTTATTTCATTACCGCGCAACAAAATCGGGCACACTTGCGCGGAAGTGCTTGATTTTGTTGCGCTCGCGCCGGCTTGCCGGCGGGGGCACGTCCCTGTGCCGCTTATTAACACGTCATCTATATGGTTGCCGGGTTAATAAGAAAACTATCGGTATATAGGTGGATATGAATGTTGGT
>JANQKW010000096.1 GCA_028280905.1 Porticoccaceae bacterium
GCTCCACATTCTCCGTTAAATAATCGTCCTGAGGTAGCGTGTTATCCGTCGCACCAAAAGGATAAATCAATACCAGCGCCACCAGGGAGGCCGCAGCCATGCTCGCTGCCGGCGCGAAAAAGGAAGGCAATTGCCACTTGCTTGTCGCAGCCAGCGCCAGTTCTCGGCGTTGCGCCAACTCGGCCGTTGTTTCGCGATCCAGCAATTGCTCTGAATTCCTCAGGGTTTGCCGTGCTGAATGCTCAAATTCATTCATAATGACCTCCCAACTTACTTTTTAGGGCATGCATTGCTCTGGAATAATGGGTTTTTACACTACCTTCACTGCACCGCATAGTCTGCGCCGTCTCTATCGTACTGAGCCCTTCCCAACAGCGTAGCATAAAAGCCTGTTGTTGGCGTGCCGGCAGAGACCTGATAGCCTCGTCCAGACGGGCAATTTCCTCCGCGGTCTGGTTACTCTGCTCCGGCGCCAGATAATCGGGTCCCGGCGCATTGAGAATCGGGTCTTGTGGTTCCCCATCTTCGTCTTCCGACCTGAAACCGCCGAGCCAGCCGCTAAAGCGACTCTGGAGTTTCCGCTTTCTGTGAACATCCATGATCTTGTTGTGCAGAATGCGGTAAAACAGCGGGCGCCATTCTTCCCAGCTCTTGTCCCGGTAGCGAATGACCAGGTGCGTCATGGCCTCCTGGACGGCGTCCAACGCATCTTCCCGGTGCATCAGTGAAACCATTGCCATTCGATAGGCCCGCTTTTCAACGCTGATCAGAAAGTTGTCGAGCGACTGTAGTTCCAGAACATTGCCCCTTGTCGAAAACCTGGCTTGGAGTGTATCAGTTCGATTTACCGCTTTCATCGGTTAGCGCCTAGCGATAATGCCGATCATAGCAGGCTCTACCACCATGATAATGCAGCAATTCGTTCAGCAGAATCGTGCCACCTATCCATTTAATATAATCGCGGCTGCGATCCCTGTAGTAGTGGTGATAGTCGCGATGATAGCGGCGATGGTAATGATTATAGTGATGCCGCCGGTAATGCCTTCGATACTTTTTGTCGTAGCGATAATCGCGGTCATAATATCGGTATCGCCTGTGCTCCCTTTGATGATGGCGCCTTTCGCGGTTCGCGTCTCGTCGGTAATCGCGGTCCCGGTAGTGGCGGTGGTACTTGTCGTCACCGCGATCAAAGCGGTATCTGCGATCATCGTCGGCCAGTGCCGGCATAGCTAACGCCAGTGCCAAGCCTACCGCCACTAGGTTGTTTTTCAGTGCTCTCATCTCTCGCTCCTTTGGTTGATAACCGTTTTCGGATCAGAGGTTGATTAATAAAACGGTAATCGGTCGAAAGGGTTGACGAGGGTTTTTGTGTATTTGCTATACGATTTTTGAGTGTTGTCGTGGTTTGGTGCTACTAGCCCGCGGCCATCTGGGAACAGTGTTTGAGACTCGCTGTGAATACGTCCGTGTAAGCTCCACACCGGCTTCCCTGCCGGTGAGGGTCTCAAACACTGTTCCCAGACAGCCGCTTACAGCGGTGCGACCACCTCGTCTTTTTTTACAAACATAAAACACAACCTGATTGGTCCCAGGCAAACCTCTCTGTCGGGAGTCACGGTATCGCAAGTAGCAACAACGTTAGCGGGTGTCTAGGAACTACTTTTGAGACCCTCGTCGACAGGGATGTCGACGCGGAGCTTACAGGGATGTATTCACAGCGAGTCTCAAAAGTAGTTCCTAGATAGCCGCGGGAAGGTGGCGCTATCCTCTACTAAAGACGCTCAGAGCCCAGTCTTAGGAAGGATTGAGTTCCAGCCAAACGGGCGCATGGTCGGAGGGTCTTTCCATACTTCTGATATGGTAGTCAATACCCGCGTTACTGCTCTGGCTGAGCAGCTTCTCAGTCGCCAGCATCAGATCAATGCGCAAACCGCGCCTGGGGTCTCTTTCAAAGCCCTTGCTGCGGTAGTCAAACCAGCTATAGCGCTCTTCCGGCAAGTTGTCTGACAACGCGGGAAAGCTGTCAACCAGCCCCCAGTCCACCAACCGTTGCAGCCACTCCCGCTCCTCCGGCAAAAAACAGCACTTACCGGTTCTCAACCAGCGTTTGCGGTTGTCTTCGCCAATGCCGATATCCTGTTCCAGGGGTGCGACATTCATATCACCCATAATTAACAACGGGTCCGAAGGCTGGTAGCTGTCTGCTATGTAGCGGTAGATATCTTGGTAGAAACGCTCCTTATTCGGGAATTTCTCCGGGTGGGAGCGGTTTTCGCCCTGGGGAAAATAACCGTTATAGATATGAATGGGCCGGTCGCCTATGGTGAAGGTCGCCCCGATAAAACGCTTTTGACTATCGCCTTCATCCGTCGGGAAACCGAATTGCAAACCGTCGACAGGGACGCGGTAAAGCAGCGCAACGCCATAGTGACCTTTCTGGCCGTGGCAGGCAACATCGTAACCGAGCGCCTTTATGTCATCGACTGGGAATTCCTCGTCGCGGACCTTGGTTTCCTGTAAGCCGATAACCGCCGGATGATGGTTGTCGACAACGGCCTTAACCTGGTGCAACCGCGCGCGAACGCTGTTGACGTTGAAAGAGACAATTTTCACTATTTATCTATTTTGGCAATGCGACTTTGCAAACTGAAATAGTCCGCAAATATATTGCCTGCCTCATAAAGGATGGGGTCTGTTTCGGAGATGGGCATCTCCTTGTCAGCCAGTTCCTGAGCACGCTTTTTCCATTCTTCCGCGTCCTTGTATGGCGGCAATGATTTTCTAACCCGGCGCTTATTCTCCAGGGCCAGTCGGTTATGTTCCTCCGCGGAGCGCTGATCTTTGCGGACCTCAATATTTAATGGCAGAAGTGTTTGGCCCCGCAATTTTTCAAAAAGCACCGACTCCTCCGTGAGATAAATCAAGTCAGGATCCGACTCCAAGCGCTTGGCATGGTTTTTCCTGATGGTAGACAACAGGGATGAAAAGTCATAGTAGCGGCGATGGGGCACCGCGTGAATCCTGTCCCAGGGCAGGGCGTGGTCCTCGCTGCTCTCGCCGATCTCGTCGTGGTCAAACAGTGAAGGCAATTTGATGTCCGGGACCACACCGCGATTCTGCGTGCTGTCACCGCTAACCCGGTAAAACTTAGACTCCGTCAGCTTCAACTCCCCCTGTTCCAGCAGTGTCCGCGCCTGCACGGTACCCTTGCCGAAACTGGTTTCGCCGACAATCAGCGCGCGCCCGTAATCCTGTATGGCGCCGGCAAAAATTTCCGAGGCGGACGCGCTCAAGCGATTGATCAGTACCAGCAGCGGGCCACTGTAATAGGCTTTGGACCTGGAACGCTGGTGTCGGGAAATTTTGTCGTTGGCAAAACGCACCTGCACAACCGGGCCCTGGTCGATAAACAAATCCGTCAGCGTGGTCGCTTCCTGGAGGAAGCCTCCGCCATTGCCCCTGAGATCCAGGATAATGCCGTCTACACCCTGCTCCGCCACCTGCTTGATCAGGCGCATAACGTCCCGAGTGGTGCTCTTGTAGTTTTTGTCCCGCTTGTAATAGGCCTCAATATCCAGGTAGAACGCCGGAATAGTGATAACACCGAAGCGATGCACCGTGTCGGCCGGGCCGGGAATTTCGATGACGTCGGATTGGGCGGCCTGTTCCTCGAGCTTGATCTTGTCCCGCACGATTGAGATCACATGGGATTCGTTGGATATGGCTGGAATCACTTCCAGTTTCACCGTAGTATCCTTCGGCCCGCGAATAAGCTCTACCACCTCGTCCAACCGCCAACCGATGACATCAATCAACTCGCCTTCGCCCTGACCCACAGCGATAATCTTGTCTTCAGGTTTTAACCGCCCGTTTTTTTCGGCGGCGCCGCCCGGCACAATCCTTACCACCTGAGTATGTTCGTCTTCCTTCTGCAACACAGCCCCAATGCCCTCGAGCGACAGCGAAAGCGAGATTTCAAAGTTCTTCTTAGACCGCGGCGACAGGTAGTTGGTATGCGGATCATAGAGGGTGGAAAGGGCGTTCATATAGACTTCAAACACATCTTCCGCATCTCGCTGCTGAAGCCGATTAATCAGGTTCTTATAACGCTTCACCAAAAGCGTGCGAGCGGAATCTTCATCTTTATCATTAAGAATAAGCCGTAATAGACTGTCTTTTATGCGTTTTCTCCAATAGTCATCCAACTGCTGGCGAGTGGCCATCCAGTCGATGTTCTCGGTGTCGAGCGACAGGGATTCGTCCCGCTTATAGTCGAATACAAAACCGGATTCCAGAAGCGCAATATTACTATTCCAGCGGTTGACGGCGCGCTCGGCATAAAGGTTGTAGATGGCGAACCCGGCATCCAGACTGCCGCGCTTTAACTGGTCGTCGAGCAAACCGGACCAGGTACTGAAATACTTGATGTCATCGCGGGTAAAGTAACTTTTAGCCGGATCCAAAGACTCCACGTAGTTGTTCAACAGGTTTGAAGACAACTGGTCGTTAAAGTCGAGCTTGCGGAAATGATCGGAGGAGAGTCGATCAATGATTTCTATGGCTGTTTTGGATTGCGTGGGTGAGGCCTTTAACGCGGTGTAGTCCGCTTGCAGGCTGACGCTAAACAGCAGGTAGCTGAAAAATAGGGCTAATCTTGTCATACAGTACGTCTTAATTCATTGATTTCGGCAGTCTAACAAATTTAGGACAACATTATGCCGAATTGTATCGATATTAAATGTGCACTGGTTGTGGTTTATTCAGAATAACCCGTCGCAGAGCCCTAGTAACCCGGGCTCTCAGAGGGGTCGGGTTTGGATGAAAACGACTTCACCGCATGCAACAGGCTGCGGCAGGTCACCTGACCAACCAGCTTGCCTTCTTCCACCACCGGCCGCCGGCGGTGACGCATTTTTTGCATATCCGTGGCCACCGAGATGATATCGTCGTGAATTGACGCCGTAACCACCTCGGTGGTCATAAATTCCTTGACCATGCCGACATTTCGCTCGTTGTAAGTGGCGTTGAGAATTGCCGTCAGGCAATCCATCTCGGACAACACACCCAGCAGATTGCGCTGCTGGTCGATAACACAGACGCCCGAGATCTTGTTCACCAATATCTCGTGCACCGCATCAAACACATCGTCATCGGCAAAAACAGTGACGGGGTCGTGGATCATGTAGTCTTTTAATTGGACTGAGCGTAACATTTTTATTTACCACCTGTTTAGTTTTAAGTATAGATGTAATTCAGGCAAGCGTAGAAGCTACAGCGTGTAAGTACTCCATAATTTGTTGGGGATAGATGCCTAACCAGAGCACCAGAATCAGCAGCGTCACCACCACCAGTGACGCGGTTATCGAAGGCTTGGCGACAACCGTGCCGTCAGCGGCTTCCCGTTTCTGCGTCATGACATAGATGGTCCGCAGATAGTAGTAAATGCCCAGGCCGCTGCCCAGGATCAACGCCGACAGCAGCAGCCAGGTGTTTTCAGCCGCGCCGATGGTCACTATATAAAACTTGGCGATAAAACCGGCCGTCAACGGAATGCCCGCCAGCGACAGCAGCGCGGTTATCAGCAGAGTTGCCAGAAACGGGCGTTGCCAGAGCAGCCCTTTTAAATCCTCTATCAAATCCTGCTCCGTTTCGCCCCGATTGGAAATGATGCTGACCAGTGCGAACGCCGCCAGCGTCATTACCGTATAGGCCACCAGGTAATAGCTGGCCGCTTCCACCGCCAGCGCCCGGCTTAGGGAGCTGAAAAGAATCAGTGCGATCAGCAGGTAGCCCAGGTGGGCGATGGAGGAATAAGCCAGCAGACGTTTCAGGTTATCTTGCAGCAGCGCCAGCAAATTGCCCACCAGCATCGATGCGATGGCCAATACCACCAACCCGGTTATCACCCCCTGGTAGCTATATAGTTCGGCGGACAGAAACAGCCGCATAACCGCGACGAATACCGCGCCTTTTGAAACAGTTGCCAGGAAGCCGGTGATCGGCGCGGGCGCCCCATGATAGACATCCGGCGTCCACATATGGAACGGAACCAGCGACAGCTTAAAGGCGATACCGGCAAATACCATCGCGGTTGCAACGGTGATTAGCACGGCATGTTCATGTAGCGAAACCTCCGCCAGCCGCTGCCCGATCTCCGTGAATGACAGGGTGCCCAGCACCGCATACATCAGGGCAAAACCGAACAGCAATATCGCCGAGGCCGCACCGGAGAGCACCAGGTATTTAATCGCGGCTTCCAGCGACTGCTCGCTTCTTTCCGGGTAAGCTATTAGGGCGTAGAGGGCGACCCCGAGCAGCTCCAGGCCCAACAACAGAGACGCCAGGTGGGTGGCCTGCACCAACACCACCGCCCCGGATGTGGCCAGCAACAGCAGCAGATAGAACTCTTCATTTTCACCCTTGCGGTGTTCCAAATATTCCCTTGATAACAGCGCGGTAAACAGTGCCGCCAGCACAACTACCGCGGTGAAAAACAGGCTGTAGCTGTCCGCGGCAATCAGCGGCGTCACCTGGGCGGGCACCTGCGAGGCGGGCGCTATGGACAGCGCGGTCAGCAGCAGGGTGCCGCAGCAGAGCAGCCAGGAAAGCGCACCTTGCCGGAAAAACGCGATCTGCATCATCAGCACCACGATGCCCGCGGCAATCACCAGCAGCGGCAGCAACGAGGTAAAATCCGCTGCGGTCATTTCACTAGGCTCGCGGTGGCGACTTCCATCACCGAGCTGCCGAAACTGCTGTTCGCCGCGATATCCAGTACCGGTTGCGGATAGATACCCAGCCAGATCAAACCTATTACCATCACCGCCATGGTGCCCATCTCCAGCCAGCCAAAGTCCTTGATCTGCCGGTCGGGGCCGGGCTCTCCCTGAAAGGACTTTTGCAACAGCATCAGCGAATAGATAGCCGCGGTAATCAGACCCAGCGCGGCAATCGCGCAGAGCACCGGGTCTACCTTGAACAGCCCCAGCAACACCAGGAACTCGGCCACGAAATTGCCGAGTCCGGGCAGTCCCAACGACGCCACCACGAAAAACATCGTCATTGCTCCCATCCTCGGCATACGAGCCCAGAGCCCGCCCATTTGGCGCATATCCCGGGTATGCAGCCGTTGTTGCAGCGCGCCGGCAATCATAAACAGCGCCGCGGTGCTAAAGCCATGGGCCACCATTTGCATAATCGCGCCCTGAATCGCCAGGCTGTTCCAGGCGAACACCCCCAGCAGCACAAAGCCCATATGGCTGATACTGCTGTAGGCAACCAGCCGCTTGAAGTCCGTCTGGGCAAACGCCAGCACCGCGCCGTAGATCACCCCGGCGGCGCCCAGCGCCATCGCGATAGGGGCAAACGCCATCGAGGCCGCGGGAAACAAGGACACAGTAAACCTAATCAGGCCGTAGGCGCCGGTTTTCAGCAGGATGCCCGCCAGGATAACACTGCCTGCGGTGGGCGCCTGGGTGTGCGCGTCCGGCAACCAGGTGTGCACCGGAAAGCCCGGCAGCTTGACCAGAAACGCGATAAAAAAGCCCAGCATCACCCAACCCGCCGTCGACGGCTGCAGCGGCGTGTTCAGCAGATCGAAGTAGCTGAAACTGTAGCTGCCGGTCGCCGAATGGTGCAGGTTTACCAGCACCAGTATCGACAGCAGCATCAGCAGGCCGCTTACCTGGGTGAAGATAAAGAATTTCATCGAGGCATAGGCCTTGTCCTCATGCCCCCAGATGGCGATCAGCAGGTACATGGGAACCAGCATCACTTCCCAGAACAGGAAGAACAAAAATAGGTCCAGCGCCAGGAACACGCCGAGCACGCCGGCCAGGGTCCAGAGTATATTGGCCTGGAAAAACCCCTGTTGCCGAGCTATCTCATTCCATGACGAAACCACCGCGATGGCGCCCAGCACCAGGGTTAGCGCCGACATCAAGAAACTCAGGCCGTCCATTGCCAGCTCGATATTGATGCCGAACCTGGCGATCCAGGTGTGGTGGAAATAGAGCAGCCAGTTGCCCTGGGGCGCCTGCGCGGACGCGCCGTCCAGGCCGCTATAAACACTCAGCAGATAAACCAGATCCAGCAGAATCACCGCCAGCGACACGCGGCGCGGCAGGGTCGGGTTGATGCGTTCTGACAACCCGGCCAGCACACCGCCGGCCAGCAGGATAACTATAAAATTCACCAGCGCCATCAGGGTGCTCCCGTTATCTCTGGCGCAACGGGTTCAGTGGCGATCAACAACACCAGTGCCACCAGCAGGATCACGCCGAATATCATACTGGTGGCGTAGCGGCGCAGTTGGCCGTTCTGCATAGCAATCAAAACCGCGTGCAGGCGTTGGCTTATGCGCACCAGGCCGTTGTATATCACGTCAACCGGCTCATGGCGCAACAGCGCGGCCAGGCCCTTAAACGGATTGACAAACAGGGCGTCGTAGAGCGCGTCAATCTGCCAACCTTTAAACCAGAATTGGCGAAGTTGCTTTCCGGTAGCAGACTCCGTCAGCCCGCTCATTGATAGGGCGCCGCTGTGATAGATCAGGTAGGCGAGCAGTAAACCCAGCAGCGGCGTGGCAATGGAGATCCATTCAACAACCGCCGCGGGATGCTCGCTATGCCGATCGGGGAGCACCGATGCCAACGGCAGGGCGAAGTGGCCGCCGACAATCGACAGGATGCAGAGTAACAGCAGAGGCCCCGACATTCGCCAGCCGGGTTGCCGGTCGGGTTCGGTATTGGCGTCGCCGAAGAACACGATAAACACCAGCCTGAAACTGTACACCGCCGTCAGCAGTGCGCCCAGCAGTGCCCCGGCCCACAGCCAAGGGCCCACTTGCGGCAGCGTCCAGGCGGTCAGCAGAATCGGGTCCTTACTGTAAAAGCCGGCGGTAAAGGGCAGGGCAGCGAGCGCCGCGGCGCCGATTAAAAAGCTCCAGAAGGGCACCGGCAGCCGCTTGTAGAGCCCGCCCATTTTGAAGATATCGTGCTCGTGATGCAGGCAGTGAATGATCGCCCCGGCGCCCAGGAACAACAGCGCCTTGAAAAAGGCATGGGTCATCAGGTGAAAGATGCCGGCGCTCCAGGCGCCCACGCCCAGCGCCAAAAACATATAGCCGATCTGGCTGATCGTGGAGTAAGCGAGGATGCGCTTGATATCATTCTGGTTAAGCGCGGCAAATGCCGCCAACAGCAGCGTTAGCAGCCCGACCAACGCGACCGCCAGCATCACCTGCGGCGCCAGCAGAAACAGCCCGTGGGTGCGGGCAACCAAGTAGACGCCGGCGGTGACCATGGTGGCGGCGTGGATCAACGCACTGACCGGGGTGGGGCCCGCCATCGCATCCGGCAGCCAGGTATGCAGCGGCAACTGCGCGGATTTGCCGACTGCGCCGCCCAGCAACAGCGCCGTGGCCAACACCGGCATCAGGGCGCCGCTTTGCCACTGGCTATCGGCGGCCGCCATTAGCGGCTGGATCTCCAGGGTGCCCAGTTGAGTAAAGAGTAAAAATAGCCCCAGCGCCATCGCGGTATCGCCAACCCGGGTGACCACAAATGCCTTGCGCGCCGCCAGGCCGTTGGCCGGGTCCTTGTACCAGAAGCCCACCAGCAGGTAACTGCACAGGCCCACGCCTTCCCAACCCAGGTACAACAACAGCAGGTTGTCCGCCATCACCAGTATCAGCATGGCGGCGACAAACAGGTTCATATAGGCGAAGTAGCGGCTGTAATCCGTGTCCTCTCCCATAAACTCGGCGGAGTAGAGGTGAATAAGAAAACCGACGCCGGTGATCACCGACATCATCACCAGAGTAAGGCCGTCCATATAGAACGCAATTTTCGGGGCAAAATCCCCCACCTGCATCCAGGTCCACAGGATTAGATGCACCGGTTCCCCGCGATAAGCCAGTGCGGCGCCCAGCACCACCAGCGCGGAGAGCCCCACGGAACCCACGCCCAACAGGCTGACAGTGACATTGGGCAAGCGCCCGCCGGTGATTATCAACAGCGTGGCGCTGGCCAGCGGCAGCAGTGGAATCAACCAGAGGTGTTGCAGGAAAACGTTATCCACCGTCAATGCCTTAACCCGACAACCCGGTCCATATCCAGCGTTTTAAAACGCCGTTGGACCTGTAATACCAGACCCAGGCCGACGGCTACTTCCGCCGCCGCCACCGCCAGGATCAACATAAACATCACCTGGCCGTCGGCCTGCCCCCAGCGGGCGCCGGCGGCGACAAACGCCAGCGCTGCGGCATTCAGCATTACCTCGAGAGACATCAAGATAAAAATAATATTGCGGCGTATCATTAGGCCAAGCAAGCCGCAGACAAACAGCAGGGCGGCCAGCACCAGTGCGTGTTCTATGGGTATGCCGCCGCTCATTGGGCATCTCCCCGCTCGGTTTCCAGATCCGTTTTCAGCTTGTAGCGCCGGCCCACATGATAGGCGCCCACCAGCCCCGCCAGCAGCAACAGCGACGCGATTTCCACCGCCAGCACATAGGGGCCGAACAACAACAACCCGACCTGTTTGGGGGCAACCAATTGCGCGCTTTCCACACCGTCGAACACGGTAATCGACAGCAGTAACTCCACCAGCAGGATAGCCGACAGTATTGCCGGCAGTATCCATATCCCCGGCCCCAGCCGCTGTCGCTCCTGGCGGTCGCCTTGCGCGCCGAGGTTCAGCATCATGATTACGAAGACAAACAGCACCATAATGGCGCCG
>JANQKW010000076.1 GCA_028280905.1 Porticoccaceae bacterium
GTGTCCTAGGCCTCTAGACGAACGGGACTTTTTATAAGGCCGCACCGCTGTTATCTAGGTTGCACTGCCGCCTGTTTATTCCCGCTTAAATCCAACGCCGTCCGAGGGGTTGTTCAAAAAGCGAGGCGCGCATTCTATGAAGCCCGCCCCCCGCTGTCAAGCCTAACGGCGCGAGTTTAACAGCACCCTTCCAGCAACGCCAAAAGCTCCGCAATGCGCAATGCATTGGCGCCCAAATCACTCCTGCCGACTCGCGATGCGGAGCGCACGTCTATCACCGCCCCACCCGCGCCGCCTGTCACGCGAATCGCCACATCATCTTTGAATCCCATTAGCGCTGTCCTATCGACAACTTCAATTTGGTAGGGACCGGAGGAACGGCCCAATACCTGCCAGCCAAGATCGGCCACCACGGCCTCCACCTTTTCGATGGCTTGTTCAACGCTTACATCCAAACGCAGCGGCCGTATCTCCGAATAGTTTGCGCGCTGAATGCTAATCACCTTTTCGTCAAGCGCCAGCGAGTTGCTGGTGGGTTGACGATCCTGCGGAGCAAAGGCGAATACCGGCGGATTGTCCAGGTCGGTGCTGATATCGTGAATCATGGGTGCATCGACCCCATCGCTTATCAGCACGGCAACCAACGCAACCGGCGACAACCCGATGAGCAGCGCGTACAGTAACCGGTTGGATACCGGTTTCTTACGCACCAGGTAAACCAGCGCTGTTAGCGCTGAAACAATCGCCAGCAGTGCCGCCAACATCAGCGAATAACGAGCCGCCGCAAAAAACTGCATATTTTCAGCGCCGGTTATCCTCATTAAAAACACCGCCAGGGCGGCTATTACCACACACAGGCACACCAGACGAAACAGCCATTTTGATAACATATTGAATCTCTCTTTTGATTATTCTTTACCCCGGTCAGATAACCGGGGATTAGGGTTTCTCTTTTGGGTCGAAACTTAATGAAGCCGAGTTAATGCAATAGCGCAGCCCGGTAGGCTGGGGCCCGTCCGGGAAAACATGACCCAAGTGGCTGCCGCAGCTGGCGCAGGTTACCTCGGTGCGCACCATTCCGTGGCTGCTATCCTCCGTTTCCTCGATATTTCCTTCGCCCATTGCCCGGTAAAAACTCGGCCAACCCGAGCCGGAGTCGTATTTGGAATTGGAGGAAAACAAGGTTTCACCGCAGCACTTGCACAGATAGAGCCCAGCTGCTTTCTGATTGTTGAATTCCCCGGTAAACGGGCGCTCCGTACCCTTTAAACGACAGATTCGGTATTCCTTGTCGGTGAGTTTTTCCCGCCAGTATTCATCGGGCTGGCTCTTTAAATCGGACATCTTTGTTCCCGTAGGTAAGTGCCTTTTGGCAAGGGCTATGGCTATGGCTATTACCCGCGAGCCACGCCTCGCTTATAGGACGCAGGTTTGGCGCCAGAAACCTCGTGGCAGACGCTGAATGTATGCGAATCAACCACACAGGACACTGGTGCTGCCGCCAATATAGGATAGAATAGATCGCTTACTTTTTGAATCACAAAATTATGAGCAAAATCAGGAAATCACATAAGCTGGAGAATGTCTGTTACGACATTCGCGGTCCGGTGCTGGACTATGCGAACCGTCTTGAGGAAGAGGGGTTGAAGGTGCTGAAGCTAAATATCGGCAATCCCAGCCCGTTTGGTTTTGATGCGCCCGACGAAATCATTCACGATGTCATCCACAACCTACCTAAAGCCCAGGGCTATAGTCACGCCAAGGGCATCTACAGCGCCCGCAAGGCGATTATGCAACACACGCAGTTGCAGCAGGTCCCGGATGTGGAAATCGAGGATATTATCCTGGGCAACGGCGTCAGCGAACTAATTGTTATGACGATGCAGGCGCTGCTCAACGAGGGCGACGAAATCCTGATTCCCACCCCCGACTACCCGCTGTGGACGGCTGCCGTCACACTGGCCGGCGGCAAACCGGTTTACTACCTCTGCGATGAGGAAAATGACTGGCAACCGGATTTAGCTGATATCAACAGCAAGATTACCGACAATACCCGTGGTATTGTCGTGATCAACCCGAATAACCCGACCGGCGCGGTCTACAGCAAGGAAATTCTGCAACAAATCGTAAACCTGGCCGCAGAGCGCAACCTTATCGTCTACGCAGACGAGATTTACGAGAGCATTACCTATGATGGCGCCACCCATATTCCACTGGGATCCCTCGCCACCGACGTGCTCTGCATTACCTTCAACGGCCTGTCGAAAGCCTACCGTTTGGCGGGCTTCAGATCGGGCTGGATAGTGATCAGCGGCGCCAAGCACCTGGCAACCAGCTATATCCAGGGAATAGAAATGCTGGCGTCGATGCGTCTGTGCGCAAATGTTCCCGCCATGTATGCCATTCAAACCGCGCTTGGAGGCTACCAGAGCATCGGCGATCTGGTATGCGACGGCGGCCGCCTCAAAGCCCAGAGGGATATCGCCTGGAAGCTGCTGACGGAAATTCCCGGTGTCTCCTGCGTTAAGCCGAAGGGCGCGCTGTACCTGTTTCCAAAGCTCGACCCGGCGGTCTACCCGGTAAAAGACGATGAGCAACTGGTGCTGGATTTACTGATCCAGGAGCGCATGCTGCTGGTGCAAGGCACGGCGTTTAACTGGCCCAGCCCTGATCATTTCAGAATCGTATTTCTGCCGCGGGAAGAAGAGCTGGAAGACGCCATTCGCAGATTTGGCAGTTTTCTCGATAAATACCGAGAGGTTCTCGTCAATGGGGTAAAGTAGGGCCAGTTCACACTAATTGAGTTGTCCCTGACAAAAAAATGTGAACCCCACCATTATTGAGCGAGGCCAATCGCGCAACCGACTTATAAACTGCCATAATGCTATGGTAGCTTGAGCGTTAATCGACAGACAGCGGGGCTCCTTTGTCGGAGGAGCGGTTGTAACAGGAGAAGTAGGAGGGCATTTCCATGGAGCAGCAAAACAAAGACAAGAAAACCGAGAAGGATTTTCACGGCGCAGCCGTTATCGATCAGCAGGGCCGGGAGATACCTATTACCGAGGCGATGGTCAAAAAGGCGTGTGAGAAGCTGGAGGAAGAGCAGCCGCGAAGCGCCTCAAACAAAGCCTAGCGCAGTAAGGTCGCGGCGCAACTGCACGGAAAGCCCGTCAGCATCGACGGCAAAGTGGCCGAATTCCCGCCGCCGCGGGTAGTTTTTGCGCAACCTGTCAAAGCAGATACCGGCCTCGCCCGGCGCAGAATAAAGTGCATCCCGCATTGCCCTGTCATCTTTCGTGACATCGTAAGCCCGCAGAATCGCCGAGTTGAGCGTAGTTGCCGTGAT
>JANQKW010000091.1 GCA_028280905.1 Porticoccaceae bacterium
TTTCCTGGTGGCCCCCCGCGCCGGGATGGTGGCTGGCCGCCCTGCTGCTCATCGGGGTGTTGCTCTGGAGTTGTTGGACGGTCCGCGCCAAACGGCAAAACGCACTTTATCGGCGGGAGGCATTGCAAAACCTCCGCCGGATCAGGAACTCATTCGACGAACCACAGCAACTCGCGAGCGCGATTGACGAAGTGGCGGCAATTCTGCGCCGCACCGCCAAAACAGCTTTTCCGGCCGACCACTGGGAGGCGCTACCCACGCCGAAAATGCTTCCGGCGCTTAACAGTTGCTGTAAAACGCCCGCTTTCGATATCTCCCTGGTCGGGGAGTTACAAGCGTTCCTTTACCGCAATACATCAACCGGTAAGCACCAGTTGGCCGAAGATTTCACCTGCGCGGCTGAGCGCTGGATAAAACATCATCGTCGCGATGCCGGCCACAGAGGGCGCGAGTCGTGTTGACGCTGCTCTGGCCCTGGATGCTGGTGCTGCTGCCGGTGCCCTGGATATACCGCCGAGCCCGCGAACCGGCCCCCGACCAGACCCCGGCGTTGCGCACCGCTGTTTTCGGGCAAAGCCTCGACACAGACAGCAACGTGCTGGCCACAAAACACTGGTTGCGGTTGGTGCTGCTTATCGCCGCATGGCTGTCGCTTATCCTCGCGGCTGCTCGCCCCACCTGGATCGGCGACCCCGTAACACTGCCCACCAGTGGCCGC
Organism: Porticoccaceae bacterium; assembly: GCA_028280905.1. Taxonomy (GTDB): domain Bacteria; phylum Pseudomonadota; class Gammaproteobacteria; order Pseudomonadales; family Porticoccaceae; genus JANQKW01. Next base: position 719 of record JANQKW010000091.1, read on the forward strand.
GACCTGATGATGGCGGTTGATATTTCCCGCAGCATGGAGCAGGAAGATATGCTGCTGGGCAACAGCCGAGTGCCGCGCATCGAAGCGGTTAAAAATGTGGTCAGCGAGTTTGTGCAACGACGCGGCGGCGACCGCTTGGGCTTGATTCTGTTCGGCAGCAAACCCTACCTGCAAACGCCGCTGACATTCGACCGCGCCACGATGAACCAGCAGCTGCAGGAGGCGCAAACCGGCTTTGCCGGCCCGCAGACGGCAATCGGCGACGCCATTGGCCTGGCGGTCAAACGGCTGAAGGAACGACCGCGAGACCACCGGGTGCTGATTCTGCTGACCGACGGCGCCAATACCGCCGGCGAAGTCCCACCCCTCGAAGCCGCGCAATTGGCGGCTCGAGAGAACATCAAAATATACACCATCGGCATGGGCGCCGACTTCATGATTGTCCGGGATTTATTATTCAATCGCCGGATTAACCCGTCGGCGGACTTGGATGAAAAAACCTTACAGGCGATTGCTGACCAAACCGGTGGGCGTTATTTCCGCGCCCACGATCCTCAAGAGCTCAGCGCCATCTATCGGCAACTGGACTTACTCGAGCCCGTCGAACAGGAGGCCGAAACCCTGAGGCCCAGCAAATCCCTATTCCACTGGCCGTTGACCCTCGCTCTCGCCGCGACACTGTTGTTGCCCCTGTTGAATTGGAGGAACAGCTGATGCAGTGGGACAACCTGGCAACCGCGCTGGCGGCCTTTCACTTCCTCCGACCCTGGTGGTTCGTCGCGATAATTCCGGCAATAGCCCTGTGTTGGTTAAACACCAGGCAAGACCGCCACAGCGGCGAATGGTCAAGCGTTATCGCATCCGAGTTGCTCCCCTATATGCTGGACGGCGCCGAGACAAAAAGACGCAATCATTCGCTGCTTTGGCTATTCGGCTGGACGCTGGCCGTAACCGCTCTGGCGGGTCCCACCTGGAAGCAGATACCTTTACCGGTGCACAAACAGGAAAGCGCGCTGGTGATACTGTTCGACTTATCGCCGTCTATGCTGGCCCAGGACGTCGCTCCCGACCGGCTGACCCGAGCCCGACTTAAACTGGTGGACATCTTGAATCAGCGCAGAGAAGGCACCACCGCGCTGGTGGCTTATTCCGGCGACGCCTTTACCGTCAGCCCGTTGACGGACGACGCGAAAACCGTGGCCGCGCTGGCGCCGGCGCTGCATCCCGGCATCATGCCCGCGGTGGGCAGCAACACCGAAGCCGCGGTTGCCCGAGCGCTGGAATTGTTGCGCAACGCCGGACAGCCAGGCGGCGACATTCTTATCATCACCGATGACATTTCTCCCACCGCACGGACGACCATCGACACGCAACT
>JANQKW010000103.1 GCA_028280905.1 Porticoccaceae bacterium
TGAGACCCTCGTCGACAGGGATGTCGACGCGGAGCTCCCAGGGATGGGTTCACAGCGAGTCTCAAAACCTGTTCCCAGATGGCCGCGGAAAAATGGCACCAACGCAAGACGAAAAAAGTCCGCTACTGACACTACTCTGCCAGTCAACGTAAATCTTTTTCCGTGGTCAATATTCAACAGGACTAGTGTTCCAAGTGCGATTGCCTAAAAAAAGAAAACCCCGGGCATCCCCGGGGTTTTTTAGTCATGTCCTATCGGACAACTAGAAGTTATATTTCGCGGTCAGGCGAACAGTTCGCGGCTCTCCGTAACGGATTGAGATATCGTTGCCGCCCAATGGCTGGTCGCCCGAGAATACCGCATATCGCTCGTCGGTGATATTGTTGCCCGCCAACACCAGGCTCCACTTGTCGTCGGCCGGACGCAGCGACAGCGACAGGGCATGGGTTTCATAGGCATCCTGGCAATGGCTGGCCAGCTCATTACAGGTGTTGCGAGCGCTGTTGGTGAAATACTCGTCCGAAAACCGCAGGCTGTAGCTTATACCCATAATTAGGTTTTCACTGAGAGAGGCTTCGTAATCCAAGCCTATTACGCCGCTAAATTCCGGGGACTGTTCCGGTTCCCGACCGTCCAGGGTATCGCCATTTGCCTCATTCAAGAACTCCGTGAGTTCGGAGTTGCTCCAGGCTAACGACGCCGAGGCCAGCAAACCTTCTACCGGTGTTGCCCAGAGAATATCCAGGTCAATACCTTCGCTCTTTTGTTCGGCAATATTGTAGGTGTCGAAGGACACGGTCCTGCCATTGAACTGCTGGGCCTGCAGATCTTCGTAATCATAGCTGTAGAAAGCGCCGTTGATTCGCAGGGTGCTGTCCAGCAGATCGGCTTTCCAACCCAACTCGTAACCGCTAACGGTTTCCCCCCTAAAGCGAATGGCGCTGTCGTCTCCCGCGAGCATGGCCAGCATGTCGGGGCCAACGGCAACCACGCTCATGTCGAACCCGCCGGGTTTGTAAGCCTCCTTGTAGGCCAAATAAACGGTAAGGTCATCGGTAGCCTGGAAGTTCAAGGTGCTCTCTACGTCCAGGTTGGTGTCCTCAAACGCTGAATTGGTTACCCTGATAGGACCGCCGGCAAAACCCGCGCCGGGCGCCCGAACCGGGTCGGTGACGATCGAAAAGGTGGGGCCTGAAAAATAGGTCAGCGGGTCGGGGTTTCCGCCGAGCTGATCAAAGTCGAAGAATGCATTAACACCCTCGTGAACGAATGGCACATCAATGGTTGCATCCCGCTCAACCTCGGTATGCCGGATACCAAAGCCCCAGCTGATTCTATCCGTGAGTTGGAACTCCAGGCTTCCGAAGTAGGAGATGGTGTCCGATTGGGTCTCGTGGATTTTTTTGGAGTCGTATATAGCACCCTCAAACCCGGGTTGGGTTGAGGTGCCGCCCAGCGGGCTTTGCCCAAGCGCGAAGATCACCTGTTCCGCGTCGAATAGCTGGGTATGATCTTCATAAAATACCCCTACCATATAGGTTGTCTCTACGCCTGCGTCCAGTGTGCCCTCGATGCGGAATTCCTGTGAAAATACCTCGAATTCGTTCAAACCGGCGCTGCCGCCCAGGGTGAAATACTGGCCGTCATAGTTTTCGGCGTTTACATCTTCGATTTCCGTATAGGCGGTTACGGAAACCAGGTCGATGTTGTCGGCCAGGCTGTAATCCAGCTTCAGGCGGACGTCCCAGGATTCGTTATCCTGATAGGGCTTGCCGTCGGCGGCCCACCAGTCACTGCCGACCGAAAGCGCCGGATTGACATCGGGCAGGAAAATGTCGAACTCGTCGCGGTCGCCGTCACAGGGTGTGAAGCTGCCGGCCGGCGCGTTGTTTACTTCGGTATAGGTGCCATCGCCATTGTCGGAGGCGCAGAGCCTGCCCAGCCGCCAATTGGTGCCGTCCGCTTCAAATTCATGGTAATTGAATTTGAGGTTAGCGGTCAGTTGGTCAGTGACGTCCGATTCGAGCGTCAACCTCAGGTCCAGCGCTTCTGAGCCTCGTTCGGATTCCGATGCCAGAAAACCGGGTGCGCCTGTCGCTAAAAACCCGTTGAAATCACCCGCCGCCTGGTTTTCCACCAATTCCTCGGTATCGGACCAGCGAGCGGCAAGGCGGGCGCGGGTATTATCGGTAAGGGGGCCGGACACAATACCGGTGACGGTATTGGTATCCAACTCAAACTCGTGGCCTACCGACAGAGATGCTTCAAACTCGTCAGTTGGGTTGTTCGAGGTCAATGAGAGCACGCCCGCGGTTGCGCCCTTTCCGAAATAGGTGGATTGCGGCCCCTTCAAGGCTTCGAACTGCGCGATATCAAAAAAACTGTTGATAATGGCCCGCGCCGTGGTGCCTACTACGCTGTCGAAGTTAAGTGCGACTGAGGGCTCAAAGGAGGTGGCTCCCGATTGAGAGCCGACACCGCGCATTCTAATGGCCGCGCCCTGGCCCGACCCACCCGTATGGATATTCAAACCGGGCACTCGCGTGCTCATATCCTGGACGGTGCTCAGGGCAAACTTCTCAATTGATTCGCCGCTTACCGCATTGACTACTACCGGCACATCCTGCAGGCTTTCTTCCTTTTTTCTGGCGGTAACAACAATCTCTTCAAGTTGTCGGAGCCCGTCTTCTGCGAATGCGGGTGCCGCGCTTGTTGCGCTTAACAGGGCAATAGCTGTCGGAAGGCTGAGTTTGACCGATTTTCGGACCAGCGCGCTAAGTGCGCGAGGCCTATAAGGCAACTGTGCCCTATAATTGTTTAGCTGTTGTTCTAAGTGGTTCATCTGAAGTGCTCCCCCGTATTTTGATCTTGGAACGAATTATCGACTAAAGGCGGCAAAACGCGACGCCTCTCTGTTTAATGGCGCCATCGTTTGATTGCTCACTAATAACTTAACATGTTAAAATAATAATAGCAAATAGTTTCGATTATGCAAGTTTATTTAGGATTTTTTGCAAATGCCATTTTGGTATTAAAATTATATAAAACAACATAATAGACAAAATTTTCATTTCTCTATCCAGGTTGGTTGAACACACTTTAATTATTTAAATTATTTGTGTGAAGAAAGCTGTATTTATGGGAATATTTGGTGCCTATAATCTTTGGCTACCGGCACCCTGTGGCCAATTCAATTTCTCGGAGAGTAGATCTGTAACTATTTGTTTAATAACGCCTTTATGGTTTTCTCAAAACAATTTCGGTGGTTTTAGGCGATTTTTCCACTATCAGTTTGCAGTCTTGCGAATAAAGTTCGGATTTATGTAGGTTTTCAAACAATCGAAAGGCGACTTTAATTGTTAAAATAAAAAGTATAATAGTAAGCTGTAAATAGTAAATAAATGCATATAAAACAAATAGATAAGTCATTTATCAAAATAATATCATGTTAAAAATAAGATGTAGACTTCGACCTGGTTCATGTTTATACTCGAGGCATTCCTTCCAATGAATCGAGAGAGCACAGCCATGGCCCAGAAAATCAGACGAAGACGTCGTTGCATGATGTCGGTTCCCGCAGACTCCACCAAAAAAATTGAGAAAGCTATCGCCAGCGGCGTGGATTTTATATTTCTCGATCTGGAAGATGGCGTAGCGCCGCAACGCAAGCCTGAGGCGCGTCAAAATGCTATCCGAGCATTCAATGAAATGGACTGGGGTGAGACGGTCCGCTGCTTTCGAATGAACGGTATCGATTCTTATTGGGCTATTCAGGATCTCACCGAAGTCATCAGCGCGGCGGGCAATAATATCGACACCATTGTCATTCCCAAGGTTAAATTTGCTCGCGACGTTGAGTTCGTCGAAACCCTGCTCGAGCTTATTGAAACGGAGCATGGCGTTAAAGAAAAAATAGGATTTGAGTTGCTTATTGAAGAAGTGGAGGGTATCCAGAATATCAAGGAAATATCCCACGCCAGTGATCGGGTCGAATCGCTGATGTTCGGTGTTGGCGATTACACCAGAGCTCAAGGTGTGGATATACGCGATGCCATGGGTAAACCCCGTTACTACCCGGGCGACATCTGGTACTACCAGCGCAGCACCCTGGCGGTGGCGGCCAACTGCATTGGTGTGGATTACGTCGACGGGCCCTGGGGAATTATTCAGGATCTAGAGGGCTACGAGCGCGAGTGCAAAATGGTGAAAACCCTGGGCGGCGTAGGTAAATGGGCTATCCATCCCTCCCAGATAGAAACAGCTACGAGAGAATTTACCCCTTCGGACGAAGAGATAAGCCAAGCCGTGGAGATGAAGCGGCTCTTTGAAGAAGCCAAGGCTCAAGGGCTGGGCGCGGTTAAGACGCCCGACGGCGGCATGCTGGACGAGGCGATTCTTCCAATTGTTCAGCAAATTCTCGACACCTGCGAGTTTTACGGTGTTGATATGAGCAAATACGCAGCCAACTAGTCGATTTTTCGGTTCGGGCCGGTTATTGGGAAATTCGGTATCACGCGCGATGATTAATATCAGTGATTTGTTGTATCGCCAGCGGCGAAACGTTCCCGGTCGGGAAGCCATCGTTGATGTCGCCAGCGGCAGGCGACTGACGTACCGGGAGCTCGATGACCTGATTAACCAGGCCGCGCGCGCCTTCCAATCGCTGGGCGTGATGAAAGGTGATAGGGTAGGGATATTGTTGCGCAACGGCGTCGAATTTGTGCAAACCTTTATGGCGTTGGCGCGTTTGGGGGCTATCTCAGTGCCGCTCAATTGGCGGCTGGTCGCCGATGAGCTTGAATTTCAGGCGCAGGACTCCGGCGTTGAAGTGCTGATCTACGACAGTGTCTTCGCCGATGCGGTAACGCTGCTAAGGTCTCGGACTTCAGAAATCAATCACTGGTTACAGGTGGGAGGCGAACCGGCCGGCGAGGCTATTTGCTTCGATGATTTGGTCGAATCCATGCCAACCGAAAAAGTCGAGTGTAATGCTTCCGGCGAGGACATTCTCTATTTGCTCTATACCTCCGGCACGACCGGGCGGCCCAAGGGTTCCATGCATACCCATGATTCAGCGTTCTGGGCCATTCTGTCGTTGGCGGGCTCCGCCGATTATCGCCAAGAAGATCGCTACTACGTAGTGCTACCGCTTTTTCACGCGGGTGCGTTGATCCCGTCGCTGGTCGGTATCTATCGATCCATGACCCTGGTTATTGAGCGCGACTTTAACCCGCAGACCTGCTGGAAAACCCTGCAGGATGAGCAGGTGAATATCACCTTACTGGTGCCCGCAATGCTGCTGGCTCTGCGCGAGGAGTATGATCCCGACGAAATTGATTTGACGTCTTTGCGGTGGATTATGTCTGGCGCGGCGCCGGTGCCGGCGGAGTTAATCCACGCCTACCAGAAAATGGGTATCAGCATCGTGCAGGTCTACGGGCTCACCGAGGCGGGTGGACCAGCCTGCGGACTGCCCGCTGAGAAGGCAATCTCCAAAGCCGGGTCAACTGGGCAAGCCATGTACCACGCTGATGCGCGTTTGATAGATGCGCAGGGTAACGAATGTCCCGCGGGTGTGCCGGGAGAAATTGAGATCCGCGGTCCCCACGTGATGAAGGGCTATTGGAATCTGCCGAAGGCAACCGAAGAAGTCTTCAATGGTGGCTGGTTGCGAACCGGCGATATCGGTGTAACGGATGAAGAGGGTTTTATCACTATTGTCGATCGGTTGAAGGATATGATTGTATCGGGGGGCGAGAATATCTATCCCGCTGAACTTGAGAATGTGTTGGTCGCCATCCCCGGCGTTTTAGAAGCGGGGGTGATTGGTGTTCCTTCGGAAAAATGGGGCGAGTCTCCCCTTGCTGTTATCGTATCGTCCGATAGTGCTCTAACTGAGCAAACCATAATTGAATATTGCCGCGGTAAACTTGCCGGCTACAAACGTATAGCCGCGGTGCGCTTTGTCGATGCGTTGCCCCGGAACGCGTCGGGCAAGATTCTGAAGAATGTGCTTCGCGAGCAATTTCAGGACGTCAGCTTGTCTTAGCGGCACTGCCCAATTTCCTGGCCGCCGGATTTGTCAGCTACTTCACGTTGGTCTTTTTTATTAACACCCTAGCGTTAACTTTTGACAGCGCTGATTTCCTTTTTCTCTGGCGCTTTGAGCCGGGTGCTGCGCCACGGGCTTGTTTGCCTGCGGTCTCCTTTAACTCGTTGAAGCTCTCGCGGAGGCACTCGACAAAAAAATCAATGTCCGGAACGGTGATGCGCGACGATGTCGGCATAAAGCTGATCAAACCATCATAGCTGGTGACACCCAGGAACATTCCCATCTGGTCGCTAATGGGACCCAGGCCAATCTGCCGTACCACCTTTGCCCCATTCATGTAAACGGGAACCTGCGGACCGGGCACATTGGAGATAATCAGGTTGGTGATGCGGCCGACCACCGCGCTGTTGGACAGTACAAATCGCGACGCGAGAAACTGGGTGCTTGCCGGGATATGGCGGCTGACGTCGGTCATTAGCCTGGCGGACAGCCCTATCTTTGACTCCTTGTGGCCCTGCGTCTCTTCATGGATTGCCTTAAAGCGCTCCACCGGATCGGCGATATTGGTGAACAGCATGGTGTTCATCATCGAGATATTGTTGCCGGGATTTTCGTCCTCCTTTAACCCGCCTTTATCGGAGCGAATATTGACGGGCACAAACGACATCAACGACTCGTCGGGCAGATCCTTGTGGTGTTCCAGGTATCTCCTGAGCGCGCCGCTGCTGATCGCCAGCACAACGTCGTTGATGGTTGCTCCCTCAACCAGCGTCCGTATCGGTTTGAAATCCTTGAGATCGAAAACCGCAGCATCGAAAACCTTGTGCGGGGAGGTGCCTTGGTTGAGGCGGCTGTCAGGAATAACCCTTTTTGGCGGTTGTTCTTTGCCGGACAAAGTGTCCAGTACCGTTTCCGCCAGTGCCGGCGCTGCCTTGAGAATTGTCTCGGCCACGCGAAGCTGCGCCCGCACCTGGTTTTCAAGGCCCCGTTTAAGCATTTGCAATGGCGTAGGTTTCCGGTGCTCCGGCTGGCGGCTATTCGGATCGAGCGGTATGACCGGCGTGCCTTTTGCGTCGATATCGTATAAACCACCGAAGAAATTGATTACCGCGGTGCCATCGGCGGCGGCGTGGGAGATTTTTGTGGCAATGGCGTAGGCGCCCTCCGGGTAGCCCTCGATATTTCCCAGCCCCTCAATAACATACATTTCCCAGGGCGGCCGGTTAAGGTCCAGCGGGCGCGAGTGAAACCTGGATAAATGAATGCAAAACTGCCGCCAGTCGCCGGGTTCGGGCAGTCTGCTGTGACGAATGTGGTACTCGATGTCGAAGTACTCGTCATCCACCCAATACGGGAAATCAAGTTCTAAAGGAACATGGAGAATTCTGCGTTTATAAATCGGCGACGTGTGGACGCGACTTTCTACGTGTTCAATAATTTGCTTAAAACGTACCCTGCTTCCCGGCGCTGTCGAGGGATCACAGATAACCACAAAAGTCACGTGGGTCTGGTTTTTGTTATCTTCCGCGTAGAGGAACTGAGCGTCCTGTGAAGAAAGCTGCTTCATAATTTGCCCCCAATCCCGATCTCCCATGGATCGCCTGTATAGATAGATATCGAGAAAAACTAATTGGAATCTCAATCCGCGATTGTTACGTCTAGGCTTATAATTATAACATGTTAAAATTAAAAGTATACAGTCGGCAAAGACTTTGGCGCGCTAGGGCACCGCGATATTGAATGCGGGGTCAAAGTCATCCAGTGCTGAGTATAAGGCCGTTAGCGCCGTTCCGGATTCTGCATTCGGAGCAATAGAGTTTGTAGGTCGTTTGCCGGCTATCCACCGCTCTAATTGGCGGTAGGTGATGGTAAGGATGTAATCCGCATTGCCGATCGCACCTACCCGTGGGAACAGTACATCCTCACTGACATCAAAGGAAAGCGCTTGCCCGAGGTCTGACAAATTAAACTGTACGGTAAACGGCTTGTGATCAAACTTTTGCGGATTAAAGCGGGTTGCCATCAGGTTGCCGAAGTGCGTCAATGGCAGTCCGGGCCCGTGGTTTACCGTAACACGCCCCGTAGGTTTTTCTGATATCAACTCGTTGGCGGCCGACAGGTAGAAATTGCGGAAGATACCGGACTCCTCCTGGTATCCGAGTTGTCGATAGGTTTTCGCGAGCCAGCTTCGGGCCTCCCGGTAGTTCGGGTTGGCGAACACCAGGTGATTAAATACCGTGGCTGCCCAGCGATAGTCTCCTTGTTGATAGGATTTGACGGCCTTTCTGAGCGCTGCCTGTTCGCCGCCCATAAATGCCACATATTTGTTACTTGTTTCCGTCGGCGCAAGCGGATCCAGATTGGCGGGGACTCCGTCCCACCAGCCGAAGTACCCTTGGTATACGGCTCGGATGTTGTGCTTGAAGTTTCCATAGTAACTGCGTGTGGAAAAGTCATTATTGGTCAGCGCCGGCTCAGGAATTCGATTGGCGATTTCATGCATGGTCATTCCCTGGTTAGCCAGCCGCAGTGTCTGGTCATGTAGATAGCGGTAGAGGTTGCGATGATTGCGCAGTTTATTGCGAACCGCTTCATTGCCGAAAAATGGATGGTGGTGGCTGGCGATTTGGAATTCCGCTTGGTCTCCAAATTCCGCGAGCATTCGGTCAATGACTTGGCTCCATTTAAGGGCATCCCTGACCTTTGCGCCCCTTGGCGTTAGCAGGTTATGCATAGTACCGGTGACAACCTCCGCCGTGTGTAACACTTGGTGTTGCGGTAAGTAAAAAACAAACTCCGAGGGCGCTTCAGTTCCGCTGGCGTCGAGAAAAATAAACTCAATACCGTCGATGCGCTTGCGCGTAATACCTTCCGGTAGTTCCTCCGTCGCGGCCTTTGCTTCGATGGGGCCGCGTGCAAACACCTGGGATAAGCCCAGGCTCATCCTGGCTGTCTTGCCGTCTTTGAGCGACGCACCCGCTTGATACCAGGCTCTTCTACCCATGTGGGGGCCCGCCAACGAGTGTTCGGAAAGTGTTTCAGCGTAAAAGTTTTGCGGGGCAATAATTGGAATATGCGCCGCGCCGCCGGCGCTTTTCGGCAGTACTCCGTTGATGCCGCCAAAATGGTCCTGGTGGCTGTGGGTAAGTATCACCGCGCTGACGGGCAATGTGTCAATATGCTGATTGGCCAGTTCCAACCCGGCTCTTGACGATGCAGCGGTAAACAGCGGGTCGACGATAATCCAGCCGGTTTTTCCCCTTATTAGTGTCATTACCGCGGCATCATAGCCGCGAAACTGATAGATATCCTCGGTTACCTCAAAGAGCCCGTGGATTCGTGTGAGTTTTGCATGGCGCCACAATGAGGGGTGCACCTCCGGTGGTGCATCGCCCTCGACAAAATCGTAGACGGTCGCATCCACCGCGAATGAGCCGTCAGGGTTAATAATCTTGCCGCCGGGTAATTGGGCAATTAGGCCCTTTGTGGCAAACTCAAAGTCATGTGTTAATTTCAACGGAAGCTGTGTAGCGATCGCGGAGTTAACTTCAGCCGTGGTGGGACTGGCATCGTATTCCAAACCTTCTACAACACTGGAAATGCCCCAGCTTGCGACAATGGCTATTATAGATTTCGGCAGTCGGCGCATGGTTTATACTCCCATTTTCAGTATCAGGGTCCACCGAATCGAATTCGCGCGGTGGACCAATAGTACTGATATGAATATAACATGTTAAAATTAATTGTGCAGACTATTTGGAACCGATATGAAATCCCGCAATTGGTTTATCGCGATTTTTAAAGTGATCGGCGCGGCCCTGCTGATAATTTTAGGCACTATGGCGGTGTTGATGGCGTTAACCAGGCCAGGCGCCCTACCTGGCGAAAGTGAGTCCGCTAAACGGTTGGTTCGGGGCGCGCATCCGGTAGAGTCTTTAGCGTTGGTGCTGCGGGATGATTCTCGTGAAACGAAAGCAATCGGTGGTTTTCCCGGCTCAGACTTTCGTGAGTTTAAAGGCACTGTCTGGTTCCCCAAGGCCAATGCAGCAAACCGCAAATCCAGGTTGCCTCTGGTTGTTTACAGCCACGGCTTTGGTTCCTACCACAAGGCCGCGGATTACCTCACAGAATGGCTGGCGGCGAGTGGCTATGTAGTAGCGGCCATCGACTTTCCATTGACCAGTATGTTTTCTCCGACGGGTTTTCCGGATCCCGCGGATGCGGTCAATCAGCCCGGAGACCTCAGCTTTCTTATTGACCGGATACTGGTGGCCGCAAGTGATCCCCAGTCGCCGCTCTTCGGGCTGGTCGATCCTGACAAAATAGCCGCCGTGGGTCTGTCGTTGGGCGGGTTGACCACCACGCTTATCGCTTACCATGATGAATTAAGGGATGATCGCCTAAAAGCCGCAGTTGCAATGGCGCCACCCGTCGAAGTCCTGACCGAGCGTTTTTACCAAACCCGCCCTGGGCTGCCCTATATGTTGATTGCGGGCACCAAAGACAATGTTGTTAACTACGAGCCCAACATGGCGCCCTTTCCCGAGCGGAATCCCGCCGCTTGGCTGCTGAGCTTGGACGGGGGTACCCATTTGGGGTTTGCTTCCTTCAGTGGTTACTTAACTTGGATGAAGCACGCCGATGAATTCGCCTGTCTGCTATTGGGTTACATTACCGACACGCATACCCTTGATTATTATTGGCATAAGGTTTTGGGCGGGGAGCAAGCCGGTATTGCCGCTACGCCGTTTTCACCTCCCTGCTTAGAAGACTATCAAAGCTCGTTAAATCCGTTGCGCCAGCAAGATTTTGTTAAGTTGTCCGTCGAGGCGTTTTTGGATATGCATTTAAAAGAGGATGGCGGGGCAGGCGAGAGCCATTATTTCTTTGAAGAAGTGCTACCCCGGGAGAATCCGGAGATAAGGCTCCGGCAGCCGCGAAGGCTCGAAAAATAGCGATGTTTGCTTAGGTTTGACATCCATCGACACGGCTAATGCCTGAGTAGCGTAACGTCCGAAACCTCCCAGTCTCGCGGAATTACCACCGACGCTCTTGTCTCGCGGTCAAAGGCCACGATGGTGGTGGTACAGGTGGAACAGAGCGTGCCATTACAGAACATTCTTTGCGTTAGCTCCATGCTCTTCTCGCCAATCTTCGAGCAGTGGGTCTCGGTTAGCAGCTTGTCGGTAAAGCCGACTTCCGAGTGGAAATCAACGACGGCTTTTACAATAACGCCATCAAAGAAATCGCCACAAACCTGGTGGAATAGTTCTGCTCTGCCAATTTCGAAAAGTTGCATAAAGATAGTGTTGTTAACGTGACCCATGCGGTCGAGATCGCTAAAACGTATCTGCAATGGGGTCTCAATGATGGGAAGTTTCACTGCGGTTTCTCCAGAAAGCCTTTAGCCGGTAGGAAGCCTTTAGCCAATCGAAAGCCTTTAGCCAATCGAAAGTCTTTAGCCAGTAGAAAGCCGGCCGGCGTCGATAAGTTGTTGAAACATTTCTTTTAGCGTTTCCTGTTCCGGTCGGAAAGCCACGCCTAACTCATTAACGACTTTGCCGTTATCGCCGCGCCAGGGCAAGTTTACATTGCGGCTTACAATCTTACGGGTCATTACGCCTTTGCTGACCATCGGGCCGATCAGCCACAGCAGCCATTTTGGAATGGCGCGTTTCGGAATAGGGTAGCTGTCACCATAGGCTTCGCGCAGAATTTTCGCCATCTGCAAAAAACTCGAGTTGTGGGCGGACGCCAGGTACCGTCCGTGCGCTGATGGTTCGAAGCCAGCCTTGAAGTGCACTTCAGCCAGATCGCGAACGTCAATCAACCCTAGTCCGATATCGGGGGCCCCGGCTTTCATGGTGCCGTCGCCAAACTGAATCATTGTGGAGATACTTTCGCCGCTACTTTGCGGATCAATCGCCGGGCCCAACACGAAAGTGGGGTTGACGACCACCAGATCCCAGTTGGATTGTTGTTCGGCCAGTGCCCACGCTTTTTTTTCGGCAAGGACTTTAGAGTATTGGTAGGTCTGGTGGTTAATCGAAGAGGTGGTATTCCAGTCCTTCTCGGAGAAGGCTCCGGTGCCGGTATGCCCGATGTCGGCATTGTCGCCATAGATTGCCGCGGTACTTCCGGTGATAACCACGCGCTTCACGCTTTCGCAGCGGTTGGCGCTTTCCAAAACATTGGCGGTTCCTTTAACCGCGGGGTCAATTAGGTCGCGCTGTTTGTCTTCCACCGAGACCTGGAAGGGAGAAGCCGTGTGGAAAACGGTCAGATTGCCGCTGAACCCGGTGGCGTCGCCGAACGGTACCCGCCACTGGAGCCCCACCTCGACGTTCCGTGAA
>JANQKW010000136.1 GCA_028280905.1 Porticoccaceae bacterium
CTACGGCCCTCTTGTTCGGCAATGCGCACCAGGTTTTCGATCAGCTCACCGTTACCCGAGGTTCGCTCACCGCTCGGCAGGTAGAAGGTGTCCTCCACACCGGTGCGCAGGTGGCCTCCAAGCTGTGCCGTTTTACGGTGCACTTCCCAGATCTCCTGGCGGCCGATCAGGGTGGTCTGCCAATGGGCGCCTGGCTTGAGGTACTTCATCAGGATTTCCAGCAGGTGCGAGTCGGCCGGCATGCCCGACGCAACGCCCATCACCAGGTTGTAGTCCAGCTTGTCGACCATACCCACGTCCTGATACATGCCCACCGCGCGCACGATGCCCACATCGAAACACTCGAACTCCGGGCGGGTGCCGGTTTCTTCCATTACCGCGAGGAGTTCCTCGATTTTATCCACCGGGTTCTGGAACAGCATTGGCTGCCAGGCCCAGGAGCCGTCGGATTTGGTTTTCAGGTAGTTGAGGCTGCCGGCGTTGCAGGCGGCGATTTCAGGTTTGCCGGCCCTTATACAGTCGATGGGCCCCTGCTGGTCGCGGCCCACCGTGCCGGTGGTGAAATTCAGTATCACGCCGGGACAGGCCTGGCGAATTGCGTCAGCCATTTCAAGCGCTACAGCTGGGTCCCAGCACATCAGGTGGCCCTTTCCCTCGCCCTGCTGCCGGAAATGGATATGCATGCAGCTGGCGCCTGCATCGTACGCCTGCTTAGCGGAAGCGGCCATTTCTGCGGGCGTTACCGGAACCGGGTGTTGGGTGGGGTCAGTCAGTACACCTGTGATCGCGCAGGTAACGACGGCTTTGTGGGGCATGGTGACTCCTGCATTGTGATATTAGTCGTTGCGATGGCCGCCTATCATAGCAACAAAGCATTGCACCAAGCAAGCGCTTGGTGCAAAAGATTGTGGTACAAGAGATCATGGTAGACAACGCGGCTACCCGGAGCTGTGCGCAATGGGATATCGTTATATAAACATTGCAGGGAAATAGCCGGAAAGCTGTGAACAGAGCCCCTAGGCTAATCGACGAGAAATTTCCTGCAAGCGTATCAACTGCTGCACAAACAGGGGTAGGGTTGTGACTTTCTCGATGTAGTCGAACACATACATCAACAGTGAAAAAACCAGTCCATAGTTCACTACTTCCCGGTCAACCGCACTCAGCGGCGTGAAAACAAATAGAGCCACCACGCCCAACCAAATAAAAAAGTAATTGCCAGTCTCCAAATCGCTGAGTTTGATATTCCAGCCCATTAAACGCTGAAAATGTTGGTACAAGGCGGGGCCGTTACCCTGTTCAATAACCGACACCTGCCGTTCCAATTCTTCGTTATATTTCGCGTTTAAGCGATAGTTAAATTTCCCGGTGATCGCGTAGATAAGCGCGATCACCAGCAGTAAACCGACGCAGGCGAGAAATACCTGGATATTCAAAGCACTGATAATGATCAACACGCCCAGCAAGCCGACAATAGCGCTGATAACTTGCGGCATCGAGTTTTCTAAAAACTCTACAAACTCCGTCAATAGATTTGCACGGGCGGAAACGCGACTCACATCCGTCTTGCGGGCCTGCTCACGTCGCACCATCTCCGGTGCGATGCGTTGATAGATGCCGGAGTAAATACGCGTGTCGTAAAAGCGCCGAGCGCTGCCAATTATGACCGAGCCCAGGCCAAGCCCCAATAACAAATACAAGCCCTGTTTCGTTCCGGCCAATAAATCGTTAATCGCCCAGCCAATAAATAGGGGGTATAAAATGTCCAATAGAGATTCTATAAAGACCAGTGAGAAAGTAAAGGAGATACGCCATTTAAATCGCCGGAACAATTGCCATAGGGAAAAACCCTGGAAGGATCCACCGGGGTTTTGTTCAGCTACATCAAGCATCGCTTTATACCTCTAAACCAAGGTTAGCGCCTAAAGCCATTACAGAAGGTGCGAAATGCAAGACCGGCCAGCGCCTCGTCACTGTAATGTTTTTCTTGTCGCAACATCCATGCGGGGTAAAACAGGGCGTCAATCACATGCATAATCCAGTCTGATGGAACGCTCAGATCGATGCTGCCCTCTTGCTTGGCAAGATCTACAAGATGCAGCAATTCCGTCTCCTGCTGTTTCACAATTTGCTGCAAATCCTCATCTTCAAAGGCTAAGCCGCTGAGGTTCATCAGAAATTGTTGCTCTGCCGCCAAGGGAATAATCGCCTTGAACAATAAATGAATGGCGTCGAGCGCGCTGCGACTCTGGGTGTCCAGGTGCGCGGTGGCCGCATCGAAAACTTCCAGGCAATCGATCGCAATTGCTTTCACCAATTGTTCTTTGGTTTCAAATAGGCGGTACAAGGTGGCTCGCCCAACGCCGGCATGGCCGGCGATATCAGTTAGTGATGCCTCGCTGTTTTGATTCAGCAACTCACGCCCGGCGTTAACAATGGCGGCATGGGAACGGCGTATACGGGCATCGGTATTTTTATCCATGGTGATTTCCACAATCCGGGTTCGGTAATTTTGTCAAAAGTTATGATACACACTTGTACCATAACAGCAAGTAAGATATGATACAAGTATGTATCATATTTGGGCGGACAGAAACCGGGTGGTCACTGTGAAAAAACTAAGGAATATGAAGGCTTATCTCAGTTTACCGGGCAGCATCGGAGTTTTCCTGGCGGTATTTCTGTGGTTTATCAGTGATACCCAGGGTCCCAAAACGCTGGCCGAAACGCCTGCTAAGCTAGTGCAAGTAAGCATTGTCGAGGCCGCGCCCTCCGCTCAGCCCATTTATATCGAAGCTAACGGAATCACCCTGTCGCGGTGGCCCACTGCTGTGAGCGCCACCGTATCGGGCCGCGTTATCGCGTTGATGGAGGACATGCATCCGGGGCGTCTGGTGGATACCGGCAACCTGTTGGTCAGTCTGCAAGACACCGGGTATCGGGCCGAGGTGGCGGCCGCCCGCGCCCGGGTCGCCGAAGCCAGGTTACGCCTGGAGCAGGTGAAGAGTGAGCAATTTGTGGTAAATCAAGCTGGCACCGCAAAATCCTCCTTTGGACGTTTCGAGCCTCACGTCAAAGCGGCGCAGGCGCAATTGCGGGCCAGCACTGCGGAGCTGGCCGCGGCGCAACAGCAGCTGGCCGATACGCAAATCACCGCAGCCTTTCCGGCGGTCATCATCAGCGAACAGGTTTCCCCCGGGCAATGGATCAACGCGGGCGAACAGTTATTCACATTGGCCTCCAGTGAATCGCTGGAAATTAGAGTGGAATTGTCCGCCGCCGATTGGCGGCGTTTAGGCGCCTTGTCCGAGCACCAATCGGCGGACGTGTACGATCCCAGCGGGATCCGTTGGCAGGCGCGCTTGCGTTACCTCAGCCCGGTGATGGATCCGGTCACTCGCCAGCGCAGCGTGGTATTGGAAGTCTTAAACCCCTATCGCGGCGATGCGCCGCTGCTCCCGGACCAACAGGTAAAGGTGCGTTTCACCGGCGCGAACATCGAACAGG
This sequence comes from Porticoccaceae bacterium, assembly GCA_028280905.1. Lineage (GTDB taxonomy): Bacteria > Pseudomonadota > Gammaproteobacteria > Pseudomonadales > Porticoccaceae > JANQKW01. The sequence goes on from JANQKW010000136.1 coordinate 3,508, forward strand.
TCGTGCGTGCGCCCGCCTCGGCGCTTACCGAAGACGGCAGGGTTTGGAGTGTCAACGCAGGCAAATTGCACTTAGAAGATATCGAACTCTTAGACGAGCAAGCCGAGTTTATTTTGTTTCGTTACCGACACCAGCCCAGCCGGGCTCGCTCGCTGGTGCGCTATCCGCTGAGTTCCATGTTGAACGGGCAAGACGTAGCCGTGTTAAACACTCCACGGGAGCGCACCTGATGAAATGGCTCACCCGTTGGTTCTTGGACAATCCGGTGGCGGCCAACCTGTTAATGGTGTTTATCGTCGTTGCCGGTTTGCTGACGTTTAATAGCTTACGCGTAGAAAGCTTCCCGCAAATTCCCCCTACGCAACTGGTGATATCGGTCAGCTACCCAGGCGGCACGCCTAAGCAAGTGGATGAAGGCATCACGCAACGCATTGAAGATGCCATCAGCGGGGTTGCCGGCATTCACAGTATTCGCAGCGAATCGCACCGCGGCTATGCCAGTATCACGGTGAAGAAAAATACCGGCGTTGAGCTCGAACGACTAATGCAGGATATTCGCAATGAACTGGAGAGCATTGTCGGTTTCCCCGAAAAAGCGGAGAAACCGCGCATCTATCGCGATGAATTTGCCAATCTTGCCGCCTTCGTCATGGTGTATGGCGGCAGCGATGCCGATCTCTTGCAAGCCGTTTCCAATCGCGTACAAACGGACTTAAAAAAGCATCCGGCCATTTCGAAAGTCGAGCACCAGGGCCAACGCAAAAAACAACTTATCGTTGAACCGCACCCTGACGCGCTGCAGCGTTACGGGCTTGGCATCGAAGAGCTTGCCGCGCGTATTCACCAATGGTCCTTGGAATACCGCAGCGGTGAACTGGACACGGCACGTGGCGCGATAACCCTGAGCGGCGGCCATATTGCCGACAACCTGCTGGCGCTGCGAAATCTTCCCGTGATAAGCACCGCCAATAGCGTTTTACGACTCAGTGATATCGCCAATGTGCGACGCGGTTACCAACAAAGCCACAGCCTGGTTCGCTACCAGGGCGAACGAGCGATTGCCCTAATGGTGAATACCAGCCAGAAAGACAATCTTTTTCAGGTCAGCGACGCCATCAAAGACGTGCTGCAACAACTGAAACCAAGCTTGCCCGAAGGAATCGAACTCGGCGTGGTGGCGGATATGACGCCGTATATTTCCGAACAGCTGGATCTGTTGGGGACAAACGCCTGGCAAGGTTTACTCATTGTCATTATCGTGCTGGGCTTGTTTCTCGAAATCCGTTTGGCGTTTTGGGTTGCGCTTGGCATCCCGATCTCGGTGGCCGGTGCCGTGGCTTTGATGGGGCCTTTCGACTACAGCATTAATGACATTACCCTGTTCGGGATGATATTGGTGCTGGGCATTTTGGTAGACGATGCGGTGGTGGTCGGTGAGAGCATTCACCAGGCAAGGCAACACACCAGTGACCCGAAAGAGGCTGCATGGAAAGGGGTGGAATCGGTGGCCATCGCAACGCTATTTGGCGTGCTCACGACGATAGCCGCTTTCTCACCCATGTTGTGGATCGAAAATGAACTGGCCAAGGTACTTGCCGGTTTTTCGGCGGTGGTCATTTTTGCACTGTTGTTTTCACTGATCGAAAGCAAATTTATATTGCCCAGCCATTTAACCCTGCCGATTAGCGAGCAAAACAATCGAAACCCGCTTATACGAAGGATCCATCTGCTTCGCGAGCGATGCGTTGCGGGCTTGACCGCGTTCACCGAGCGTATTTACCAGCCGACGCTCGCCGCGGCGTTGCGTAACAAGTTTGCGACGCTCATGTTGTTTAGCAGTTTTATGCTGCTCGCCTACGGCCTATTGGTGAAAGGCGAGATCCGTTCGGTGTTTTTCCCGGAAATCCCCGGCCGTTACGCAAGTCTCGACGTTACCATGGATCAGGACGCGGCTAAGGAACTGACGCTGCGAAACACGCTGCAACTTGAGCAGGCCTTACACGCCGCTGGGGAAGAACTCCTTGGCACCTATGCGTTAAA
>JANQKW010000149.1 GCA_028280905.1 Porticoccaceae bacterium
ATCACGCCGTCGGTCAGCTTGCCCAGCCCCACGCAATCGACAACTGCATCAAGCTGCTCGGCAACCACCGCAAACGTTTGCCCCGCTTCGCGCTGCGCGAGGGTCTCACCCACACAGAGTACCGGCACAAGCCCCTGGCGCTGAGCCGCGGCGTACTTTTCCGCCACCTGCACGCTGCTTTCCGCAAACAGTGTGCGCCGCTCGGAGTGCCCGACCAACGCGTAGCGGCAGCCCAATTCAATCAGCATATCGGACGACATTTCACCTGTATAGGCCCCCTGCTCGTATTCCGATACATTTTGAGCGCCAAGCGCGATCGCCGTTGCTGCGAGTTGTTCACCGACCTGGTGAAGATAAGGCGCCGGCGGGAATACCGCGACATCAACACCTGTTTCACCCTGGCCGCGAATACCTGCAAGGAGTTCGGTTATCGATTGGCGATTGCCGTGCATTTTCCAGTTTCCCGCAACCAAAAACTTACGAGCAGCCATCTGTCACCTCCCAACCTTGAAGCGGGCGCCAATCTTACTGGAGATACCGGTCTGGCTCAAGCCCAACCGCCGTTTGCGGGCTTGAGACAGCTCTGGCCGAGTTGGAGTAATGTTAAACAACCGCCTGCTCAACCGCCCTGGCCACGTCCTTGGCGAGATTATCGACCTGCTCACTGTTTTCTCCCTCAACCATTACCCGGATTACCGGTTCGGTGCCGGACGGACGCAGCAATACCCTGCCTTTCCCGGATAACTTAGCCTCCGCCTGGGAAACCGCTTGCTGGATAGTCGGGGCTTGCAAATCAATCTGTTCTTGCAGCGCGACATTGATCATCACCTGGGGAAATTTCTGCATGGCCTGTTTTAAGTGGTTTAACGAGTCGTCACTGTCCTTCATCGCCTGCAATACCTGCAAGGCTGCTACTACGCCATCACCGGTGGTCGTTAGATCGCTGCACACAATATGCCCGGAACTCTCGCCGCCCAACTTCCAGCGATTGTCGCGCATGGCTTCTATAACATAGCGGTCGCCAACCTTGGTCCTGACAAACGGAATATTCCGCTCCTTCAGCGCCAACTCCAAGCCAAAATTGGTCATCAGGGTGCCCGCGACACCGCTGCACCCGCCTTTACGCTGTCGGTAATCGGCAATCACGAACAGCAGTTCGTCGCCATCGACAATTTCCCCCAGATGGTCGACAAACATCACCCGGTCGCCGTCGCCGTCGAAGGCGATCCCCATATCGGCGGATTCGTCGACAACCGTCTGCTGCAACAGTGACGGCCGCGTTGATCCGCAGTCTTCATTAATATTGATACCATCGGGGTTTGAGGCTACCTCCACCACTTCGGCCCCCAGTTCCCGGAATACGCTGGGCGCCACATGGTAGGTAGCGCCGTTGGCGCAGTCGATAACCAGCTTTAGCCCCTTTAGGGCAAAGCCGGCCGGCAGCGTGCCCTTGCAGAATTCAATATAACGCCCCGCGGCGTCCGCTACCCGGTTGGCCCTGCCGAGATCGCGGGATTCAGAGGTGTCCATCGGGAGTTCCAGGTATTCTTCGATCTGCAGCTCTATCTCGTCCGGCAATTTAAAGCCGTCGTGGCCGAAGAACTTGATACCATTGTCCCAATAGGGGTTGTGGGACGCACTCACAACAATGCCGGCCTGAGCGCGGAACGCGGTGGTCAAATAAGCAATTGCCGGCGTTGGCATCGGACCCAATAATCCCACATCGACGCCTGCCGAGATAATACCCGCCTGCAACGCGGACTCGAACATATAGCCTGACACCCGGGTGTCTTTGCCAAGCAGAATTAACTTTAACCCCTCCTGGCGCTGTCCGAACACCTTGCCCGCGGCCCAACCCAGTTTGAGCATAAAGTCAGCGGTTACCGGGTGATCACCCACTCTTCCCCGAATCCCATCGGTGCCAAAATACTTTCTGCTCATCTCTCCTCCACTATTGCACGCATTATTTTCAGGGCATCCGCCGTTGCACCCACGTCGTGTACGCGAACGATTTTTACACCGGCCTGCGCGGCCAGCATCGCCATTGCAACACTGCCGACTAGGCGCTGGTCAACGGGTCTATCCAATATAGCGCCCAGCATTGATTTGCGCGATACACCCACCAACACCGGAAAGCCCATATCGACAAAATTCGGCAGGGCTCTAAATAGCGTTAAATTATGGTCTAACTGCTTACCAAACCCAAATCCGGGATCGATAATTATGTTATCAGGTTTTATGCCGGCTTCTAGACAGGCGTTTATCCGCTCCCGCAAAAACGCCACCACATCGTCCTCGACCTGCCGATAAACAGGATCATGCTGCATGCTGGCCGGCTCGCCGAGCATATGCATCAGGCAAACAGGCACATCCAGTTGCGCGGCGGTCTCCAGGGCGCCAGGTTTGCGCAATGCGCGAACGTCGTTGATCATCGAGGCGCCGGCTGACACCGCTTGCGACATCACTTCGGGCGTGCTGGTATCGACGGAAACCGGGATGTCCAGTGAGGATTTCAGTGCCTGAACCACCGGCAGTATCCTGTCCTGCTCCTGCTGTAGCGAAATCAGCGCTGCACCGGGCCGCGTGGACTCCCCGCCCACATCGAGTATTTCGGCACCCTCGGCAACCATCTGTTCGGACAGGCGCAGGACGGCATCGATATCGGCTGACCCGCTTCGATATAAGCGGCCGCCATCGGAAAAGGAATCGGGCGTGATATTCAAAATACCCATTATTCGGGTATCAGACAAATCAAGCATACGCAAACCGAACAGCCAAAAAATTAAAGCCCCGGCGAATGCCGGGGCTAGTCATTTTGGGACAGCACACTAGTACTCCTTCAAGGTAATTATGACGAATTCAGTTGGTGTGTCAGCGGTCATGGCAAGGCGCG
>JANQKW010000154.1 GCA_028280905.1 Porticoccaceae bacterium
CGCGGTGGCGGGACACCACAGCAGCGCCCTTCGGGTTGGCGTGTCAGCGCCCATGGACAGCGTTGCGCCTCTTGGCAAGGGAGTGACCATTCCCGGCGAGGCGCGCCTTGCCATGAACGCTGACACACCAACTGCATCCGTCATAATTACCTTGAAGGAGTACTAGCGCTGGCAAGCAGAGCAATACACGGTTGATCGCTGGCCTAACCTGATCTCTTTAAGCGGTGTTTTGCAGGTGCGGCATGGCAGCCCACCTCTGCCGTACACCCTCAGGCTTTGCTTGAAGTAACCCGGTCTGCCCTGCCCATTTACGAAATCCCTCAGAGTTGTTCCACCCTGCTCTATGGCGCCGGCCAACACATCTTTAACCGCGATGGCGAGCAAATTATAGCGGTTTAAAGAAATATTACCGGCGCCACGCACAGGACTCACGCCTGCCCGAAACAGGGCTTCGCTTGCATATATATTGCCAACTCCCACAACCACTCTGTTGTCCATTAACAACTGTTTAACCGGCAGTTTGCGACCTCTGGAAACGCGATGCAGATAGCGCCCGTCAAATTCTCCGGCAAGGGGTTCAGGGCCCAGATTGCGCAATAGCTTATGCTGATAAGGACGATTTCCTATCCATAGGACGGCGCCGAACCTGCGCGGATCATGAAACCGCAGACAATCATCCCGCTCGAAAACGATATCCAGATGATCATGCTTGCGCGGCGGCTCCCCCGGCGCCACTAGCCTGAGACTGCCCGACATACCCAAGTGCACCAGCAGTGTTCCGGATCGCTCGCCACTGAAGGCAAACAGCAGGTATTTTGCCCTTCTCGTCAATGACACCAGTTGCCTGTCACGTAGGATAGCAGATAAGTTCGCGTCCAACGGCCACCGCAAACGCGTTTCGCGAATCACGACACCGGTCACACGTTTTTTAAGCAAGTGGGGGCTTATCCCCTTCAAAGTAGTCTCTACCTCAGGTAATTCGGGCATTATTTATCGGCCAACTCTTTTCATTAACAAAAATTCTGGCATACTAGCGCATAGATGACTTCCTGGTGAAAGTCCGATTTACTTTCGCCGATTCACGCAGGCGCTGAATACTCGAAAAAATTATCCATAAATATCGAAGGATGCTTCGAATAATAGTAGGTTTTCAGGGGTAGTAATATGGCCTTAGGTAGAAGAATCAAAGTAGAGGAAGAGTCGGAGATAGATCTCACGCCCATGTTGGACGTGGTTTTTATCATGCTCATCTTCTTTATTGTCACAGCCTCGTTTGTCAGGGAAGCGGGGATTGATGTGGCGAGACCTCCGGTGAGCGACCAGCCGCCCCCCGAAGATACAGAAAACAAAAACATTGTGTTCACGGTCACTGAAACTAATGACATCATGCTGGAGGGCAGACGCATCGACTTGCGCTCCGTGCGCGCCAATGTTGAACGCCTCCACGCTGAAAACCCCGAAGGCAAAGTTATTGTCAATGCCCACCCCAAATCCAAAGCCGAAATTTTTATCCAGGTATCTGACCAATCGAGAGAGGCAGGCGTCTACGACGTTTCACTTGCCACCAAAGAGTAACATTATTTGCGTCACCGCCAACTGTAAACAGAGGTGACGAACAGGCTCTGGAACTGAAAAAAAGCCCGGCATATTTAGCCGGGCTTTTTTATAGACTTTCTTTATAGGATAGCCGCACCTACTTGATCTTGGCTTCCTTATACATCACATGTTTGCGCGCCACGGGATCGTACTTTTTCATTTCAAGCTTGTCGGGCTGTGTGCGCTTGTTTTTAGAAGTCGTGTAATAATGGCCGGTGTTGGCACTGGAAACCAGCTTGATTTTATCTCGGTTTGACTTTGCCATGACTGCTCTCCTTATACTTTCTCGCCGCGAGCGCGCAAATCAGCAATCACCGCATCAATGCCGCGCTTGTCGATGATTCTCATGCCCTTGGTTGACACGCGCAACTTGACAAAACGTTTCTCGGCCTCAACCCAGAAACGGTGAGATTGTAAATTGGGTTCAAATCGACGCCGAGTTCTATTTTTCGCGTGGGACACGTTATTCCCCACCATAGGACGCTTTCCGGTGACCTGGCATACTCTTGACATGGTTGAACCTCTGCTTATTCCTGTTTCATGCAACGGCGCATCTTGGCAACATCCGGCTCCGGTTTGGGAACCTGGCAGATACGCCGATGTATAAGCCTGTAAAAATGAGGCGCGATTTATACCAGATGGACACCCTTAGCGCAACTCAAATTAATCGGGAAACACCATTTGACCGCCGTGCAGCAGCCCTCTTTCGGCCAGCGATACGGTGTTCCCACCACCCACGACGATATGGTCCAGCACACGGACATCCACCAATTCCAGCGCGACAACCAGCTTTCTGGTGATTTCACCGTCCGCAGCGCTGGGCTCGGCAACCCCCGAGGGATGATTATGCGCCAGGATTACCGCCGCGGCATTGAAGTGGAGGCTTTTCTTCACTACTTCCCTGGGATGAACGCTGGCCCCATCGATGGTGCCGTGAAACAATTTTTCAAAGGCGATAAGGCGATGCTGGCTGTCGAGGAACAACACTGCAAACACCTCCTGCTCGCTTAGACGAAGCTGGGCCGACAAGTAATTTTTAACGTCACAGGAACTGCTGAAAACCGTCTCCCGCTTCAACTGTTCAGCCAAATGGCGCTTGGCCAGCTCAATGACCGCCTGTAACTGGCAATATTTGGCCACTCCCAGTCCCCGGCCATCACAAAAGCGCTTGAGGTCCGCATTCAGCAGCGGGCCAATGGAGCCGAAATCATTCAGAAGCTCCCTCGCCAGATCGACGGCCGAAATACCCACACTGCCGGTGCGCAGAAAAATTGCCAGTAACTCAGCGTCGGACAAGGCTTCCGCGCCGCGCGACAAGAGCTTCTCCCTGGGGCGCTCCCGTTGCGGCCAGCGTTTGATGGACATGTTTACCTCCCTGTTAACTTGGGCTACGAAAATGCGTCCTGCGGTGGTATCTTACCCCATTTTAACCGCGACCTGGCAAATGCTTGGTTACCCACAAGGGTAGATTTATGGTTTCACTGTCTAACAAGCGAGTCCTGCTTGGCGTTACGGGAGGTATCGCGGCCTATAAAAGTGCCGAGATCATTCGCCGCCTTCAGGACAGCGGCGCGACAGTCCGGGTAGTCATGACCCAGGCGGCCACGGAATTTATTACACCGCTAACGCTGCAGGCGTTGTCCGGCAACCCGGTCCACCTGGATTTACTAGACCCGGAAGCCGAAGCGGGTATGGGCCACATAGAATTGTCCCGCTGGGCCGACCTGATTTTGGTAGCGCCGGCAACCGCCGACTTTATCGCCAAACTCGCAAGCGGCGAAGCCGACAACCTGTTGCAGGCAATTTGCCTCGCCAGCCGGAGCCTACTGGCACTGGCGCCCGCGATGAACCAGGGCATGTGGCGCAACGCCGCCACCCAGCAAAACATCGAGCTACTAAGAACCCGAGGGGTTCACTTGTTTGGCCCCGCGGAGGGAGAGCAGGCCTGCGGCGATGTGGGGCCGGGCCGCATGTCGGAGCCCGACGATATCGTCGAACTGGCCGCCGAACTCTTTGAATCCGGCGTGCTCAACAACCGCACAGTGGTTATTACCGCCGGTCCAACCCGCGAGGCCATCGATCCGGTGCGTTTTATCAGCAATCACAGTTCCGGAAAAATGGGCTACGCGCTGGCCGAAGCCGCTGCAGAGGCGGGCGCTGAAACTGTTCTAATTTCCGGCCCCGTCGGCTTACAGGCCCCCGATCGGGTGAAGCTTGTCAAGATTATCAGCGCCCAGGAAATGTACGAAACTTCGCTAAATGAAGCACAAAAATGCGATTTATTCATTGCATCTGCCGCGGTAGCCGATTATCGTCCTATCAGTGTAGCCGCACAGAAGATTAAGAAAAGCGCCGACACCCTGGCCATTGAACTGCTTAAAAACCCGGACATTGTCAGCGCTGTTGCCAAGCTCGAAAAGCGGCCGTTTACCGTAGGTTTCGCCGCGGAAACACAGGATATAGAACGCCATGCGCGCGACAAATTGGAACGAAAAAACCTCGATATGGTAATTGCCAATGACGTTTCGGACAGTGCCATTGGTTTTGACAGCGACGACAATGCCGTACTGGTTGTGGACCCAACCGGCTCGGAAACCATCCCTCGAACCCACAAATCCATATTGGCCCGGCAACTTATCGCAAAAATAGCAGGGTTACTGTGACAGCAACAACCGACCAAAGCCATAAACCAGTTGCAATAAAAGTATTCTTTATGCGGCTTGCGCAACACCCGCTTGTCGGGGTGCTGATGGTTTTGATTCTGGTGGGAAGCTTTGCCGCTGGAAACTTCGTTTACCAACATATGCTGGTTGCCCAGGGCGACAAGGTCGCATCCATAGAAGCGCAAAACTACAGCGACACATTAACCCGGGAGGTCAACCGTTATATCAAGGAGAAGCGGCACAACATCCACAGTTTTGCCAACCGCGAAGCCGTGATCAGCGCGTTTGCGCAAAGTGACCGGGTCAAGGTCAGTCGGCTCGAATCGCTGGTCGCCATGTTGAGCACCGATATCACCGAGGGACAATTGTTATTTCCCAATGACCGGCGGCTCGACCAAACCCGGAATTACGCCGCCAGGGAAATGTTCTTTCAGGCGATTAACGGCGAACAGCCGCCGCCACTCGCGGTGAAATTGCAGCAAGGCTGGGCATTGCTGATGGTCTACCCCATTGTTAATCCCACCAGCGACATGCCGATGGGTGGCTTGATCGCCACCATTGACCTGTCTTCACTTAAAGATCGCCTGGCCAATGTCGGCACACCCGGCTCAGCGGCGCTGGTGCAGGAACTGCCGGGAATAGCGCCACAAACGCTTATCAGCACGTCCACAGACGACTTGTCTCATATCAAGGGCGAATCGGCAACCGATGTTCCCCAGTGGAAACTGGTATTTACGGCGAACAAAACACTGGCAACCCAAAGTGCGCCCTCGACGGTGGAGGTTCTCCAGCTGATCGTTTTTTTCGCGATCAGCGGTTTGTTGATTACCTATCTGACCGGGCGCGTCGTCTATCAACGTTTCAGAAACGACCCGTTGCCAACCAAGCAGAAGAAACCTAAGACAGCGGTGGAAAAGCCGGATGCCACCGCTAAATCCTATCTGCAAACCATACCGGCCGCCGCAACAGAAGAGATAGAAAAACCCGCTGAAGAAACGCCGGCTGCCGAGGAAAAACCTGACAGGAAAACCGCTGCCCCCGCATCCTATCCCGAGCATATCTTTCGCGAGTATGACATACGCGGCATCTACAACAAGGAACTCACCACCGACCTGGCCAAACAGCTGGGCCGGGCGCTGGGCGACAAAGCGCAGGAAGAAGGCGAGCACAGTATTATCACTGCTCTGGACGGCCGCCTGTCCAGCCCGGCGCTTTGCAAGGCGCTGGAACAGGGCATTATTTCAACCGGCTGCGATGTCATCCAAATCGGCCAGGTTCCCACGCCAATTATGAACTTCGCGGTCCAGCACATCGACCGCACCAACTATGGCGTCATGGTTACCGCAAGCCATAACCCCGCAGATTACAACGGATTCAAAATCACCCTAGGCAACCGTTCCCTGCGAAGCGAGGAAGTACTGGCGCTCAAGGAAAGGATGGAGCAGGGGACTTTCAAGCAGGGAATGGGCGAAAAATCGACGCAAAATGTCATTAACGATTACAAGGATGCGATTGCGCTGGATATTATTCCCGCCACCGACCTGAAGTTGGTGGTTGATGCCGGAAACGGCGTTGCCGGCAAGTTCGCCCCAGAGATTATGGAAAAACTGGGTTGCACGGTCATCCCCCTTTACTGCGAGGTCGACGGGTCATTTCCCAATCATGAAGCCGATACCACCCGGGCCGAAAATCTGCAAGACCTGATTGAATGTGTCAAATCGGAAAACGCCGACCTCGGCATCGCCCTGGACGGCGACGGCGACCGCGTTGTGGCGGTTACCGCGAGTGGCGAGATCGTCTGGCCCGACCAGCTGATGATGATCTTTGCACGGGATATTATTTCACGGGAACCGGGTGCAGACATAGTGTTTGATATCAAAAGCACCCGACGCCTCAACGCGTTAATCAGCAGCTATGGAGGCCGGCCCGTTATGTGGAAAACCGGCCATTCCAATATTCGCAATAAAACGCTCGAAAACAATGCGCCGCTCGGAGGCGAATTCAGCGGTCACGTTTTCTTTCGCGATCGCTGGCACGGTTTCGACGACGGCATCTACGCCACCGCCAGGCTTATCGAAATTATGACCACCAGGGAACAAAGCCTTGAAGAGATAGTGTCGGGTTTTGAAACCAGCTACAGTACGCCGGAGATAAAAATCGACGTCCCGGAACAGCAAAAATTCGCCCTGGTGGAAAAATTTGCCGAGGCCGTTGATTTTGGCGAGGCCAGCGTTTCCAGAATTGACGGTATTCGCGTTGACTTCCCAGACTCCTGGGGTTTGCTGCGGGCGTCCAACACCTCACCCGCTTTGACATTGCGATTTGAAGCATCTTCGGCCCAAGAGCTGGAAAATGTTCAGGCAACGTTTAGAAAGCGGTTGCAGGACGTCGAGAGCACGCTTACCTTTTGATGATCGGATAAATCGGGAAATCGAACATATGTCACTGACCCTCGAAGCCGCAGCAAACACCGCCAAGGTGCTCAGCGAAGCGCTCCCCTATATCCAAAAGTTCGTCGGTAAAACCGTGGTGGTCAAATTTGGCGGCAATGCGATGGTCGGCGAGGAACTGAAATCCAGTTTCGCCCGGGATATCGTGTTGATGAAAGTTGTCGGCATTAACCCGGTGGTCGTGCATGGCGGCGGCCCGCAAATTGGCGAGCTGTTGGATCAACTGAAAATTGAATCCCGATTTGTAGACGGCATGCGCGTTACCGACAGCAAAACCATGGACGTGGTGGAGATGGTACTGGGCGCAACGGTTAACAAGGACATAGTCAACCTTATTAATCAGCACGGCGGCAAAGCGGTAGGCGTGACGGGTAAGGACGGCATGCTTATCCAGGCGAGCAAGATGCAGGTCGCGCGCAACACACCGGAGATGGAAGCTCCGGAAATCATCGACATAGGCCATGTCGGCGAAGTTAAACAGGTGAACACTGAAATTATCGATATGCTAACGGCAAGCCACTTCATTCCGGTAATCGCGCCTATCGGGGTAGATGAAAAGGGAGCGTCCTACAATATCAACGCGGACCTGGTGGCCGGCAGGATTGCCGAAGTACTGAAAGCGGAGAAATTGATACTGCTTACCAATGTCGCTGGCCTGCAAGACAAAAACGGCGACGTGCTAACTGGCTTAACCACCGCGGAGGTCGACGCGCTAATCGACGACGGCACCATCCATGGCGGCATGCTGCCAAAAATCGGCTGTGCGCTGGACGCGGTCAACGCGGGGGTTAGCAGCGCGCATATCATCGACGGCAGGGTCGCACACGCGGTGTTACTGGAAATATTCACCGATCAGGGTGTAGGTACACTGATCTCCAATCAGAAAAATTAGTGTCTCTTCTTGGCAAGGGCTACGGCCATTACCGGCGAGCCCAGGCCTCGCCAGAAACCTTGTGGGGGACGCTGAATAACCAGACAGGACACTCGTTTATGGTTTCTCCAAAAAAAGGTATGCGCAGGCAGCAGATTCTGCAAGCATTGGCGCGAATGCTGGAAACATCGCCGGGCGGCAAAATTACCACGGCTGCGCTCGCGGCCGAGGTAGGCGTGTCGGAAGCCGCGTTGTACCGTCACTTTCCCAGCAAGTCGAAGATGTACGAGGCGCTGATCGAATTTATCGAAGAAACCCTGTTTTCAAGGATTCGAATAATTATCGACGAGGAGCCGGATGTCTCCGGGCAGTGCTTCAGAATCTTGACACTTTTATTGAGCTTTGCCGAGAAAAATCCGGGTATCACCCGGCTCCTCACCGGCGATGCGTTAACCGGTGAAACAGAACTTTTGCACAGCAGGGTGCAGCAGCTCTTCGACCGGCTCGAAACGCAATTGAAACAGCTGCTGAAAGAAGCCGAAATCCGGGAGGGGAAACGCGCCGCACTGACGCCTTCGGCCGCCGCGAATCTTTTACTGGCAAGCGCCGAAGGCAAGATTCGCCAATTTGTCAGAAGTAAATTTAGTCGCCGCCCGACGGAGATGTGGCAAGACCAGTGGCAGAATCTGATGGAAGGATTTTTTGTGCAGACTCCTCAACACCAAACAGGACTTTGAGTCGCTCGGCATATCGCTCATAGCGCACGGCTACATTCTTGTACTCTTCACGCCTCAGCGCAAGCATCCGCTCGCCATCGCTAATCTCGGCAATCAATCGGTCGATATGCTCCATCATACTGGTCCTTACTGGCTTACCGGATCGCTGCAACACCGCGGCTTTGGAGCGCACACCGTCTAACAACACATTGCTTTCGGAAATATTGGTGGTGATAATATCAATTTCGCGCTGGATTCCCTCCAGCTTCCTGTTGCGAGCGCGGTTGAGTTCTTCAATGCTGCTATAGCTCTTAAGCAACATCTTGTCTTCGAGCGCCTGCTGCTGAGCCAGCTCCGCCGCGCGCCGGTCCTCTGCCGTTTGCTCCTGGTAAGCGGGGACCACCTCAAGCACTTGGCCGGAAGCTGAAACCACCTCGTAGCCGTTCTTTACCAGATGCGGCGGTACCTGGTAATCCAACACCAATACGCCGGCGTCATTCCTGTAGCGGTAAAATTTCTCCGCAGCAGCGGCCTGGCCCACTGTGAAACATATCACCAGAACCGATATAAGAGTTTGTTTTTTAAATAAAAACGTCCTAAATACCATAATTTTTACGATACTCGCTAATCGCTTCAACCAACTCAGTTTGACCACTGGTAAGCTGAAGATACTCAATAATAGTCGCAATTTCGACTATCGAGATCACAGAACAGCCAAATTCTTGCTCTACTTCCTGCACCGCGGATTTGTCCGCGGCGCCCCTTTCCTTGCGGTCCAGGCCGACTACCACACCCGCGATTTCAGCACCCGCGGCGCGAATCAGACCCACTGATTCGCGGATCGCCGTTCCGGCGGTTATCACATCATCGACGATCAACACCTTGCCGGTCATCTCGGCGCCCACCAATTCTCCGCCTTCGCCGTGTCGCTTGGCCTCCTTGCGGTTGAAACAATAGGGTAAATCGCGCTGGTGTTGTTCCGCCAATGCGATAGCGGCGGACGCGGCCAATGGAATACCCTTGTAGGCAGGGCCAAACAGCAAATCAAACTCAACTTCGGCAGCGACAATTGCCTGGGCATAGCATTTACCCAGGGTCGCCAGCGCATTGCCGCTCGAAAACTCCCCAGCATTAAAGAAATACGGGCTCACACGCCCCGACTTAAGGGTAAAGTTTCCAAACTTCAACGCCCCCTCGGCCAGCGCCAACTCGACAAACTCCCGCTGATAACGCTGCATCAATCCCCCAGTTTTTAGAAACCGCTATGGTCGCGTATCATACACGCTAGCATACCCGGGATCGAGAATGAGAATTATCAACATTTCCGTAGACGGAATACACCAGGCAGCGCACCGAGGGCTCTTTGAATGGCTCTCTTCACAGGATGCCGAAATTATCTGCATCCAGGACTTGCGCGCCAAGCAACATGAAATCGAAGACAACCCGGCATTTCAGCTGGACGGGTATTTCAGCTACTACCTCGACTCACAGAAACCGCATCGCAACGGCGTTGCCATCTACACACGCCAAGCACCGAAGGCCATTATGTACGGTTTCGGGTTTGCCAGCGGCGAGGATACCGACGGCCGCTACTTACAGGCCGATTTTGAGCGCCTGAGCGTCGGGTCTCTCCTGCTTCCCGCTATTGGTGACGGAACGAACCAGGAAGACAAGATGCGCTTTCTGACCAACTTGCAAAGCCATTTAAACAAGATTTCCAACAAACGCCGCCGCTACATTATCTGCGGCAACTGGCAACTCGCGCACACCGACAGCGATTTGGAAAACGCCGACAACTACGCGGCGCAGAGCGGATTCCTGACACAAGAGCGCCAATGGCTTCAACAGCTATTTACAGACATAGGTTACCTGGATGCTTTCCGGCTGGCTAATCGCGACACAGATGAGTACAGCTGGTGGCCGTCGGGACAAATCGGCAATGGCGACGGCTGGCGCACCGATTTTCAAGTGATTTCAAAAGACCTCGGCAAACAGGTAGAGTACGCGGTTATCTACAAGGCCAGGGAATTCTCCAGTCACGCACCGGTAATTGTCGATTATGACCTGGACCGGCTCTAGTACTCCTTCAAGGTGATAATGACGGAGTACTAGTCCTGAGCCAACGCCATTCCCTGCACTTTTATCAAGTCCGCGATGCCGCGTTTCGCCAGCGCCATCATTTGCGAGAGTTCCTGTTCGGAAAACGGCGCCCCCTCGGCGGTGCCCTGCACCTCTATAAAGCCGCCTTCGCTGTTCATCACCACGTTCATATCGGTCTCGGCTGACGAGTCTTCGGCATAATCCAGGTCGAGAACCGGCGCGCCCTGGTAGATGCCAACCGACACGGACGCCACCCGATGCAAAAGGGGATCAACCGTCAGTTTCTTGTTATCCTGCAAATAACGGATGGCGTCCACCAGTGCCACGCAGGCCCCGGTAATGGAAGCGGTGCGCGTACCGCCGTCGGCCTGGATAACGTCGCAATCTACCGTGATGGTGTTTTCACCCAGCGCCTTGAGGTCCACGGCCGCCCTCAGCGAACGGCCAATCAGCCGCTGTATTTCCAATGT
>JANQKW010000173.1 GCA_028280905.1 Porticoccaceae bacterium
GTGCTAATGGACGAGATAGGCCGCGGCACCAGCACTTTTGACGGCCTCTCCCTGGCCTGGGCCTGTGCCATTAACCTCGCCGAATCGGTGGGCGCCTACACCCTGTTCGCCACCCATTACTTTGAGTTGACCGCGCTGCCCGAGCATCTGGAGATGGTTAAAAACGTCCATCTGGACGCCACTGAGTACAACGACACCATCGTTTTTTTACATGCGGTGCAGGAGGGGCCGGCCAGCCAAAGCTACGGCATTCAGGTCGCCAAACTGGCGGGTATTCCGGAACAAGTGGTCAATCTGGCGCGGCGCGAACTGGCGAAACTGGAAGCGGGCGAAGTAGTCAAATCGCCGGAATTGGGTGTCGCGAGCGCCGGGCCATCGCCTATTCAAGAAGATCTGTTTTCCGATGCGGTAGGGAGCCGACTGAAACAAGCGGTGGCAGCACTGGAGCCGGACGAGCTAACGCCCAGGCAGGCACAGGACGCGCTCTACACCTTGAAATCCCTGCTCACCGGCTAAGGAACCTCTGAATAATACGGCTATAATGACGCAAACCTGGGGTTTGGCTATAATCCGCGCTCCAGGTTCGACCATAACTACGGAGTATATATGACATTTGTTGTTGGAGAAGATTGCATTAAGTGCAAACATACCGACTGTGTTGAGGTCTGTCCGGTAGACTGCTTCTACGAGGGGCCGAATTTTCTGGTCATTCATCCAGACGAATGTATTGATTGCGCACTCTGCGAACCTGAGTGTCCGGTGGAAGCTATTTTTTCGGAAGACGAAGTCCCGGAGGATCAAACCGTATTTATCGAGTTAAATGCCGAACTGGCGGAAATCTGGCCCAATATCACCGAGATGAAAGACTCGCCTCCGGATGCCGAGGAGTGGGCAGGCATTCCCGGGAAGTTGCAATACCTCGAGCGTTAGCCGACACCAAACAAGCTTCACTACAAGGCCTTACAGACAGTACTTTTCTAGTAACGCACCTCCACGTTAGTACCGCATATCCGCGGCCATCTGGGAACAGTATCTGAGACTCGCTGTAGATACATCCATGTACGCTCCGCACCGGCGTCCCTGCCGGTGAGGGTCTCAAATACTGTTCCTAGATAGCCGCGGGAAGGTTGCACCAAACCACGATTATCTACACCCGCTATTTACCTTCCGAAAATAGTATATCGCTGTTAAGCCCGTGCTTTTGCAGAATCGTTCTCAGCTTCTTTAACGCTTCAACCTGTATCTGCCTTACCCGCTCCCGCGTCAGTCCAATTTCCTTGCCGACATCTTCCAGTGTAGCGATATCGTAGCCCATCAAGCCAAACCTTCGGCTCACCACCTCGCGCTGTTTTTCGTTCAGCTCCTCCAGCCAACATTCGATGGAAAAGTTTATTTCTTGCAGCTCAGTCAACTCTTCTGGGTCGCTGATGTGTTCGTCGGCGATGGTTTCGGCAACCGTGTGCTCATTGTCTTGGGCCAGCGGCAAATCAATGGAGGTGACTCGCTCGCTGAGCCCCATAATGCGCGACACTTCGGCTATCGGCTTGTCCAACAAGGCGGCAATTTCTTCAGCGGAAGGTTCGTGCTCGAGTTCCTGGCTAAGCTGGCGCGCCGCTTTAAAGTAGGAGTTTAGCTCCTTGACAATGTGGATGGGCAGGCGAATTGTGCGGGTTTGATTCATCAGGCCCCGCTCGATAGTCTGCCTTATCCACCAGGTGGCGTAGGTGGAAAATCGAAAGCCCAGTTCCGGATCGAATTTCTCCACTGCGCGCATCAATCCGATATTGCCTTCCTCGATCAGGTCCAGCAGCGAAAGACCGCGATTAACATAGCGGCGTGCTATTTTTACAACCAGGCGAAGGTTGCTTTCGATCATTCTCTTACGCGCGGCTTCGTCGCCCGTTTTTATTTTTCGGGCGAATTTGATTTCTTCCTCGGCAGTGAGCAGAGGCGTGAAACCTATCTCTTTCAGATAGAGGCTGGCAGCGTCGAAAAACTGCTCGGAACCATCCGGGTCCGTTTCAAAAAAATCGTCCTTGCTCATCTCAGTTAGGCCATTTCATTTAGAACATCTATTCCTTTTAACACAAGGTTGTGCGTGCCATTTTGCCCAATTAACCCAAAGCCAACTCTATCATAAAAAACCGCCTGTTCTATTATTATTTTGGCAAATAGTTGAGCGGGTTCACCGGTTTTCCGTCTCTGCGAATTTCAAAATAAAAACGCCTGACATTAGCAGGATCGCCGCCGACTTCCGCTATTTTCTGCCCGGGCTTAACCGCCATCCCCTCTTTGACAAAAATTTTTCGATTATGTGCGTAGGCACTTAAAAAAATCGGGTTGTGCCGAACAATAATCAGCTTGCCATACCCTCGCAGGCCATCACCCGAGTAAACCACAACACCCGGACCCGCGGGCGTCACCGCACTGCCCGGCAAACCGTGGATATCAATTCCTTTGAAGAGCTCGCGGGTGTTGTAACGGCGGGCAATCTTCCCCTTGACGGGCCACGACCATTTCCAGGTCGAGACGTTGCCGCCTTTGGCGGCTCCCGTCGGTTTGGCCGGACTGTTTTGCAGCGGCGGCTTTGCACGGCTGGGAGGTGTTTTTACAGGGCGCTGTTGTTGTATACGTCCAGCGGCGTTGGATGGTTCACCCGCCGCCCTATCGCTTGGCGCGACCCCTCTGGTGTCCAACAGCAGTCGCTGGCCCGGGTAGATGGTATAGGAGGAGAGGTTGTTGACCACCGCCAGCTTATGTAAATCCTTTTCGTAACGCCAGGCAATTGAAAACAGCGTTTCACCCTTGCTGACAATGTGGTAGTTAATCTTTTCACTGGGCGGCTCCTGCCGCCGATCTACCGGCGCAGGCGGCGGCGACGCGCAACTCTGCAGCAACAGTACCGGTGCGAGTATAGTCGCAAGCCACCTAGATACCCCTTGCATCACCGACCAGGTTTCTCCCTGAAACTCAAACCGCTGTCTGTTTAAAGCGGCTCCCGAGGTATTCAAGACTCAATACCAACACCAACCCCACGAGCATTAAGCCTACCGCCGGCAGAAGTTGCGGATCAATACCTGTAATAGCGCCGTAATCCCAGGGGGAGAGCGACCGCTGGGCCAGCACAACTTCGCGCCCCTCATGGTCAATCATCACTTCAAGCGCTTCCTTCCAAGGCCAGACGATTACCAGCGAGCCGATGAGAAAGCCGGTCAACAAACCCATGGTTTGGCTATAAAAGTGATGCAGCAGCCAAGACAAGATTCTGGCAAAAGCCAACAGCCCGCAAACGCAACCCACCAGGAAGATGCCCAACACCGCCATGTTTGCTTCGGTGATCGCCTCGATAATAATTGGATACATACCGATCAACAGCAAAATAAAACTACCCGAGATACCGGGTAAGATCATCGCGCAGATGGCCAGCGCTCCTGAGGCAAACACCAGGGTCGGGCTGGCCGATATCGCCACCGCCGGCAACATCGATATGCCCATTGCGATGGTCGTGCCCACAGCAATCGCGATCCACTCGACAATAGTGAGCCGCGGAAGCTGGCGGAGTATATAGATAATCGACGCCACTATCAGGCCGAAAAAGAACGACCAGATTAAAATTGGGAAGTTCTCCAGGCAGTAGCTTACGATTCGGGCCAAGGAGGCTATGCTGATCAGCACGCCGCCAAACAGCACGACCAGAAAGGTGCCGTTAATCGACCGCCAGAACGTCCCGGGGCCATGGCTGAGCAGCAGTTTTACATTGGTTAGGTTGACCGATTTGATAGAGTCCAGTAATTCCTGGTAAATACCGCTGATAAAGGCGATGGTTCCGCCGGAGACGCCGGGCACCACGTCCGCGGCACCCATCGCCATGCCTTTGGCAAACAGCAACAACCAGTGGCCCGCAGACTTCAACGAGTGACCCCGCTCAGCAAGGGCACGAACCGAACCCGTTCGATGACCTGCTCTTCAAACTCGGCGTCCTCGGCTTGGCGCGTGACCACGCGCAGCTCCTGGTCGCCCTCCGGACCCACCGGAATCACCAATACACCGCCAGGCGCCAGTTGGTGGAGCAACGCCTCCGGCACATGCTCAGGCGCCGCCGCGCTGAGAATTGCGTCGTAGGGGGCATGCTCCTCCCAACCGACACTGCCGTCGCTGTGGGCCAGAGTTACATTGCGCAGACCCAGGGTTCGCATGCGGCTGCGGGCCTTGTTTAACAGGGGTTTGATTCGCTCGACGCCGTAAACATGGCCGACCAATTGCGCCAATATAGCGGTTTGGTAGCCAGATCCGACACCGATTTCCAGCACTTTCTCACGGTGCCCCTGGGACAAAAGCGCCTCAGTCATCAACGCAACCACATAGGGCTGGGACAGGGTTTGGCCGTAACCGATCGGCAGCGCGGTATCTTCGTAGGCGCGTTGCGACAGGGCTTCGTCGAGAAACAGGTGTCTTGGGGTCACTCTCATGATATCCAGTACGCGCTGGTTCTTTACCCCCTGCTCCTTCAGCCTTTGGATCAACCTTTCCCGGGTTCTTTGGGACGTCATCCCTATGCCGCCAAGCTCAATCGAATTCACCCGCGACCCCTTGATACCTGTGAAAAAACCGCGCCTATCTTCAAACCGGATCCCCACCACCCACTATTGCCGAACGAAAGCCGAACTATAGCACAGCAGCGGCCGCCGGTGGGCGCAAAACCGCCAGTTCCCTGAGCACCGACGTGGCGTAGCTGCCGGGTGGCAGCACGAATTCGAGCCGCAGATTGTTATCCAGATATTCCCAGCCCATATCTTCCGGAACCAACACCAGGTCCCTGCGCTGCTGCTGTAAACCGCTGTACTCCAGCCCCTCTCGCCAGCCTGCATACGCCGACAATACGTGGGCTTCCAGAACCCCTAATTCGCCTGCGGCCGGGTTGCGCCCCCTGCCCCAAAGCGGCCCCTGCGGCTCAGTTTCACCCGCCAAAGGTCGCTGCCATGTATGGTTCTCAACCCTGGCGCCGAGCACCAGGTTGAACAGGTAAGCGCGGGCCGCGGAGAAATACAGACTGTCCCGCTTGCCGGTTTTTTTGCGCTTGGCTTTTACCTTGCCGCCGCTCAGCAAGCTATCGGCCGCCGCAAGGTTGTTACCGGCGATACCGAAGCGTTGCTCGCCGAAATAATTGGGCGCCCCCGATTGCCTCACCGCTTGCAACTTTTCCGTCAGCGCCTTCCGGCAGCCCGCGATATCTCGCAACAGAATTCGGAACCTGTTACCCCGGTGATCGCCCCGCCTGAGCTTGCGCAAGTGACGGCAGCAGTCCAATACCTGGATGCCCTCGCCCAGTTCAGGTTTCCGCTGCAACTGGCCGCTGCCCGGCAGGTGCACGCTGAACCACTGGCGAGTCACGGCGTGACGATCCTTCAACCCACAGTAGCCCACGGATTGCTCAGTCAGATTAAAAGCGTCCGCCAGCAGCTTCGCCACCCAGCGGGTGTTCTGGCCCCGCTTTTCTATCCACAGGCAGAGGTGCTCGCCGCTGCCGGCGAAGGGTTCGAAAAAAAGCTCCGTCACCTGGAAATCCTCGGGAAATGCGCGAAAGGTCGCGCTGGCAGCCGGCCCTCCCAGGGCAAAAGGAAAAGTCAGGTCGTAGTGTTTAGACATCATAGCGAGTAACTGACTGAGCAGCATCGGTCGGTGGAATACGCCACCGACGCTGGCGCGAAAGCGCCGATACTGGATTGCAACAAAATTGTCATTATACGGATACCTGACTGTCACGGAAGTTACACATTTTGAGACTACTTTGACCGATCAAACAAAAAGTCACAGGAACTTCTCACTATGTACAACAACCTTGGCAAGCTTACCCTTCTGACAGTCTGTATGGCGCTCGCCGCATGTGGCGGCGATGACGGCAACGACGGTTCCAACGGCACCGACGGGGCAGATGGCGCGGACGGTCTTAACAGCCTAGTCCAACAAACCAACCTGAATGTTGGCGACAACAACTGTTTTGCCGGTGGCGTGCGCATCGACTCCGGCATAGACACGGATTCCAGTGGCGACCTTTCCGCCGGCGAAATTACTGAAACCTCCTATGTCTGCGCGCCCGCATCACTGGATAACGGCAACAGTTTCAAGCGCATTGCATCCTACCTGGTGTGCTCACAAATAGACGCAACCTGTAATGATGACACAGAAACCGCGGCGGAAATTGTCGCGGCCAGCCAGGACGGTATGACCTTGATCTATACCGACAGCCCGGAAAATCAAGTGGGTTTCGTGGATATCACCGATCCCGTCAACCCGACCGGCATGGGCACCCTGGCGCTGGCGGGCGAGCCAACATCCGTGGCGGTGGTCGGTGATAACGCCATTGTCGGGGTGAATACTTCGGCGGATTTCGTCAATGTCTCCGGTACGCTGGATGTTATCGATATCGCCACGCAAACCGCCGTCAGGTCCATTGACGTTGGCGGGCAGCCGGACTCGGTCGCCGTTAGTCCCGACGACAGCTTTGCGGTCGTGGTTATTGAAAACGAGCGGGACGAAGACCTTGGCGACGGCGCGCCCCCGCAGGCGCCGGCCGGAACACTGGTGATTGTCGACCTGACCGGCGCGCCCGCCGAATGGAGCACCAGCAGCGTGGATTTAGCCGGTGTCGCCACCCTATTCCCCGGCGACCCGGAACCCGAATATGTGGATATCAACGCTGATAATATCGCCGTCGTCACGCTGCAAGAGAACAATCACATTGTATTGGTGGATCTCTCCGACGGCAGTCTCGTCAACAACTTTTCCGCCGGCAGCGTCGATCTTGAGCAAATAGACGCCACCGAGGAAGACCCGGCCATTCTCTCGCTTACCGAGTCCCAGGACGCTGTGTTGCGCGAACCCGACGGTGTCGCCTGGATTAATTCCAACTACTTTGTCACCGCCGACGAGGGCGACCTGGACGGCGGCAGCCGCGGTTTTACGGTATTCAACACCAACGGCGAGGTTGCCTACAGTTCCGGGAACAGCCTCGACCATATGGCAGTGCGTTTTGGTCACTATCCGGACGGCCGTTCCGGCAACAAGGGCAACGAACCCGAAAATGTCGAAGTGGGTGTCTACGGCAACCACCGCTACCTGTTCGTCAACTCGGAGCGCTCCAGCCTGGTCTTTGTGTATGACGCCGCCAACCCCGCTAAACCTGTTTACAAGCAAACGCTGCCGGCTGGCGTGGGCCCAGAAGGTGCGCTGGCGATACCGTCACGCAACCTGCTGGTGGTTGCCAGTGAAGAGGACAACCGGGACGACAAAATTCGTTCGGTGCTGAACATCTACAACTACACCGCCGGCGACAGCACCTACCCGACGATCCAGTCCGCCGACCGCATTGCGGGCACGCCTATTCCCTGGAGCGCCATGTCCGGGCTGGCAACCGACCCGGTTGCGGACGATAGGGTCTACGCGGTGGAAGACTCCTTCTACGGCAGCAATCGCATCTTCGGCATTGATGTGGGCGAGGAGCCCGCGTTGCTGCATACTGAAATCACCATCAGTGACGCCAACGATGTTTTTGCCGGCATCACCACGGTAGCCGTGGCCGATGGCCTAGTGGAAGATGACGCGGCGCGTGTGGATGTATTCGACTCCGAGGATCTCGAAGCGCTGATTAACGCCGACAAGAGCGTTAATATCGACCCCGAAGGCATCGCGGTTGCAAGCGACGGCGGCTTCTGGGTAGCGTCGGAGGGCTCAGGCACCGTCGGGGACGCCGACCGGCCGGTAAACAGCCTGAACTTTATTTTTAAAGCCGACGCCCAGGGTGTAATCGAAGATGTTGTCACCTTGCCCGATGCGCTAAACGATGTGCAGTTGCGTTTCGGTTTTGAAGGTGTCGCCGAATATAATGGCTCCGCCTACGTGGCCTTCCAGCGCGCCTGGAATGGTGAAGCCAACCCGCGGATCGGCGTTTACGACACCGTCGGCGATACCTGGAGCTTCTACTTCTACCCGCTGGACGCGGCGGCTTCGCAAAACGGCGGCTGGGTGGGACTATCGGATTTAACCTCGCTGGGCGGCGGTGAATTTCTGGTGGTGGAACGCGACAACCAAGGCGGACCGGATGCGGCCATTAAACGCCTGTACACCATCGACGTGACCGGCTTGACCGATGGCGATACCGCGACGAAAACCCTGGTTCGCGATCTGTTGGCGGCTGGCGACCTGACCGCGCCGGGTGGACTGGTTTACGAGAAAATCGAAGGCTCAGCGGTACTGGAGAACGGCGATGTGTTGATCGTTAACGATAACGACGGCGTTGATGACAACAGCGGCGAAACCCAGCTGATCAATCTGGGTAATATTCTTCCTTAAGTAATTCGTCCTGTCTTGATGGGAACAGGGAGGTTCCCTTTACTCTCCTTATCTCCTGGTTTGGTGCCACCTTACCGCGGCCATCTGGAAACAGTGTTTGGGACTCGGTTTTAGTTTTTTTATCAGCCGGTGGCGAACTGCCTGCGGAGGTGCCTTTGCAGACACGCTGTAAACCCATCCCTGGGAGCTCGACACCCGCTTCCCTGCGGGTGACGGTCTGCAAAGGCACCTCCCCAGTCAGTTCTTCAAGTCTACCGCTTTGCTGCTTAACAAGTTGTTTTTACTTGAAAAGCAGTACAGCGGTTGATTTGAAGGTTGGGCTCGGGTAAGGGTTTCGGAACCTTCGCCGGCAGGGGCAGATATTTGCTCCTGCAATATCGGCATTTCCGCCATCCTTGGCGGTCAAGCCGGCGTCGAGCTTGCAGGGATGTATCCACAGCGTGTTCCGAAACCCTTACCCGATCACAACCGCCACCGACTTGGAAAAGTATGCCTAATTCACTTCAAACAGCAGTGCGGCCGGAAGGGATCTTGGCGCCGATCTACCGGCAA
Source organism: Porticoccaceae bacterium (assembly GCA_028280905.1). GTDB lineage: Bacteria > Pseudomonadota > Gammaproteobacteria > Pseudomonadales > Porticoccaceae > JANQKW01. Next base: position 8,902 of record JANQKW010000173.1, read on the forward strand.
GACAATGCCCACCCTCGGATGCTTCACACCTGCGTTTCTGGTACATTGCCGGATCCGGCTAATCCATAGCGTCGCAAGGTTAACCATGTTCCAACTGCTATCCCGAACCCCGCGGGAATGGGTCGAAACCGTGTTAGACAACTTCGAGGAGTTTCTAAACGATCACGCATCGGCCGAGAAAAAAGCCTCGGGGATGGCCATGTCCATGGCGCTGCATTACCCGGATAAACCGGAGCTGGTAGCCGCGATGATCGATTTGGCCATTGAGGAACTTATGCACTTCCGGGAGATAGTCAAAGTAATGGCCGCCCGCGGATTGCAACTACAAAAGGACCAGAAAGACCCCTACGTCAACGCCCTCAACAAGCTTGCCCGCAAGGGGTCAAACGATTACTTTCTCGACCGTCTGTTGCTGGGCAGCGTTATCGAAGCGCGCGGCGCGGAGCGATTCGGCCTTATCGCCGAGGCGCTGCCGCCGGGCGAGATGAAAGACCTCTATCTATCAATCACTCGCTCCGAGGAACAGCATCAGGACCGGTTTCTAGTTTTTGCCAAGCGTTTTTTTGCGGATGATGTCGTAGATAAACGACTGGCGCAAATTTTGACCAGCGAAGCGGAAATTATGCGCAGCCTGCCGATCCGCGCCGCACTGCACTGATGGCAAGGTTGTCTAACGCGGAAAAGTATCTGCGGCACTATGCAGAACCGGAGGTCAGCGCCCTGGCCAACCTGAAAGTGCCACCCTGCCACTACGCGCTGGCGATTCCCGCTTACGATGAGGACCACGATTTTCTACAACGCATGACGCCGCTGCTGAAACGGCACGCGTGCCTGGTTATCCTGACGATTAACCAACCGGACAGCTTGGCTGCCCCCTGCTCCGCCAATCGCCGGCTAGCCCAGGACCTGGTACGCAATCTAACTGTAGTGAATACCAGTAAGGATCTGACCCTACACCGAGTAACAGACACATCGAGTTATGTGTTGACCATTGACCGGTTTTCGCCGGGTTTATCCATTCCCAAAAAACAGGGCGTCGGGCTGGCCCGAAAAATCGCCGCTGATATCGCCGTAACGCTTATCCAGCAAAACATTATTAAATACCCCTGGATATACACTACCGACTGTGATGCATTTCTGCCGGACAATTATTTCACGGCTCTGGACAACCGGGACGATGCAGCAGCGGCAATTTACCCCTTTGCCCACGACTGCGGCGATAACGCACTGGGCAAAGCCACAAAACTCTATGAATTTTCGCTGCATTATTATCAGCGGGGATTGCAGTGGGCCGGATCGCCCTATGCCTTTCATACGCTTGGCAGCACCCTGGCGATACAGGCGAACCATTATTGCAAAGTGCGCGGCTTTCCAAAGCGTTCGGGGGGCGAGGATTTTTATCTGCTGAACAAACTGGCGAAAACCGGCGACATTCTACAACTGGAAAACCCGCGGATAACCCTAGTCGCCCGGCTTTCGCGACGGGTGCCCTTCGGCACAGGCCCGGCGGTTGAAAAAATTATTGCGATGGACAACCCGGAAGCCGAATTTACTCTGTATAACCCTGAATGCTTTTACCAGCTAAAGAAACTTTTAGACGCGGTAAAGCAAACGGCGGGCCAATTATCCGGGGGATTAGCTGGCATAGACGGAACTACCCGAAAGGTAATTGAAGCTATGGGCATCCTAGCCGCGTTAACCCAAGCGCGGCTCCAAAGCAAACAACCCGAGCAGTTCCTGAGGCATTTTAATACCTGGTTCGACGCTTTCCGCACCCTTAAATTTATTCACCTGTTAAGAGATGCCGGGCTTCAAAATGTCAACGTTGAGGAGGCAAAAAAATTAGGCGCTTTCATTCTATCCGCCGCTTGATCCAACTGGCAAACAACTTTATAGTCCTCTACCGCCCTATGCAAAGAATGTTGCAAAGGAACAAGAAAGGAGAATGGGTCATGCAACCGGCTAAGCTAATATGGAAAGTTCTCAAAGCCTTAGTCGCCCGGCAATTCAGAGCTGTTATCGTGAGCGATTCACGATTTTTCCAACCATCAGTTGCCAAGCATATTTTTTATCCATCTATCAATATGTTAAAAGGCAACAAATTCGTTGGCGAAAAATATAGTCCATTCACGCTAATAATTATTATGAGGCCGTCGGCCTCGTTAACATGCTGTTAAATTTTTCCGAGATCTAAACGTGTAACAAATGCAAATACTATTTTTAGATGAGTCGGGTACCCCGCCCCCAAACGATAGAGGAGTGCCATATTTTGTTATCGGAGGAGTAATAATCCCTGATGCTGTCTGGCGCTCACTGCGAAATGCGCTTGACCGAACTAAAGCAAAGTACGGAATTTTGGGTGAAATTAAATGGAGGTATTTTGCTCCAAATAATGATGATCAAGATAACACTCTTCAACACATGGATATTGATACGCGGAATAAGTTCCGCGAAGAAGTGTATTCATTGTTGACGGCTAGAAGATCTATTAAAGCATTAGCGGTCGTTTCATCCGTGAAAGCCTGTTACGCACAGCCTTCGATAAACAACGATGACGATCTTTACCACTTCACCTACAAGCCAATAACAGAGAGATTTCAATATTACCTACAAGACCTAGAGCGTGAGTCTGGCCAAGAAATGAATGGGATGATCGTCTGTGACCATAGAGGGCCTAAAGATGACAAGCGGTTACAGGCTATGCATCAAAGGCTTTTAAATCAAAACGCCGATAGGTATTCGAGCTACCCCAACCTTATAGAAGGCTTGTTTATAGCGCCTTCCCATTGGAGTGTTGGAATCCAGCTCGCGGACATGGTTGCAGGTGCCGTATATCGAAAATTTGTCGCCCATGACTCAAGATTTTATGACCAAATCGAAAGCACCTTTAGAAAATCCCCAAATGGCAGGGTTGAGGGATACGGGCTGGTGAAACATCCAAGAGCTGATTGGGTTTGAAAGGACGTCGAGTGGGAAGCTAGGCTTCCCATCGTGCATTCGACGCACTCTCGACAGCAATCAGTATAGTACTTTTTATCTTACAAGTAAAAAGCTATATATTTCAATTGGTTAAAAAATTCAATAAGGCCAAGCTCAGCGCCCACTTCGTGGGCTGGACTCGCAACCACGTTGCTCACCTGTGTTGGCGGAGTTAAAACTTTAGGAGATATTATGAAAAAAATAGTTTTAATCGTAGCCTTGATGTCGGGTGGCGCATTAGCTAATGACTGGAGTGGTCCGACGAATGTCGTAGATATTTATGCGGGCTACAAAGACGGAACGCTATTATTTACAACATCAGATCCACATATCAACCCAAACGGCTGTTTTACAAGTTATTATACTGTTCGGGAAGGTGATGCAGACTTATCAATCATATTATCGGTATTGCTGGCTGCACAAAAAAGCGGGGCTAAGATCCATGTCGGTGTAGATGCAGATGCGTGTGATGCGTCAGGTCGAATTTCCGTCACGAGAGTTAGAAGCATTCCTTAAAATTGCACCACAACGCTAACAAAGCAAATCACATACGCAACACTACGTGTCGCTGGGCCTTAATATGCTGCGAATACTTCGGCCCGTGTTTGCGACGTCAGTTTTTTTCGAAAAGCGTTATTGGAAGGTGTTTAGCGTAGTAATTAAAGTCTTTATCGATAGTGAAAATTTGGAACTTGGCTCGTATGGCAACGGCACAAATTAACAAATCCGTGTGCGAGCCTTGGACTCCCTTTGAGCGGCAGAAATTTGAATATTCCGCGGCAGCTTCATAATCGGAATCTAACACGGGTTCGTTAGGAAAGTACTTAAGTTTCTGGCGAAGTTTTTCATAGCTATTTTTATCGGTATAACCAGATAATAGTTCTTGCCTAATGGCGCCAACAATTTTTACACGGTTTTCATCAATAAGCTGGGTTAGCTGTTCCACCATGGAAGCCTCACGAGTGGAACGACCTCGCAGAGCGAGGGACCAAACGCAAGTATCTACGAGCACACCACTCACTTTCGTCCTTTCTTGTAGTTATAGTCGACGTCTGGGGGTAAATTACCAAAAAGTGAAGTGATTTCGCGTTGCTTTCGGCGTTGCACAAACTCTTTAAGCGCCTGATTTACAGTATCTTTTTTAGTTGTCAGCCCACCAATTACTAAGGCTTCGTCGAGCAAATTGGTATCGATTGAAAGGTTTGTAGCCATGTATGCACTCCCATTCACACATAGAGCAACACATTGTAGCACACAAGACCGTCGGGGCAAGGCAGTCTGAAGATCTAAAGCGCCTTTTCGCTTCCCTACAACAACATCCTCCACAGGTCGCCAATCACATCCACCAGGTAAGTCATAAACCGGCCGGCGTCCCCGCCGTTGATAAGCTTGTGATCGTAGGTCAGGCTCAGCGGCAGCATCTGCCGTGGCACAAACTCGCCGCCATTCCAAACCGGTTTGGTAGACGCCTTGGAAACACCTAAAATAGCCGCTTCCGGGGCATTGACGATAGGGGTAAACCCGGTGCCGCCCAGCGCGCCGAGGCTGGAAATACTGAAACAACCGCCCTGCATTTCCGCGGCGGACAGTTTGCCGTCTCGGGCCTTGCCGGCCAATGTGTTGATATCTTCGGCAAGCTCCCACAACCCTTTTTTATCCGCGTCCCGGACCACCGGCACTAACAAGCCACGTGGCGTATCGACCGCCATTCCGATATTAATAAAGTGCTTTTGAATTACCTTTTCGCCGGAACTGTGCCAGGAGCGGTTAAATACCGGGTTGGCCGCCAGCGCCTTGGCGCAGGCGAGCACCAGAAACGGCATCGGGGTTAACTTGATGCCCCGCTTTTCTGACTCGGCTTTCAGCCCTTTGCGGAAGGCTTCCATCTCGGTAATGTCGGCATCGTCGAATTGGGTAACGGCCGGTACGTTGAGCCAGTTCCTCGACATATTGGCTGCAGTGAGGCGCGCTATTTTGCTGAGTTCGACCTCCTCCACAGGGCCGAATTGACTGAAATCCAGATCGGGAATCGCCGGAATGCCCGCGCCGGGACCAGCCGCGGCCGCGGCGGGTTTTTGCAGCGCTTGTTTTACAAAATTGTTGACGTCTTCCTTGAGGATTCTGTTTCTCGGGCCGGTGCCGGTTACAGAGTTGAGATCAACGCCCAATTCCCTGGCCAACTGCCGCACCGCCGGCCCGGCGTAAACATCCGCACCACTTGTTTTAGGTTCCGCTGCAGGCTGCTGCGCGGCGGCGGCCTTAGGCGGCGGCGTTGCAGCAGGTTGCGCCGCCGGTGAAGGCTCGGAAGGCGCGGGTGCGGCGCTGGTTTGGCTGCTCGGGGCAGCGGTGTGCACTGTTACTACGGGCGTGCCCGTCTTGACCTTAGCGCCTTCGCTCACCAGCACGGATTCGACCTTGCCGCCGACCGGCGACGGCACTTCCATCGACGACTTGTCTGACTCCAACACCAGTATGGTGTCGCCCTCTTCAATACTATCCCCGGTCGCTACCGACACTTCCACCACATCGACTTCGTCGTCGGTGCCGATATCCGGGATATTAACGGTCTCTACCGCGCCGCCCGCGCTTGGTTCAGCGGCTGGCTCCTCGACCGCGGGTTCAGGCGCTGCAGCGGGCGGCTGTTGCTCCACTTCGGCCGGCTCTTCACTGTCTCCGGCCCCGGCGGTTTCAATTTCCAGAATCGGATCGCCCTCGCTGAGGTTGTCGCCCTCCTTGATCAGAATCGCAACTACATTGCCCGCCTTGGTGCTGGGGACATCCATACTGGCCTTGTCGGATTCCAACACCACCAGCGTATCGTCTACCTCAACGCTATCCCCTGCCGCAACGGGAATTTCGATAACCTCGACAGCTTCGGCGCCACCGAGATCCGGCACTTTTATGACTTCTTTAGACACGGTTCTGTCCTGCCTTCCTCTTATTAGGTGTTTATGAATGAAGCGGATTCGTCTTGTTCGGATCGATACCCAGATCTTTGATCGCCGCGGTAACCACGGATGTCTCCAACTTACCTTCCTGGGCCAGGGCGTTCAAAGCAGCCACCGTCACATAGCGGCGATCGACCTCGAAGAAGTCCCGCAACTTGGCGCGGGTGTCACTGCGGCCGAAGCCATCCGTGCCCAACACATGGTAGGCCATTGGCATATAGGGGCGCAGTTGCTCGGAGAAGGTTTTCATATAATCCGTGGCGACCACCGCCGGACCTTCCCGTCCTTCCAGCTGCGCCGTCACATAGGCCACCCTCGGCGTCTGGTCGGGATTCAGCATATTCCAGCGCGCCGCATCTTGACCTTCCCGGGTTAACTGGTTGATGCTGGTCAGGCTCCAGATATCCGCTTCGACACCATACTTTTCTTTCAAAATCTCCGCGGCCGCGCGCACCTCATTGAGAATGGTGCCCGCGCCCATCAGCTGAACCTTGAGGCCATTCTTTGCCTTGCCGCCCGCCTGGAACAGATACATCCCCTGAATAATGCCGTCTTCCGCACCTTTCGGCATCGCCGGCTGGTGGTAGTTCTCATTCATCGTAGTGATGTAGTAGAAACAGTTCTCCTTATCCTGGAACATCCGCTTCAATCCATCCTGGACTATCACCGTCAATTCGTAACCATAGGCGGGATCGTAGGAGCGACAATTGGGGATGGTATTGGCCATCATATGGCTGTGACCATCCTGGTGCTGTAAGCCTTCTCCGTTCAGCGTTGTCCGGCCCGCGGTGGCGCCAATCAGGAATCCCCGCGCCTGCATATCACCGGCTGCCCAGGCCAGGTCACCGATTCGCTGAAAGCCGAACATGGAATAGTAAATATAAAACGGCACCATCGGGCACTCGTAATTGCTATACGCCGTTGCCAGGGCAATCCAGGCGGACATGGCGCCGCTTTCGTTAATGCCTTCTTCGAGTATCTGGCCCTTTTTGTCTTCCTTGTAGTAGAGGATTTGGTCGGCGTCGTGGGGCACGTATTTCTGACCCGCGGAAGAATAGATCCCCAACTGCCGGAACATGCCTTCCATGCCAAAGGTGCGCGCTTCGTCCGGAACAATGGGCACGATCCTATCGCCGATCTTTTTGTCCTTGACCAGCGACGACAGCACCCGCACAAACGCCATGGTGGTGGAGATTTCCCGTTTGCCGGAACTCTCCAATTGCTTGGCGAACGCGCTGAGCGGCGGCGCTTCGAGCGCTTCAAAATCCGCCTTGCGGGCGGGTAAGACACCGCCCAATTCGTCCCGGCGCTTGCGCATGTAAATCATTTCCGGGCTATCTTCCGGCGGCCGGTAATAGGGCACGCCGGCCAACTCGTCATCCGGGATGGGAATGCCGAACCTGTCCCGGAAGTTTTTCAAACTCTCGATATCCAGTTTTTTCACCGAGTGGGTGTCATTGGCGGCTTCGCCCGCGGCGCCCATGCCATAACCTTTAACGGTCATCGCCAGGACCACGGTGGGCTGCCCCTTCTGCGCCACCGCTTCCGCATAGGCGGCATAAACCTTGTAAGGGTCGTGGCCGCCCCGGTTCAAGTACATAATGTCGTTATCGGAAAGGTCGGCCACCAATTCGAGCAATTCCGGGGAAGTGCCAAAGAAATGCTCTCGGGTGTAGGCGCCGCCGTTGAATTTACAATTCTGTAACTCACCGTCACAGACTTCATTCATGCGGCTTTTCAGCAGCCCATTGGTGTCCCGCTCGAGTAACGGATCCCAGGCACGCCCCCAAACCACTTTTAGAACATTCCAACCGGCGCCGCGGAATACCCCTTCCAACTCCTGGATAATCTTGCCGTTGCCGCGCACCGGGCCGTCCAGGCGCTGCAGGTTGCAGTTGACCACAAAGGTCAGGTTTTCCAGCTTTTCCCTGCCGGCCAGTGATATCGCCCCCAGGGTTTCCGGCTCGTCACACTCGCCGTCGCCCAGGAACGCCCAGACCTGACGGTCGCCACGCGGCACCAGGCCCCTGGCGGACAAATAGCGCATCACGTGCGCCTGATAAATGGCCTGAATCGGGCCAAGCCCCATGGAGACCGTCGGGAACTGCCAGTAATCCGGCATCAACCACGGGTGCGGATAGGATGACAGGCCCTCTCCGTCTACCTCGCGCCGGAAGTTATCCAGCTGCGTTTCGCTGATTCGTCCTTCCAGGTAAGAACGCGCATAGATTCCCGGTGCGCTGTGCCCCTGAAAATAGATCAGGTCGCAGAGCCCTTCCCCCTCTGAACCGCGGAAGAAATAGTTGAAACCCACATCGTAAAGGGTCGCCGACGACGAAAAGGTGGCGATATGTCCACCCAACCCCTCATCCACCTTATTGGCGCGCATGACCATCGCAAGAGCATTCCAGCGAATCAACGAACGAATGCGCCGCTCCATAAACAAATCGCCGGGCATTCTTTTTTCCCGGCTGACTGGAATGGTGTTGTAAAAAGGGGTGGTAATGGCCTCGGGCATGGGCAACCCGATCTCGGTCGCTCTGTCTAGCAGTCGCTTTAATAGAAAAGCCGCGCGCTCTTCGCCATAATACTTGATAACCGACTCCAGAGATTCAAGCCACTCTTCCGTTTCGGTAGGATCAACATCTTCTAGCATCTACAGAGTCTCCCGCTTTATACATTTGATATTTTTAGAAGGCTAGCCGCTTACAGCGAATCCTAATCTCTAATACAAGAATGTATCCATTCAATCTTGTAATTATATTACTTAATTTTGTTGAAAAGGTAGCTTAAAAAGAGATTTTAAGTAATTTTATTACAGAATCCCAGCAAGCACTCCCCGAAAAAAGCTTGTATGCCGGCTCAGCGCCGGTTTATTTTTTTGGACCGCGTAATCTACTCATATTTGGTGACAAACCTCAAATATTAATCATTGAGAGTCAACGACTTCTTGCCAGTCTCGGCCAGTATGTGAAATTTGGTAACCTACTTAAGGTAACAAGCCGGACGCCACTAGCGTTACCGGTCAACCGGCAGGTAAAACATAGCTTTTTTCAAATGGCTGGGCCTCAGTATCGCTCTCGGCCCGCGAGGTTACCACCTGTAACCACCTGCCATCGCGCAAAAACAGCGCCTTAAAATCGGCGCGCACCTCGTCCAGGGAATAACCCGCTGCCGCGGTGATCATCTGCTCGCGGGCATCGAAGTTGAAATGCTGCAGATCAACGGCGTTCCAGTCGCGGGCAATCCGCTCTCGCAAATTTTTTGGCTTCTGTCTGAGGTTGGTAATGACCGCTGCCCGGTAAGCTTGCAGATCCGCATCAGTCATGGTTTCCAGATGCCGGGAAAACTCCTGCAGAAAGGTCTCCATGGCCGTCTCTATTTTCGCCCGGTCGGCGACGGGTGATTGAACCAGCAGCCCGATACCTGGGACCCGGTCCATGGTCAAATCAATCGCCGCGACCACGTAGCCCAGCTGTTGCTCGGTGCGCAGCTGGTTAAAAAACGGCGCCTTCAGCAGTTGCCTCAACACCATCAGCCGCGCCTGCTCTTCAAGCGCATCGCTGCGGCCTTGATAGTAGCGTATCAGCGCCGTGTCATCGTGGTCGACAAGCACCTCTCTGACAACCGGCTGTTCCAATTTGAATACCGCCCGACTGCTGTCGGAGCCGCTCGCCTCAGCCCGCTTCATCAGCGAAGCCGCCGGTTCCGCGAGTTCTATCGCCTGCTGTTCCGTGAGATTGCCGCCTGCCATAACGGTGAGTTCAGCGCCGTCAAACAACCTCTTTCTAAATGCCGCCAATTCGCCAACCGTTACAGGCTGCAGCAGGTCCGCCATCTGCAGCGGATCATAATGGGTCGCCTCCATAATCTCCGGAACCTTAGACATCACCTGCCGGTAGGGGTCCCGCTTTGTCGAGTTGCGCCAGTTGCGCGCCAGTTCCTCCCTGACACGCGCCACGGTAGCCGCTTCAAGACTTGACGTTTGCAGGCTCGAGACGATATTGGCAAGCAGGACTTGCAACTTGTCGCCAAAGCCGCCAACCGAAAAACCAAAGCCGTCGGCGTTCAGGTTAAAGCTGTAGCCGAGCCCCGCCAGCGCGGCCGGATATGACTCGCTTTTCAGGTTTTCCTCCACCACGGACAACAGCAGCGCGGTCATAGCGGCGCCTCGCGCCGTGTCGATCACCGGCGTCCTGTAGGCCGCTCGCAACTGAACCTTAGGCACGTTAAATGCCGTATCGGGCGCAAACCACAGCGCGTAGCCGGGCGTGTCAACTAACCGGGGCAGGGGTTGGTCCGTGCGTTCAATCAGGCTGAACGTTTCCGGCACATAGGGGTTTTGCTTCGGCAGTTTCAGCCTGGCGTCACGAGCAGCGGACGACCAGCGGTTGAGCGTCGGCTCATCCACGGACGCTGAAGCGTAAGCCGCTTGATAGTTTCGCGACACCTTGTCTGTCTCAACACCCGGGGCAGTAACAGCCAGCAACACATTGTCCGCTACCAGATCGTCCAGTATGTCGCGGATCAGCTCCTCCCGGTAGCGGTCCATGCGGTATGGCCCCCGCAGAATATCGGCAACCGGATAGTCCTGCAATTGGCTGGCCAGTTGACTGACGTATTGAATCGGCTGCGTCTTTTCCACAAACCTGAACTGGATATCCGCGAGGCGGCCTTGCTCGATATGCCGCCAGGCTTCGATGCCCTCGCTGCGTATCAACTCGATATAGTCAAACACCAATTCCGCCACTTTCGGCCAATGCCGTTCGCCGCGGGGAGTCAGGTTGATCGAGATATGGAAGCTACTCTGCTTGCCGTCGCTAATGCCGGGCCCGGCCGCCAAACCCTCCGCATAACCCTCACGCTTCAACAGCGCCAGCAGGCTGTCTTGCCCCTCGTGCCCAATTAGATTCGCCAAGTAGGCGAGCGGCTTTTAACGATACAACGGCAGTTCATCGGCAACCGGAAAAATCAGCGCCAGCTCGCGCAGTTCCTTGACCGGCTCGATCTTGGCAACCGCCGGCAGCTGGCCGGGCGCAAACAGGGGCGCCGCAATATCAAGCTCCGCCGCGCTGCGCCTGGGCACAGGGCCAAATAACTCGCGAACCCTGGCTTCCAGAACATCAAGTGAAGCCGGCGCGACTACCGCCAACGCCATGCGATCGGCGGAGTAGTAAGCCTCGTAAAAGTCCAGCAACGCCTCCCGCACCGGCGCGCCGGGTCTATCCGCCAGTGTCTCCAGGCTGCCGACGCTAAAGGTTGTAACCGGGTGAGACGGATTCATAAACTGCTGCAAAACCTCCCATTGGCGACGGGAATCATTCTTTATGCGCGCCTGGTATTCGGAATGGACGGCGTGTTTTTCCCTCTCCACGTATTCCTTATTAAACAGCGGAGCGACGAAAAACCGCGAAAACCGGTCCAGCCCCTCATCGAAATAAACCGGATCGATATCAAAAAAATAGTTGGTGTGGCGAAACGAAGTATAGGCGTTGTGGCGGCCGCCGTGCTCGCTGATAAATGCCTGGTATTCGCCGGAGTCCGGGTACTTGTCGGTTCCCAGAAACAACATGTGTTCCAGGAAATGCGCAAGGCCCTGCCGGTCGAGCGGATCATAGGCGCTGCCGACAAACACATCCAGCGCTGCGGCGGCTTTATCAGCTTGAGGATCGGAGACCAGCAGCGCTTTCAGCCCGTTATCCAGTTCCAGGTACCGGTAATCTAACGGGTCGTTCGGGCTCTTGACAACCTCCGGCGGGCCGGCCAAATCCTCGAAACCGCTACAACCCGACAATACAACGACAAACAACAGGGCCAAAAGTCGACTCACATTAATGCTCCACTGGTTAAGGTTTTGAAGTAGAATTAATCTGACAGCACCTGCCGGGGTTCTATCCGCGGCCAGGCGTTGTAAAGCGCTTTTACCAATGTTGCCAACGGAATGGCGAAAAATATTCCCCAAAAGCCCCATATGCCGCCGAACACCAGCACCGCCAGGACAATAACAACCGGGTGGAGGTTTACCACCTCCGAAAATAACAGCGGCACCAACACATTGCCGTCCAGCACCTGAATCACGCCGTAGGCCACCATCAGCCACATAAAATCCGAACTCCAACCCCATTGAAAGTAACCGACCATCGCCACCGGCAAGGTCACCACGGTAACACCGATATAGGGAATGATCACCGACAATCCCACCAATACCGCCAGCAATACCGCGTAGTCCACCCCCAATATTAAGAACCATATGTAGCTGGCAACCCCGACGATTAATATCTCCAGCGCCTTGCCGCGAACATAATTGGCTATCTGCAGATTCATTTCACGGCCGACTTTCTTCATCACCGGCCTTTTCGACGGCAGCAGGCGCTCAATACCGTCCAGTAGCGCGTCCTTGTCCTTAAGCATAAAAAACACCAGCAGCGGCACCAGGAATAAATAGACGAACAACACCAGAAGTCCCGGCACGGAGCTAACCGTCTGCGACAACAGGGTTTCCGCCAGCCGCCCGCTCTCCTGAGTGCCATAGGCAATCAGACTGCTGACATCCTCTTCGGAAATCAGGTGCGGGTACTCCACCGGCAACGACAACAGGGTGTCCTGTAATTGGCGCACCATACCCGGTATCTGGCTAATCAAATTGGTCGCCTGACTGCCAATCAGCGGTATCAGAAAAACCAGGCTTGAAACCGCCAGGCCGAGAAACAGCGCAAATGCGGCGGATACCGCCAGCAACTTGGGCACACCCAGGCCAACCAGCCTATTTACCAGGCCCTGCAGCATAAACGCGAATATCGCCGCGGCGATAAACGGGGCCAGGTACTGCCCGAGCGTTGCCAGCGCTATCACCGTTAGAATGATCAACAACGCCAGGAAAATGGCTTCTTCATCACCCAAATAGCGGTCTATCCAGTCCGACAGAACTTTAAACATAAATAACCCGATGCTCAGCTGCGAAATTAATCGCAACTCTACCTGTAATCCGCGAATTCATCTATCCCGAAAAGCCCCCGAATCTGTATACTTTATTTGCAACTTCGGCGTTATATAGGGTCTTAAGATTTATACATTGTTATCGCCTGGGCGCGAAACGCCCTAGTTTTTGCTGACTTACATGGATTTTTACATTGTTTAAACAGTTTACCGCCGCTTTTTTAGCCGCTCTGCTCGCATTGACACAGACAGACGCCGTTCGCGCAGCCGATATTGAGCTGCCCTCGCTCGGCACCACCTCCGGGATTATCTCACAGCAGCAAGAGCATGACCTCGGCAGGGCCTGGCTGCGTGTCTACCGCAACAGGATACCTACGCTCGACGACCCCCAGCTACAAGATTATCTGGAGCAGCTCACCTATCGCCTGGCGTCCCACAGCCAGCTCCAGGACAGGCGGCTGGAAATGCTGATTATCAACAATGCCACCATTAACGCCTTTGCGGTGCCGGGAGGCGTGCTGGGCGTGCATACCGGTTTATTCAAACACGCCGAGAACGAACACCAGTTCTCCGCCGTGATGGCCCACGAACTGGCCCACCTGAGCCAGCGGCACTTCGCTCGGCAGGTGGATAACCAACGCAAAAACAGCATAGTATCCATCGCCGGGCTGCTGGCCAGTATCGCGCTGGCGGCCACGGTGGGTGGCGACGCCGCCACTGCCGGCATCATGGCGACCCAGGCGGCGGCCTTACAAAACAGCCTGCGCTACAGCCGCCAGCACGAACAGGAGGCCGACCGCATCGGCATGCAGACCATCTTCGCCGCGGGTATGGACCCGGCCGGTGCGCCGCAAATGTTTGAGCAGATGCTGCAGGCCACCCGCTATACCGGGCACCGGCCGCCGGAATTCCTGTTGACCCACCCGCTTACCGAAAAACGGGTATCCGACGCCAAAAACCGGCTGGTCAAATACCCGAAAAAATATTATCCCGACCCCACTGACTACCACCTGATGAGATCGCGGGCGCTGTTGGCGATTGAGAACAACCCCTCGCTTTCCGTCAACCGGTTTAAAGACGAGCTGAGTGGTGACAGCCTGTCAAAAGAAGCGGCCCGCTACGGGCTGGTACTGGCCTATATCCGGCAAAACAAACTGAAAGCGGCGCGCCGGGAACTGACGCCGCTGCTGGAAAACTCACCCGACAATATCCACTACCTGATGGCCGACCTGGATATTGACCGCGCCGGCAAGAACTTTGAAAAGGCGATAAATAAGCACCTGGAATTGATGGTGAAACATCCCAATTACTACCCGCTGCAGCTATCCCTTTCCGAGACCTATATGAACGCCAACCGCTTTCATGAATCGGAGAAATTGCTGGCAAACCTGAGCTTTACCCGGCCCACCGACCCACATATCTGGTTTTTGTTGGCGGAAGTCAGGGGCCTGGCCGGCAATATTTCCGGAGTCCACCAGGCGAGGGCGGAGTACTTTATGCTGACCGGCGCGTTTGACCGGGCCAGGGATCAGTTGGGCTACGCCAGGAAGCTGGTGGCAAGCGACTATAAGCAAACAGCGATTATCGACCAGCGGCTGCGGGACTTACTTGAGTTGGAAGAAAAGACTAAGAAGTTGTAGCTTGGAAGAGGGCGTAAGCGCTGGTGCCACTAATGCCCGGCCATCTGGGAACAGTGTTTGAGACTCGCTGTGAATACCTCCCTGTAAGCTCCGCGTCGACATCCCTGTCGACGAGGGTCTCAAACACTGTTCCCAGACGCCCGCTCAGGCTAGTGCTAACCTGAAGCAATGACTGGAAAATGAGTAAAGGAAAACCTTGGTAAATAGTAAAGCGTGAAGCCGAAGGTGGGAGGGCTGTTCGAATCAATCAGGGCGCGTTTAACAAAGGCGAAAAGTCCAGGGTTGTCGCGAGGACGTGTCTGAGCGCCAGCGAGTTACGCAGCGCTGGGCTTTTCGTCTTTGTTGCGACCGATTCGAATAGCCCTCCCGCCTTCGGCTGGGTCGAAGGCACCAGCCTAAAATCTCTCCCTCCAGTAAATAACCCTGTCATGCCCGCGGTACGACCCGAAGCTGATGGTTGCATCGGGCAGGCTGGTGTCATTGCCGAAATCGCCGTCCTGATCCCAGTCAAAGCGCAACCAGGGGTAGTTGGTTAAATCGACCCGCACCGGGAATGCCCCGGTATCGTTTGGCGCCGAAAAGGACAAACCGAAGGTTCCGCCGGCCGCCAGCGCCGCGGCACCGGAACTGTTTAGGCCGCCGCTGCTGGTGCCGGCGCCCACGGTCACCGCCTGGGGGTTGACGACGGGATTATTGCTAGCAAAGGTAATCTCGGTGAAAGCGATGCTGCTGCAGGAATCGGTAGCGGCATCTTCAAACCCGGCGCCGTTCCACTGCTGTAAACCAAAGGTTACCGGCAAAGCGGCGGTTTCCGGGCCGTTGGCGCTTTCAATAACAGCACGGCCGTAGCGCAGGATCAACGGGCTGTAGGTGGAACCGTCGTAACCGATCGCGGCGGCAAAATTGCTGCCGGAATTTGTGGGGTCCTGGTTAAGCGCGCTGCCGTCCAAGGCCGCGCCATCCGGCTCGGCGATGCTTAAACTCAGTTGCAGGCTGTTGAAGGGCCCATCGATACCGGCAGCGCGGTTAAACTGCGCCTGGCTGGCGTTGACCTGGTAGACGCCATCATCCCAGGTCTGGGTAACGCCATCGGAGAAGCGGCTGCCTCGGTCGGTTCCGTCATTGGCGTTTTCCGCATAGTAGGTGACTGTTCCCATATGCGCCGCATCCGCGCTATAACCCCGGTCGGTATTGTCGTAATTGGTCACTACCCCGCCGCCGACATTCAGCGCCCGCAGGGTGTAGCCAATAGCAATTCCCGGTTCGGACAAGTAGGCAAAACTGCCGCAACTGTAACCGGCGGTCGTGCTGCCCGAAAAATTGAAACCGGCGGGGAAAAACCGCCCTATATTGCCTGAATCCAGCGGCGCATAGGCGCCGAGGCCGGTGCCCAGGTAGTCGCCGTCGGCAACATCCGGCCGCAGGGTGAAGGTGCCCACTTCATTCCAGCTAATCGTCGTATTCGCAAATTCACCGTCGGTCGACGTCGCTGAAAAAGTACTGTTGTTACTCAAAGTGCCTGCAACCGAGGCCACGCCGGTCGGGTACGTCAGGGTAGGCGTCTGCGGGACTGCAACGCTCTCGGAAGTTGTTTCGTTGCCGTAGTTGGGGGTGGTATCCCCCTGGGCGTCCTGGGCTTCGACCACTACCCTGAAAGCCGTGCCGGACGAGATAAAGCCGTTGCCCCCCGACGTGGTTGCGGTGGTGCCCGGATTGCTGCCTCCGGAACCATCGTCGACAGTGGTGACGGCAAACTGATAGGGCCGCACCACAAAATCGTTGCTGGAACCGACCAGCGTGGCATTGACCCCGCCCGGCAGCGAAACCACATCCTCGGCATGCAGCTGCAGCGCCCCCGCATCATCGTAGCGCAGCGGAATAGCCGCTTTGCTATCGGCGCCAAAGGTCAGGTTCACCTGGGTATAGGAACCGGAGACACCACTGCCGCCGTTGTCATCATCTGGCGTCACTGTGGCGCCGGCGATGGACAGGTTGCGGGCGCCGGACGTCGGATTGCGGTACTCGGCCGCCAGGCCCACCTGCACGGTTGTGCCGCTGGGATACACGGCATCGCACTCACCGGTGGCGGTGTTGGTGCGAACGGCCTGCAGATAGAGCACCTGGGAGAGCTCGGTGGAATCGGAGGATAACCCGGCAACCTGGTTGGGCAGCGTAGCCACTTCGCTGCCGGATGTCTGGTCGATAAACCTGAAGCCCGCGTCATAGACATCCACGCTGGGATCGTCCGTCGAATTGGCGCTACCACTGGTTTCTCCAATGGAACCATCAGACACGTTGATATTGACGGTCTCGCTGTCGCTTCCGGCCAGATCCGGATAACTGAGCTGCACGGTCTGTGAGGTATTGCCGGAACTGAACGCCAGGGTCGCGGTGCCATCGTTGGCGGTGGCATCCGTCACGCCGGTTCCCGACCAGGTTCCTCGCCCGGTGGAAGTGGTCAGGGTAACCGTGGCGCTTTGCGCGTCAACAAGGTTATGGCTCGCATCCTGGGCGCGGATGGTTACCGAAAGCGGCTCGCAACTGATCGCGGTGCCGGGCAGCGAGATACCGTAGTGATCCACACTGGATACGCCGGGGCATGAGCGCCCGCTGTCGTCCCAGTTATTGCCTGCGTTTTGCCTGTTATACAGCAGTGTAACCTGCTCGGAACTGAAGGCACTATCAAAGATTAACAGTTCGTCAATGCTGCCTTCCCAATCCTGGCTTGAGCTGAAGCCTCCTCCCAGGGAATCCTGCTCCTGGGCTATGATGAGTCCGCCATTGGCAATACTCAACGATGAAGCAGAACGGGATACACAGTTGCCCTGTTGCACACCATCCACATACAGGCAATTCTGGGAACCGTTTCGCGTCCACACCAGATGACGCCAGGCGCCATTATTAATTTGCGCTGATATGTTTCCGCCGCTACTGCTGCCTTTCAGATGCGGTTGAAAGGTGCTCTGGTTGGTCCACCACATGATTATCTCATTGTGTTGCGTACCGCTGGAACCCGAGACAATTCCTTGAGAACTGGTATTAGTCGTCGCTACCCAGGTAGACACCGTAAAGTCCGTTAGGCCATTCATCGCGCCGTTGGCCAGGCTCAGATAGTCACTGGTGCCGGTCGGGCTAAAATCCCCGGCATTGCAGATAAACCCGGATGTGGTGCTGGCGCCGAACGCGGTGCCATTGTAGCCATTACCGCTGGAATCAATGACTTCGCCGGATGTGCCATCCCAGCTTAACTCGTCCATTCGCCAGTCCGCCCTGGGCGCGGGAACCGTCGGCGGCGGCAAAGCCGTCGATTCCGTCACCACTACATTGTCCACATGCCAGAAATCCCAGCCGGCCTGATTGGTATTGCCTCCCAAATGGGTAAATCGCACCTGCAATCCACTGTGCAGGGCGTCGTTAGGTAGCGCTTGATTAAAGGTAAAAACTTCACCCGAGGTTCCTCCGCCTGTGTAGGTAGCCAGGACAATCCAGCTGCCGGATGTATTCAGGTAGTCCACCTGGAGATTTTCGCCGTTCTCCGGGTACTCGGAACACGAGGAAGGCTCGGAGCAGTTGAAGATCTGCGTATCGAACCCCCGCCTTACCCAAAAACTGAGGGTGACGCCCGGCAGATCGGCATCGATATTGCCGGCCAGGCTGGTTGCGGAACGGCTGGATAGCCTGCCTTCCAGCGCCAAGGAGGGAGAGGCATCGCCGTCGACCGCATTGACCCACATACCCGTTGTAAAACTCCAGTCTGCGGACAGGTCCGCCGTGTCGTTGAATTGCTCCTGAAAAATAATATCGCCCGGAGCAGCGCATAGCTGCGCCGCCGGCAGCAGCAAAAAAAGCAACATGGCGAGCTTGTTCGGCACTTTCACGGCTAGTCCATCCGCGCCGAAACCTGGATGGTTCGGGATGCGTCAAAGCCGGCCGGTCCGCACTGACCCAAACTATTCAAAGTGTAAAAACTGCTGGCGATGCCGTTGGCGCCGTTGTAGTTGCCCGCGTCACCGGTATCGCAGGCCGTGCCGTTTTCATAGCTGCAACTGCAGGACACGGTCGCGGAACAGTTGCCTAAACCGGTGGCGGAAAAATTTTGGCTGAGTGACAGGCTGTTGCAGCGCCCGTCAACCGCCAGCCGCGTCAAGCTGTTCACTGAGTCGTAGAACAGGTTGTTCATACCCAGTTGCGCGCCGCTTTCCGCCGCATAGAAGGCCTGCAATGTCACGCCCTCCTGGGTGGCGGAGAGCGCCGTTTGGGTTGTGGTGCGGGACAAGGTGGCGACAAAAAATCCCATAATGACTAGGATAAAAATGGCCAGCGGCATCAGGAAACCGCGCTGGCGGGCAGCGAGCGCCGGGGCGCTGCACCGCGTTGTAAAACTCTTGTCAGGGCACATTGCGAACAAATATCTCCTGACTAACCGGCACCTGTTGACCGCCCTCGCTAAACAGCAGGTCAACCAACACCACGGCCCCCGCACCTCGGTACCCGAATCTATCGCAAAGGGCGCCGCGGACGAAACGTTCTGCGCCATCAATACACCCGCGCCGCCGGGTATGCCAGTGGTCGTAAGAGGGGTTGCGTAGCCGTCATAAAAGCGCAATTCGGTTCCGCTGATACAGAACGCCTGCGGATCGTCGGTGAGGAAGAAGCGCCGGGTGGGTGAATTTCTGTCCCAGACTTTATTGGCGGTTAACGTCAGGCTGGTGGAAGTGGACGACGCCAGCGCGGCCAGCGAGCCGCCGCCATAAATATCGGCTGCGCTGCCGGCGCCGATAGTCACATAGTCGGCTGACCAAAAGTCCACCGAAAAAGGCGCCGTGGCGATACTGTTGCTGCCTGGAGCGCCATTGTCGGCGTCCGGCACCGGGTTCAGGTAATTGCCGCCGCCGGCCACCGGTAAAAATTCAATACAGTCGCCGCCGTTAGTGACTCGCATGCTGCTGGGCGCGGCGCTCCGCAACTGCCGGGTGATGCGTTCGATGGCCTGGCGGCTGCGGTTAATCAGTTTGGCGCGCGCCTGGGTGTCGCTGTAGGACTCCAATGTGGAGACAACAAAGCCGGTGCCGAGGGTCGCCACTATCGCGAACACCACCATAACCGTCACCAACTCAATCAAGGTAAAGCCCGAACACCTGCTGTGGGTTGCGTGCTTTTGCATGGCAAATTCAGAAGTTGGTCCGGTAAGCACTGAGGGTGAGAGACTGGCTATTGGGCGCCGCAACGGAAACCGATATTAATTTCGCCTGTGCTCCGGCCAACCCCAAATCCGCCCCGGCAAACACCACGGTCACGTTGCGCGTATAGCCCGCATAAGGCGTATCGCTATAGCCATTAAAATCATCCACGTCGTCCAGGGTGGACTCGATTGCCAGGTTTTCGCCGGCATCCAGTCCGATACCGGCACAGGTTACCGCGCCGGCCTCGCCGCTTCCGCAGGCGGGCACGCCGCCGGTGGGTGTGACTTCATCGTATTTGCGGGCCAGGATTTCATCCAGCTGGGACTGCGCCAATTCAGCCATCTGCACCCGGATAACCGGGTCGACGCTGTTGACCACGGACTGGTTATACATCAGCACCATGGAGCCCAATGCAACACTGATAACCACCATAAAGACTATCAACTCAACCAGCGTAAACCCCCGCTCAGAGCGTAATGCCGGTATTAACTCAGTTCGCATAACCGCTGGCCGAAACCTGGATAATGGCGCTGCTATCGCCATCGGTAAGCGTCAAGTTGGCCGCCGACGTCCTGCCTAGTTTGTCGTAATTGAGAGTGATGTTTGTCAGGCCAAAACCCGAGGGAAGCGCTAGCGGATAAATGCCATTGCCTATGCTGGAACCGCCTTCACGGATATCGATACTCGAACCATCGGAAACAAACTGCACCGTATTGCCCGCACCCTGCCGGGCAATCGCAATTTGCTGTGCATAAAACAAACCCGCGACAATATCGTCGCGGGTAGTCAAGGTTTGCATATCCGCCTGGCTGCCGAAGCGGCTGCTGACTCCCACCGAAAAAACGGCAAGAATGAGCACCACCGCTAACAGCTCAATTAAGGTAAATCCCTTCGAATAATTCAA
>JANQKW010000177.1 GCA_028280905.1 Porticoccaceae bacterium
GATATTTGCTCCTGCAATATCGGCATTTCCGCCATCCTTGGCGGTCAAGCCGGTGCGGAGCTTACGACCTCCAGGGATGGAGGAAGTGTCGCAAATTGCAGGAGCAATTGCGACCAGGGACGTATTCACAGCGAGTCTCAAACACTGTTACCAGATGGCCGCGGGCTAGTGGCACCAAACCAAGACAACGAATGTCCGCTGTTGGCACGAAACCTACCTACGCCCCTTGCGAATACCGAATACTTTCATCACCGGACCGGAGAGCGCGTAAATAACCGACATAAGCAGCAATATCCTCGGCGGATCGATTGTCACGACAACGAAGGTCATGGCTATCGCAAAGATCACCACAAACGGGACTCTGCCCTTAATATCCAGGTCCTTAAAACTGTAATACTTGAAATTGGAAACCATCAGCAGGCCGACTACCGCCGTCACCAGGGCGACCGACAGCGCCAAGCCCTTGCTTGGGTCGATTTGGTGGCCGGACCATACAAGCGCCGCAATAACCGCTGCCGCCGTGGGGCTGGCCAGCCCCACAAAGAAACGCTTATCGACGCGACCGACCTGGGTGTTAAACCGCGCCAGCCGCAATGCCGCGCAGGACGCGTAGACAAACGCGGCGGCCCAACCCACCTTACCGACTTCGTTCAACATCCAGCTAAAAGCCAGAATTGCCGGCGCCATGCCGAACGACACCATATCCGAAAGGCTGTCATATTCCACGCCGAAATCCGTTTGGGTATGGGTCATCCTAGCTACCCTGCCATCCAGCCCGTCAAATGCCATCGCGACAAATATCGCAATCGCAGCCGCTTCAAATTTACCGTCCATTGACGCAAGGATCGCGTAGAAACCTGCAAACATGGCTCCGGTAGTCAACAAATTTGGCAGCAAGTAGATTCCTCTTCTGCGCTCCTTGGCCTTGGCGGCCGGCGTCTTGCCAGACGGTTCCGCTACCGGTTCATCGACCTGCAAATCGGGGCTATCTTTTTTGATCACCTCAGTACTCCGTGTTTAACCGTATTTCAACGTTCACGCCTGGATGCGGTATTGTATAGCAAATAAACGGCCACAAGCTTCAGGATTCTAAAGCGCGTCAATCCCATCACAGTCGCTAACCACGGTTGGATATAAAAAAGCCGCCCCACAGGGGCGGCTATAAAGATTAAACACTAGGGGAAAGGGCCGACTACTATTACTGCTACTTCCAGCCCTTCCGCATACCGAGGACTAATGTTTAATGGTTCCGGGACAACGTAACCCGGCTAATTTTGGCCTCTGCGGCATCTTTCACGCACCAAGCCAAAAATTCCTGCGAGCAAACCGATCGCCAACGGCAGACCGGCGCCGTCGATCTCGGGAACCTGACGCGCCCTGCGCCACTGCTCTTTATAGGTTTTCTTCATCGGCAGTTTGATCGCACGGCGCTCCTCCCGGGCCAGGTTCCTCCACTCGTTCCTGCTATAGTTGTCGGACCTCCATTCCCGCCAGTAATCACGCCATTCCGAAAGCCAGGAGGCATCCGAGCCTGAGGCGCTGTCCGCATGGGCGGAAATGGAGCCAAAAGCCAAACACATGATTATTAACATTGTTGATGTAACCACACGCATAAACCGAATTCCTCTCGCTATTCGCTAAGCATCATGTTAAACCTGACATAGTTAATACAATATCCAGGCCAAAAATTATTAACCTATATTATTCAAATAGTTATGTTATTTTTGTGCCCATAAAGGGATATTGGCGTAAAAAAGCTCGACAGCGGACACCCGCCATAAACTATCCGTGTAGGACTGAAAAAAAACCGCCTCAGAGAGGCGGTCAAGAGGAGAAGGCTCGGCAAGCCGGCCAATAGGACTTCAAGCTAGGGCCTGTTAGCAGGCCCCCGGTTAATACTAGATGGTTCCATCAACAATAGGTTCAAAGGCAGTGAGGCTGTCCATTAACGAACCCAGGCCATTACCGGGAAACAGGCTGGCAAATTCCGCCTCTACTTGAGCCTGCTGGCCGTGTAGCGCCATATAGTTGAGAATAACGGTTTCCACCAGCAGATTGACGTTGTTGGCGGCCGGTGTTGCAGCGGTTTCAACTGAACCGTCGCCCCGGAAATAACCGATTTGCTGATGCATCGCTTGCTCATCCGGCGTCGCGCCAATCAACACCGGACGGGTGCCGGGGTTGTATACCAAAAAGAATGACGAGGCGGTGGACTGGTTGTCGCCGGTCCACTCCCCCTTGCCGCGACCGTCGATGGAATTGTCAATCCGGCCGTTGCTGGAAACGGAGCCGTCGCTCATCACGTACATCATCAGCGGCACACCATTGCGGGCCGCATACTCCAGGCAGGCGCCCATGCAGCGACCGGCACGCAAATCCCTTACCTCTCCGACCGCGCGATCACCGGTATGATAATCGTAACCGCCCATGGTGATGGTGCCCGCGCCGGCGAAACCGTCTATTACCATTTTCATAACGGACGCCGTTTTTCGGAATTCGCCGTCGCCGTCAAATTCCGCTTCGCTAAAAATACCGCCGTTATCGCTGACGATAATCGGGTTAGGCGCGTTGCGGTCGTCAGGGTTCAGGGTATTGGGATCGCCAAAGCGCTCCGCCAGATCCGCGCTGCTTAAATAGCCGCAGCGGATCAGATCCTTGATCACCGCGTCGTTGGTCAAGCGGGTGTCAACCAGGCCCATCTTGGCATTGCTTAAACGATACACAGATTCCATCACCGCTACGGCATCTGACTGGTTTAACAGGCCGACCAGGTCGCCTATATCGACCATGCCGGTGACATCCGAGGGGCGGTCGACCTTGGTCGGCCTGATAGTGGGGTCAATCAAGGCGGCCGGCGCCATGGAGTTGCCACCGGAATCACTGCTGCGCGAGCCTATCAGGCTGAGGATAGAACCCTCGGCGCCCGCCCTGGCGATACCATACATGGGGTTGTGGGGGTTATTGCCCGTGTCATTCTCGGAGCGAGCCGGAATAACCGCGCCATTGATGGTGTCGGCAACACCGGGTGACAGTTTTTCCAGGATGCCCCTCAAGAATGCACTATCACTGTGGAATGCCAGCCCCAACGTGGTGTCCGTGTGGTCGCCGTTGCTGGTGCCGGTTTCCGATGAACCCGCGCCTCCCGGCTCTGCCACGCCCGGAATCATATCGCCGGGCAATCCCAGCTTGTCGTACCCGGCGGTGGTGAGGACGTCCAGCTGCCCCCCCTGCTTGCCGATTAGCACATTGGACCCGGCGATATTTACACCACCCGCCAGGTCGAAGCAGATAAAGGGCACTTTGCCGGCGCCCAACCCGGAGGAACAACCGGCGGCGGCCATCGCATCGATTAGGTCCTGCGATAGGGCATGGGCTTTGCGCGGATTGGCAAACAGGCTGAGCACCGATCCGCCAACGACCGAACCCAGTCCGGCACAAAAACCCTGGGCGATAAAGTCCCGCCGGGTTATCGGCCGCGGATGGTCGGCGTGAAGCAGCGGTTCATTCAATCCGAGTGGTCGTTGGCGCTTGGTTCTGATAATAGTCATTTTTTTATCCCTTGTACTTACTGGACCAGCATGGCGGCACTGCCTAACACGGCTGCACAGGTTGCTTTAACCACGGTTAATGTATGGCCGGAAGGACAGCTACCGCCGCAGGCAACCATGGTATCCAGCAGGTTATTCAACTCGATTTTCGCGTCCACATCGCTCGGCTGGACACTCAGTCCGCTGCCGAAAATGCTGTTCAGAAGCGGATCGATAACCAGGTCTCGCTCCACTGAGGTATCAAACGCGTCGGCCGCTGTCGCGCCGAAATCGACACTCGGGAAGAACGCCGTTCGCAGGCCGCTGTCTTCGACCAAAGCGTTGCAGTACTCGATGGCCAGTTGGGTCACGCCCATTTGATGCGACGACAGGAAGCCTTCGATATTTTCCACGGAAGGCAGTTGTTGCCTAACCGTGTCGTAAGTGCTCTTCACATCCGTCTGCACGGCGCTGACACCCGTGATGGCGGACATGGTGGCATTAATTTCGGCGAAGTTACGCAGTCCGATATCCGATTGGGGGGGCAGGTCCGCCGGCGAATCCGGCGTGGGCACCACCGGCGGCAACACGACATTGGTGTTGTCACCCAGTTGCTCGAAGGTGAGGAAAAACTCATCGGCCTCGGAGCCCTTTTCCAAACCGATAATGGTTCCGCGGTCACTCATTACCTGGCCGCTGCCCGCCACATAGTCGCTGCTGTTCAGGTTAATATCGAGATTCGTGTAGGCTTGGCCCACCGCGGCCTCTTTACCGTTGATACCGATACGCATGCCGCGCACGGCTATGTTGTCGGGCGCGGCATTGCCATCGAGGCTGATGAAAAACGGCGAACTGAACAGATAGCTGTAGCTGTCGAATTGACTGGCCTCGAACACTATGTAGCTGTCCGGCACGGAAATCAGGTCGCTCACGCTGAACAACAGGAAGAATTTCTCGCCCACGCCTACATCGAAGTTTTGCTGAACCTGTTCCTGGGTCAGCTCGCGATTGTGAATGGCAACCAGGCGTATGGCGCCCTGCCACAACCTGTCACTGGAGACTTCGTTGCCCAACACCAGCGCAAAGGTGTTGTCCCAGTTGCCAATAGTGCCGCCGCCGTCCTGGTCGACACCGGCCCGCTCTTCGCCGTTGACGAAAATCCGGCGGCCACTCA
>JANQKW010000183.1 GCA_028280905.1 Porticoccaceae bacterium
AGGGCCGACCTGGAATTGGCGGGCCGCAAATTGCAGGCTGAAATCAACGGCTTGCAAAACAGTGTCGGCCGCGAGCTGCAACCCAAAGCCGTGGAGGCATTGCAGGAAATAATCAAAGAGGAGGACGTAAGCGTTATTCTCAAAGCGGAGAGTGTAGTTTTCGCGACACCGGATATGGACTTAACCGCCAAGCTCACCGATCGCTTAAACAAGAAAACGCAATAACAAGAATTGAACGAATGGCGCGTCGTTTTACGCTTGCTGAGATTGAAAATTTCCTCAACAGCGCTGATTTAAAGACCGAGCTGAAGGGCGATGGTGAGTGTTCTATAACCGGATTGCAGTCTTTAATCGACGCGGGGGCGGGAGAACTCAGTTTCCTGTCTGATAAATCCTTCGCCAAATATCTCGAGGATTGCCGGGCCAGCGCCGTGATCCTGCAGCCGGCAATGGCGGACAGGTTTCACGGCAATAAACTGATTACCGCCAATCCCTACGCCGCTTACGCTCGTGTTTCCGCGCTGTTCGATCCACTCCCAAAAGCCGCTGCAGGCATTCACCCCTCCGCCGTCGTAGCGGAAACCGCTGAGGTTGATCCGTCGGCCAGTATAGGTCCGGCCGCGGTAATAGGCGATCAGGCCGTTATTGGCGCGTCAACCAGCATCGCAGCGGGTTGTTTTGTCGGCGACCGTTCGGTGATCGGGGCAAACAGTAACATTGCCGCGAATGTCAGCATCTATCACGATGTGGTGATAGGCGATCGGGCGACCATTCACAGCAACTCGGTTATTGGCGCGGACGGATTCGGGTTTGCCAACGACCAGGGCCGGTGGATAAAAATTCACCAGTTGGGTGGGGTAACCATCGGCGATGACGTGGAAATTGGCGCCTGTTCCACCGTCGACCGAGGCGCGCTGGGCGACACCGTGTTGGAGAATGGCGTGATCATCGATAATCATGTGCAAATTGCACATAATGTTCGGGTGGGCGAGAATACCGCGATGGCGGCTTTCGTGGGAATTTCCGGCAGCACTAGGATCGGCAAGAATTGCACCTTTGCCGGCCAGGCCGGCGTGGTCGGGCACATAGATATCTGCGACGGCGTGCATATCACGGGCAGAACGGTGGTATCGAAATCCATTACCGAGCCGGGGTCCTATTCTTCGGGGACCAGGATTTCAAAAACGTCTTTGTGGCGCAAAAATGCGGCGAGATTTAATCAACTAGAAGAAATGGCGCAGCGTTTAAAAACGCTAGAAAAAAAATTAGGCGGTCCGAAATAGCTTTACTGATCTTTGGGATATTACATGGATATCAATGAAATAAAACACTTATTACCCCACCGCTATCCCTTTTTGCTGGTGGACAGGGTCGTGGAGTTGGAGAAGGGGCATCGGATACTGGCCTATAAGAATATCACTTGCAACGAAGACGTTTTCAACGGGCATTTTCCGGATTCTCCGATATTTCCCGGCGTGCTGATAATTGAAGCTATGGCGCAGGCGGCCGGTGTGTTGGGTTTTGCGACCGAGGGTAAGACCAACGACGACGATATGCTCTATCTGTTTGCCGGTGTTGACGGCGCCCGCTTCAAACGGCAGGTAATTCCCGGGGATCAATTATTCCTTGAAGCCGAGATAGATTCGGTAAAGCGCAATATCTGGCGCTTTAATTGCAAAGCCACCGTGGCGGGCGAACTCGCCAGCTCGGCAACCATCATGTGCGCTTTGAAATCCAAGCGGTTGTAAATGAGCAGCATAGATAGAGCGGCCAGCATAGATCCCTCGGCTGTTATCGGCAACAACGTCAGCATAGGTCCGTGGACGCTGATTGGGCCGGATGTTGTGATTGGCGACAACTGTGTCATTCACTCCCATGTGGTTATCAAAGGGCCCACCACCATAGGGCGGGACAACGAAATCTACCAGTTCTCCACCCTGGGTGAAGACACCCCCGACATGAAGTATGCCGGCGAGCCCACTCGCCTGGAAATCGGCGACAACAACACCATTCGCGAAGGCGTCACTATTCACCGCGGCACGGTTCAGGATAGGGGTGTCACCTCGATAGGCGACGACAACCTGATTATGGCCTATGTCCACATAGGTCACGACTGCGCGGTGGGCAGCAACACCGTTATGGTTAACAACGCTTCACTGGCGGGCCACGTAGAAGTGGGTGATTGGGCGATACTGTCCGGTTACGCGCTTGTTCACCAATTCGTCACCATCGGCACGCACAGCTTTATCGGGGCGGTAACTTATCTGACTCAGGACGTTCCGGCCTATGTGATGGCTGCGGGTATTCCCGCACAGGCCAAAACCATCAACTCCGAGGGGCTGCGCAGGCGGGGCTTCAGCAAAGAGCAGATCTCGGCAATCAAGCGGGCCTACAAAATCGTCTACCGGCAGGGCAACACCCTGGACGAGGCTATTGTGGAACTGGAGCCCCTTGCCCGGGAACACCCGGTTGTAGATACCTTCGTTGTCTCGCTGAATTCGGGACAGCGAGGGCTTGTACGCTAGTGCTCCTTCAGGGTAATAATTGCGGATGCAGCGTTGTTGTGGTGTTTCGCCACAAGGCGCAGCCCGCAGTGAAGGGTGGTTCCCTTTGCCAGGGCTGTAACGCGGTGGCGGGACACCACAGCAGCGCCCTTCGGGTTGGCGTGTCAGCGCCCATGGACAGCGTTGCGCCTCTTGGCA
>JANQKW010000184.1 GCA_028280905.1 Porticoccaceae bacterium
CCTTCAGCTCTTGCGGATCAAAAATGGAAACCCAGCCCATCCCCAGGCCCTCCGCCCTCGCGGCCAGCCACATATTCTGGATAGCGCATGCCAGGGAAGCCAGGTCCATCTCCGGCAGTGTACGGCGGCCAAAAACGTGTTTCTCCCTGCCGTCGGGAAGCGCCGCGATCAATAACTCGGCGCAATCCAGAACCCCCTCCACCTTAAGGCGCAGGAAGTCGTCTTTTTTCTCACCCAACGCCTCGGCGGTGTTAACCCGCTCTCTCTCCACACTGGCATGTAATTGCTCTTTTATCGACGGATCGGTGATACGGATGAACCGCCAAGGCTGCATCAAACCAACGCTGGGCGCGCGATGCGCGGCCTGCAACAGGCGCAGCAACACGTTCGGATCCACAACGTCGGATTTAAAATGCCGCATATCCCTGCGCTCTGCTATCACGCGATAAACGGTTTTTCTATCCTCCTCGGAATAGCGGTGATCGGCGGCGTCAACCATACGGTTTGCCCCGGCTTGGAATCTGCTCTTCATTCATCATAAAATCGACGTCTAACCCCACCTGGTAAAAAGCGGCTGAAAACCGCCTCGACCCAAGGCGGACATTTGTGTAAACCAACAAGAATTATAAGGTAAGATCAGCTGATATGGCTCGCCGTTACACGCGCTTTATTCCGCTCCCCCTGGTACTGGTGTGTTTGCTTATCTGCGGATGCAGTAATAGCCGACTGCTGGCCGTCGCTGAACCGAGCGAGCCGCCCAAGCAGTGGCGATGCTCGGGGGATAGAGAGACAAGACAATGGCTCTGCTCCGACCGCGGCGAGTATCCGGAAATACCCGAACCCCGGGCGGTGAAGCGGCCGGAGGCGGTGGCGATGCCCGAACCGGTTGCCGAGTTGTCCACGGCGGAGGAAAGCCCGGCTGTTGAACAATCGGCGACCGAAGCGCCTGACGGGGACAGGGTACTGGCGGCGCCGCCTCACTATTTTGCTATTCAACTGGTGGCTGCGGCAAATGCCGACGCGGTGGATAATTACGGCGTAAAACTGCGGTTGCAACGTCCGTTGCGCGTCAGAATAGCCAGCCATGGACAGCTCTGGTATGTGTTACTGGAAGATATTTATCAGAGTTATCAAGCGGCGGACGACGCCTTATCTCAGCTGCGCTCAAAACACCCAGATCTGCCGGCCTGGATTCGCAGTGTCGCCGGCCTACAAGACGCTATGCGAAAAGCCGACCGGGAACTTCGCTAAATTTTACCGCGCGCCTTTGAACGCACGCCCCAGCCGTTCAATTCTTGTAACCGCACCCAGGTCATTAAAGTCAATATTGCCGATACGCAGCATACTGCGCTGTTGATCAACCTCGACGACCCGGGTTAACACAGCGGCGCTCGCGAGATGTTCAAACAGGCTGCGGACTTGCTGCCGACCGGCGAGCAGCGACATAAAAAGCGGCAAACTGCGCACCTGCGGCTGTTTGATTTGCGCCCATAAGGGCGACAGTAGCCGCTGCCTTTTCGCCATGTTTCGCTGCAGCAGGTTGCGCATATCCCGCTGCCAGCCATCGTCAATCAGCGCCTTGGCGGCTACCCACTGGGCAACGCCATTTACCGGCCAGCAGCCCATCTCGGCGCGCAGCCTCTCAGTCACGCTTTGTTTTGCGATCACGAAACCCAGCCGCAGGCCGGCCAAACCGAAAAATTTGCCGAATGAGCGAAGCACAATAATATTATCCGTCGATTTCACGCCCAGCACGCTGGCCTGCGGAGTGGGATCGATAAACGCCTCGTCGACGACGACAAAGCCATCGCGGCGAGACAGCCGTTCCGCCCAGCGGCTAAGCAGTGCCGGATCGAGACAAATACCGGTGGGATTGTTGGGGTTAATCACAACCAGGTGCTTTATCGAGCTATCCCCGCACAACAGCCTGTCGATATCCGCCGCCGCCTGCGCTTCATGCAGCGCCCGGTAGCACGAAAACTCGGCGCCTGCGCCCGCCCAACTGAGGGTGTGTTCGCGATAACCAATCGCCGGCAACAGCACCTTACCCGTAGGCAGGCAACGCGGCAGCAACTGGATGGCCGACTGACTGCCGGGCACGGGCAATACACTGTCTGTTTGAAAATAGCGTTCGACCGCTGCCGCAAATTCCGGTTGCGTGTAAGGCAGGCGCTGAAACGCCGATGCGGGAATAGGGTTATGGGGGTAAGCGATGGGATTGATACCCGTTGAAAGATCGAGCCAGCGGTGCGGCGCAATGTCGTAATATGCGCTGGCCCGGTAGAGGTCGCCGCCGTGAACTGGCAGGTAGTCTGTTAAATTATCATCGTCAGTAGTATTAACACTAAGATCCATAGTAACAATGCCCTATTAACCAATTTGCAGGCGGCCTCGATGGTTGTTGCGTCGGCCACCTCCCCCGCGCCCAATTGCGGGCGCTGCTGAAGCCGGCCGCCATAGTTGGCGGCCCCGCCCAGGGTCGCGCCAATAGCCCCTGCGCCGCTTGCCATCACCGGCCCGGCGTTGGGGCTTTTCCACCGCGCCGCCTGAGCCCGCCAACAGGCAATCGCGCTGCCGGTGTTTCCGCAGATGGCATAGGACAAGGCGGTAAGCCGCGCGGGAATCCAATTGAGCAGATCGTCCGTCCGCGCAGCTACCCAGCCAAACGCTGCGAACCTGTCGCTTCGATAGCCCCACATTGCGTCCAGGGTATTGGCCAAACGATAGAGGATAACGGCGGGAATGCCACCCACCCAAAACCAGAAGAGTGGCGCAAAAATGGCGTCATTGCCATTTTCCAATACTGATTCAGTCGCCGCGGCGGCGACATCCGTCTCGGGCAGGTCGCCGGTATCCCTGCTGACCATCATCGCGGCTGCCCGCCGAGCGGCGGCAAGGTCTTTATTGCCGAGCGGTTCGGCAACATTGCCGGCGTGACTCAGCAAACTTTGCCAACCGATAGCCAGATATAAAAAGGCACCTCCGGCTGCGCAATGGGCAAGCCACAAGTCGCCCAGCCAGACGTCAAACAGCCAGCCGGCCAGGGTCAACGGCAAAACCGCAAGCAGCCAGGCGACCAGGCCCGACAGTTTACGCCGCCGGTTGAGAACAACTTCAAGGTAGTCGGCAAAGCGTCCAAACGCTATCAGTGGATGCCAGCGGCTTGGCTCCCCCAATAACCTGTCGGCCAGCAGCGAGAGAATCGTAGCGCCCAATACCGCCGACACGGCTATGGCTCCATTGACAGTAGGTTGTAGAGAGTCGCAATGGGTATTGCGGCCTCCACAACACCGGCAAGCCGGTCTATCTGCGCTGCCCGGTAGGCGGGATAGTCAAAGGGTTCCGCATGCCTCAACCCGGCCCAGTCGAGAATTTCCGTCAGTAACGCCGGCTGATCGAACAGCCCGTGAAGGTAACTGCCCATCACGGTATTTTCGTCGTTAACCGCGCCTTCGCCAACCTCGCCGCCGTCTCCATCCAACACGTTGAATACTGGGTTGTTCAGGGCTAGGCCGCGACTGATGCCGGCGTGTATCTCATAGCCGGCCAGCGGACTGCCTGTGTCTCTTTTATAGCCTGTCACGTTGCGCAGTGTTTTGTCGCCTGTCAGCGTCGTTTCCATCGCCAGCAGCCCCAGGCCGTCACTGCTGCCCGCGGTCGATTCCACACCCTGCGGATCGTGAACTCGCTGGCCCAGCATCTGATAACCCCCGCAAATGCCGATCAGCTTGCCACCCAAACGCAGGTGACGGTAGATAATCTCGCGCCAACCCATGTCCGCTAACCACTGCAGATCATTGCGCACTGACTTACTGCCCGGCAGCAACAGCAAATCCGCGCCGCTAAAGCGCCGCACATCCCTGACAAACTGGCAATCCACTTGGGGATGCATGCGCAGCACATCGAAGTCCGTATGGTTGCTGGTGCGGGGGTAGCTGATCACCGCCGCCCGCAGCTGCTGCTCGGCGGCCTCAAGCTGCTGCATCGCAAAGGCGTCTTCGGCCTCGATGTGCAGGTCGCGGATATAGGGAATCACCCCCAATACGGGTTTACCGGTGCGCGCCTCCAGCCATCGCAACCCGGGCTCGAGCAGCGCGATGTCACCGCGGAAACGGTTGATGACAAAGCCTTTGACGCGATCTCGTTCCGACTCGCTGAGCAGCTCCAGCGTGCCGACCAGATGGGCAAACACACCGCCCCGATCAATGTCCGCCACCAGGATTACCGGGCAGTCCGCCACCTCGGCAAAACCCATGTTGGCAATATCCCGGTCCCGCAGGTTAATCTCCGCCGGGCTGCCCGCGCCCTCGACCACCACGATGCCATACTGAGCTTTTAGGCCGTCGTGGGCGGCCATGACCTGTTCGAGCAGCTGGGGTTTATAGGCATGGTATTGCCGGGAATCCATATTGCCGACGGCGCGACCGTTGACGATTACCTGCGCACCAATGTCGGTGTTGGGTTTGAGCAGCACCGGATTCATGGTGACGGAAGGTTCCAGATAACAGGCTTCCGCCTGCACAGCCTGGGCGCGGCCAATCTCTCCCCCGTCGGCGGTCACCGCGCTGTTCAGGGCCATATTCTGCGGTTTAAAGGGGGCCACGCTGTTGCCATGCCGCGCCAAAATTCGGCAAATTGCCGCCACCAGAACACTTTTCCCGGCATCGGACGTAGTGCCCTGAACCATCAGGGTTTGGGGGTTTTTCTGGGCGGCGTTTTGTTTCATAACCTGAGCAGCGCGAAACTGCTATAAATAATACAGGAGCGGCAATAATAGTGAACTCGGCATCGAAATTACAAAAAGTACTTAAATAAATTAGAGAAAAGTACTTAGCGGTAAAAAATGAACTTATCGCCAGCCGGGCGTCTCTAAAGCGAAATTTGACTCAACATTCCAAATATCTGGGGTAACCTGTAATGAAAGCATCCGACCTGTTTGTGCAATGCCTGGAAGAAGAAGGAATTGAGTACATTTTCGGGGTGCCCGGCGAGGAAAACGCCGACTTTATGATGTCGCTGGAACAGTCCTCCAAGATTCGCTTTATCCTGACCCGCCATGAACAGGGCGCGGCGTTTATGGCCGAAATCTATGGTCGCCTGACCGGGCAACCCGCCGGCTGCCTGGGCACTCTGGGACCCGGCGCCACCAACCTGATTACCGGTGTTGCCGACTCCAATATGGACCGGGCGCCGATGCTGGTGCTCACCGGGCAAGGGGCGTCTACTCGGCTGCACAAGGAATCGCACCAGGTGATGGACGTAGTAGGCATGTTCAAACCCGTCACTAAATGGGCCACATCGATACTTCACGCCGACAATATTCCGGAAATCGTCCGCAAGGCGGTGCGCTTGTCGCGCACGGAAAAGCCGGGCGCGGTGCACATTGAACTGGCGGAGGATATCGCTAAGC
>JANQKW010000185.1 GCA_028280905.1 Porticoccaceae bacterium
CCACCGCCGGCTCGCGCTGCGCCGCACGGCCGTTTACCGGCACTATCTCACCCATAATTTCCCGCAGGTGGCTGTCCTGGTCCAGCCATTCCACCAGCACCCGGTAAGCCGGCTGCCCCTTGCCGTTGGCCACCGCGCAACTGGACAGCTTGCCGCGATGCTGCCATTGGCTGTCAAACGGCACGTCCGCCAGCTCCGCTTCGGGCTGCTGGATTTCACCGCCCATTTCGTATTCATTACCATCCGCCTGGCGGATCCGCCAGCCGCCGATCACTTGCAGCGCCGATAGGAACTGCAAGCCCTTTACCACATCGGCAATGGGTGTGTGTCGTTTTTCCGCCGGCTGCCCTTCCACCAACCGCGCCAATTGGTGGCGCAAAAACGCGATGGCCTTTTCCAGCCGCCACCAGTTCCACAGCGGATAGGCCAGCACCAGCGTAATCGCCGCCGGCACCGGCGTGGCCCAACGGTGCAGCAGCAGTAATGCTGCAATGCTGGCGGTTGCCGCGAGGATAATACCCAACAGGGTCGCCAACAGGAATTCCCGTGGCTCCAGGCGGGAAATAAACCACAGCGCCAGTCCCACATAGAACATCGACAGCAGCGCGAGCACCGGCAGGGTGGCCGGGGTAATCAGCGTGCCGCTGCGCAGCGCGTCGAAAATTTCGGCGTTGAGTTCCACACCGGACAGCTGCCCCAGCGAGGTGGTGATATTGTCACCCAGCCCCGGCGCCGTGGCGCCCACAAACACGATTTTGCCGGCCAGGGTGCGCGCCGGTATGCGCCCCGACAATACGTCGGCATAGGAGACGGTTTCCAGGCTGCCGACCTGGCGCAGCGGGAAGTAATTTTTGTGGCTGCGAATAATCGAAATCGCCGAGGGTTGCGACAGCACATCTTCATTGACAACGCCCGGCAGCGCGCCCAGCGGCCCTTGCAGCATGTCCAGCAGGGCGACACTGAAATGGTTCCAGTGGGGATTGCCCAGCCCCTCGCGCAGGAACACCGAGCGGGCGATGCCGTCGCTGTCCAGCTCGATATGCACATGCCCCAGCCCCGCGGCTGCCTCGGCCAGCGCGGGCAGCGGCGAAACTTCAAACAGCTGCCCGCCGCGGTGGGTCTGCCCCATATAGACCGGCAATATCACCCGCCCGTGATTGGCGATCGCTTCCGCCAGCAGGCTGTCCACTTGTGGATACTCGATATCCGGTTCCGAGAAGATAATGTCAATCGCGATAGCGGCAACGCCCGCCCCGGCCAACTGGTTGATCAACTGCACGTGCTTTTCCCTGGGCCAGGGCCAGCGCCCGAACTCCAGCAGGCTGCGCTCGTCTATCGCGACGATTACCAGGTCGTCGGGGGCGATATCCGAGTGCAGCCGGCTGGCGGTGTCGTAGATCAAGCGGTCCAGCGGACGGGTAACCTGCAGCAGAATAACCAGGCCGCACAGCAGGGCGCAGCCCAGCGCCAGCCACAGCCGCCAGAAGGCGCTGCGCTGTTGGCTATCGAAAAATTCAGAATATCGCAATGGCCACCAACAAGCTGGTTAGCAAGCCGATTATTACCCCGGTGTTGTCCGCCTTATTGTGCACCGCCGCGCTGGGGTCGCTGCTCACCTGATCGCCAGCCTCGGCGGTAACCCGCAGGTAGAACGACTGCTTGCCCTTGCCCGGCAGCAGGATATCCGACTGCGCCACCTGGTAGCTGGCGATGGGTTGGGCAAAATTCTCGTCCGCCGCCAATTCCACCCGGTAACCGGTGGCGTCCGGCACATCCTTCCAGTTAAAGGCGATATCCCGGTTTTCCCGCACCCCCTGCCCGTCCAGCACCGGTGTCGCCAGCCGCGGCACCACACAAAGAGCCGCGCGGCTGCTGAGCCCCTGGAAACCTTCGCCGTCAAACGCGCTGACCGTCAGTTGGTAGCAGCCCTGTGCCAGTGCGGCGATTTGCTGTTCTCCTGCATCGGTGCGGTAGCTGTCCAGCAGGCCGCCATCGTCGCCACTACTGGCAAGGTCCAGTTGGTAACCGGCTGCCCCGGCGGCGGCGCGCCAGCCAACCGTGATGGGCAACCGGTTGTCGCTGTAGCGGGGCTGCAACTCGGCGCTGAATACCGGCGCCGCCAGCAGTTGCTTGGGCGCGGCCACCTGCTCGCCCTTGTTTACCGCTATGCCGAAACCGGCGGGCACGTCGGCGGTGTTTTGCCCGGTGGAGACCGCCACGCCTCCCGTCAGCACTTCAGTGCGCATACGCGCCTGCGGGCCGGCGTCGCTGCTGACCCGGAATTCGGTGCCGCGCACCGCCGCAATCGCGGTGGGTGTCTGGATTCGAAAGCGGGTTTGCTCGGCTTTCTTCACCCGCGCCTCGGTGCTACCGCGCTGTAACATCAGGGTGATATCCGCCTCGGCCGCTTGTTGCGCCTCATTTTGCCGCCGCCCGGAGTAGCCGTTTAACTGCAGCACACTGTGCGGCCTGACCAACACCTGGTGATGGTTGTCCAGCAACAGGGTAGCACTGCCCTCGCCGGTGATCACCGCACCGCCCAGGTGCACCAGCTGGCCCGCTGTTAACGGCGCGGCATCCTGCCCGCCGTACCGCCGGTAGGATACCTGGCCGCTGACGTGACTAACCCTGCCGAGCACCGGCGGCTGTTTCAGCCAGGCCAGCGGAATTCGAATGGCGGTGTTCAGCGGGATGCGGCGGTCGTTGTCTATTTGGTTGTGCCGGGCCAGTTCTATCCAACAGCCGCGCTTATTGGTGTATTGCAGGCACAGGTCCCAAAGGGTGTCGCCCTGCTTGGCGTAGTAGACCCAGTCGGACGGCTGCGCCTGGGCGCTTGCGAAGACGGAGGCTAGCAGCAACAGGATGCTGTATTTCAGCGAGGTTATTTTCATTCTTGTCTGTCCCTATTAGGGTCTGTTAACAGGCCCTAAAGCTTCTCCAAACGGTAACCGTGGCGGTAGATGGTTTTTATACAATAACCCATTTCCGGGCCTATCTTAAGCAGCCGCCGCACCCGGCTCATATGCATGTCCACCGTGCGGGTATCCAGGTCGGCGCCGACGCCCCAGACTTCCTTCAGCAGGAATTCCCTGGACAGCAGGTTGCCCTCGTTTTGCAGCACGCAAACCGCCAGCCGGAATTCGGTTGCGGTGAGGTTAACTTCTTCGCCATTGACGTACACCCGGTGCTGGTCGATAGCTATCTCGATGGGACCCAGGGTCAATTGCTGGGTTTTCTTGCCGCCGGCGCGTCGCCAGATGGAATCCAGCCGCGCGCTCAGCTCATTCTTGCGCAGCGGCTTGACCAGGTAGTCGTCGGCCCCCAGCTTTAGCGCGGCGACTATGTCGTCCTCGCTGTCCTTGGCGGTGGCGAAAATTACCGGTCCGGTGAAGTTAAGTTGGTCGCGCACCCGGGACAGAATATTGATGCCTTCGCAGTCGGGCAGTTGCCAGTCCAACACCAGGATATCCGGCGACTGCTGCGCCACCTGCCGCACAAAATCCTCGCCGGTAGTGCTGTGGAACGCCTTGTAGCCCTCTTCCGCCAGCCAGCGTTGCAGCATCTCCGCCTGGGGTAATTCGTCTTCCAGAATTCCTACACTGATTTGGTTCATTGTTTTTTCCGTCGCCATTTTTTTACAGCCGTTTGGACGTTATCACAAATTTTCTCCGGAGCTACATTTTAATCCGCCACCCGTTGATTAACCCGTTGCGCCGGCGGTATTTACAAAAGCTTTACGATTAATCCCACCCCTATACCGCAAACACCATTTTATGGTTTTTTCAGAAAAGCGCCAATTTGGTGCAAGCGAAAAAAAAAGCCGTGAATTGTGCGCCATAAACAGGCACGGTGCTTTTCTGCCCGCTAATAACACTATAAAAAACAGAGGGTTATGTTTTGTGGCATAGGGTTTGCTGATCCCAGAACAACTTGCAAGAGAACTCAAATGCCGAGACTTTCAGCATTGATGCTCTTATAGAAACGGGAGACTGGTGCTCCTTCAAGGAGATAATTGCGGATTCAGCGTTGTTGTGGAGTTTCGCCACAAGGCGCAGCCCGCCGCTAAGGGTGGTTCCCTTTGCCAGGGCTGCAACGCGGTGGCGGGACACCACAGCAACGCCCTTCGGGTTGGCGTGTCAGCGCCCATGGACGGCGTTGCGCCTCTTGGCA
>JANQKW010000231.1 GCA_028280905.1 Porticoccaceae bacterium
AATAGTTTCGACACGAGCAACCTCCTCAATTGTTCATTCCGGCGAGCCCACAGTGCGGTTTACTCGAGGCACTTATCCGGACTATGCACCACCTCTTGGGGTTTGCGTTTTATCCAGGCCCGTATTGCCGCCTGATTAAATAACCCCAGTCCCATAATAGTCAATGTTGAGCCGGCAAGCAGCGAAAATGTCACAGATTCGCCGTTAAGTGCGCTGCCAAACCAAATGGCCATGGCAGGTGTCACCAAGGGTATCAGGCCGATGGAAACCGCCGATACCCGCTGCACCAAATAGAAAAACAGCGAAAATCCCAGCAGGGTGCCAACCACAACCAGGTACAACACCGCATAGATAGAGCGGCTCTCTAATTGCTGGGGAACACTTCCGTCCAACAGCCACCAGGCAGCCAGTAACCCAGGCAGGGAAAACAGGATCGAACCTTGCATCTGGCTGGGGCCGTCGATCGCATCGCCGTAGCGCTTCACCAGCACGATGCTGAGGGAATATAGCATGACCGCCAGCAGCAATAGCAGGATACCCTTCCAGGCATCCCCCGCCACCGCCATTTGACCATAGCTGATAACCCCCAGCCCGGCCAGGGCCAAAAACAGCGCCAGGTAACGCAGCGGCGAGAGAGCCCGTTCACCCAGTATGGGAAACGCAAACATGGCATTAAAAAACACCGACAGGCCAAAGAATACCGCGATCAATCCCGAAGGAATATACTGCGCCGCCTGATACACCATAAACATGGTGGGAAAAATGCCGAGGCTGCCCGCCGTATAACTCTTCCAGTGGCGGCGCGCCGCCAGCGGCCGAGGGAAGATCAACCGACCGGCAACGGCCACTAGCAACCAGGCCAGCAGCATGCGCGCGGCTATAGCGGAGATCGGTGTTAGCGACGTATTGCTCCACTGGATAGCCAGGGGCGTTGTCGACCAGATCAGGATGACGGCTGCATAGGCGGCTGGCACGGACATGATTGTTTTCCCTTTTTGTCATTTCTGTCCCGGCGCCGCGCCCATAAAAAAAGCCGCAGCGTCCGGAACGTTGCGGCTTTAAAAAATTCTATTAAGGTCAGCTCACAACACTCCCCACAAAACACGGGCGCAGCACCCAGCGCACTCTATGCAGTGCCGGGCGTGCAAACTTGATAATGCAGGTATGCTGTTGAGCCATTCTTCTTTCAATAAGTTAACGATTTTCCATCCGGAAACAGGCTTCCCACCTGTCTCCTCCAACGCTTCATTCTAAACAGGGTTGCCGGCGTGACGCAATCATTATTTTGCTATTCGAACAGTGTTTCGAAAAATGTCAGCATCCCCTTCCAGGATTCCGCGTCCGCCTGCGGGCTATAGGCCAGCGGCATATCAAATTTCTCCGCGAAGGCGTCGGCCCCTGGGTTGGTAAACGAATGCTTGGCGCCGTCGAAACCGGTGAAGCTGTAGTCGACGCCGGCGGCGTCCATTTCCGTTTTAAAGGCGGTCACTTGCTCCGCCGGAACAAAGGGATCCTCGTTGCCGTGGTAGACCAGCACTTTCGCCTTTACCTGCCCCGGCTGGGCGGGTGACTGCGTGGCCAGATTGCCGTGAAAACTGACCACGCCTTTCAAGTCGAGTCCCGCTCTGGCCATATTCAGCACGGTAGCACCGCCGAAACAATAACCAATGGCCGCTAGCCGTTCCGGGTTCACCGTCTCCCTGGCTTTGAGAATATCCATTGCCGCCTCGAAACGGGCTTTGGCCGCGCCCGCCTCGGCGAACACCGCATTCATAAACTTAGCCGCATCATCCGGGTGCTCGGCAAGCTTGCCGCTGCCGTACATATCCAGCGCAAATGCCGTGTAGCCCTCACGCGCCAGCATTTCCGCCCGATGGCGGGCATAATCATTGTGACCCCACCATTCGTGCACCACCAGGATACCGGCGCTAGAACTGCCGTTTTGCGGATAGGCGATAAAGCCGGTAAAGGATTCCGCCCCGACCTGATAATCGATTTCCTCGGTGGCAATCTCAAAGCGTTCCGCAAGCTTCGGCACTTTTTGCGCTTCGAGAATTTGCTTCAGGTTGCCGAGCCCCTCTTCGTACATGGGGCCGAGAAACGTCTCCAGCATAAAAAAGCCCATATAACGGCTTATCAAATTCCAGCCGTGGTCCCCTTCATAGGCCCAGGTGACATTGGCGCCTTGCTCGCCGTCCCTCAGAATATAACTGGCACTGGCGGTGCCCATTCCCTCAAACGCAAGTGCGATATCCACGCGGCTGTCGGGAACGCTGTTGACAATTTCCTGGGTACCCTTGCCGACGTTGCTGTTGTCGCTATCCCAACGCATCTTAGCGCCGACGCCCGAGCGCGGGCCGGTAAATTCGTAACGGGTGTCGGGGTCGATGCCGTGCCAGGGCGACCAGTTATTAAAATTGCGAATGTTGTTGAGGTATTCAAATGCAGCCGATTTGGATACTGTCAGCTCGATGGAACGCTCCAGGTGGGTTTTGGAGGGCAGAATCACACCAACCAACACCAGCAGCCCTACCAGGTAAAGTAAATACTTAAGCACCTTCATTATTCTGTATCCTCGCAAATAATGCGGCTATTGTGCCGCGAAATGTTATCCCAGTATAGCCGACAATTGCATTACAATAGCGGGTTTGATACTTCCGAAAGATACCCTATGAACGCCCATACCGCATTTGAACTGCTGCGCAGTCAACCCATTGAATCGCTAAACCTCACCGTGGAAGAGTACCGCCACAGAAAAACCGGCGCGCAGCATATCCACCTGGCCTCGGACAATCCGGAAAATGTGTTTTTGGTGGCGCTGCGCACGGTGCCGGAGGATTCAACCGGCGTGGCGCATATTCTCGAGCACACCGCGCTGTGCGGCAGCAAGAAATATCCGGTGCGGGACCCGTTCTTTATGATGATCCGGCGTTCCCTCAACACCTTTATGAACGCCTTCACCAGTTCGGATTGGACGGCCTACCCGTTCGCCAGCCAAAACCGCAAGGATTTCGACAACCTGCTGCAGGTCTACCTGGATGCGGTGTTCTTCTCCCGGCTCGACCCACTGGATTTTGCCCAGGAGGGGCACCGCCTGGAGTTCTCCGAGCCGGACAATCCGGACTCGCCGCTGCAATACAAGGGCGTTGTGTTTAACGAAATGAAAGGCGCCATGAGTTCAGTGCCGTCCAAACTCTGGCATACCCTATGCGAACATCTCTACCCCATCACCACTTATCATTACAACAGCGGCGGCGAACCGGAAAAGATTCCCGACCTCAGCTACCAGCAGTTAAAGGCCTTCTACCAAACCCACTATCACCCCAGCAACGCCATCTTTATGACCTTTGGCGATCTGCCCGCGCAACAACTGCAGGAAAAATTTGAGAACCTCGCGTTAAACGCATTTGAAAAACTGTCCGAAGAGATTTCCGTGCCGGACGAACAGCGCCTGACCGCTCCGATTGCGGTTGAGGAAAGTTATGCCTTTGACGAACAGGGCTCCACCGAACATAAAACCCATGTTGTTGTCGGCTGGCTGTTGGGTAAATCAACCGACCTGGAAAGCGCCATGCGGGCCCACCTGTTGAGCAGCGTGCTGCTGGACAACAGCGCGTCACCGTTACAGCAGGCGCTGGAGACCACCGACCTGGGCACCGCACCCTCCCCCCTATGCGGCATGGACGACTCACAAAAAGAAATGTGTTTCGTCTGCGGCCTGGAGGGAAGCGACCCCGAGAAAGCCGAAGCGGTGGAGCAGCTTATTCTCAATGTACTCAAACGCGTCACCGAACAGGGCGTTCCAAAGGAACAGGTGGAAGCCAGCCTGCACCAACTCGAGCTGCATCAGCGGG
>JANQKW010000119.1 GCA_028280905.1 Porticoccaceae bacterium
CGGCGCCAGTTACGGTAATGCCCGGGTGGCGGCGCCGTTTGCTATCCTGGATTCTGTTTACGATGCCGTGCAACTGGTGTTGTCGGCAAGCCCCCAGGCGGTCTTTCCGGCGGCTGAATTGCGCTGGAGCGTCAACAACCGGCAGGTGGAAAATGGCATAGACACGGCAGCGGGTGAGTTGCCCACCAGTTTTTACAGTCCCGCGGAGGGCAATATTTATCTGCTTGGCGCCGAGAATATGGATACCGATGAGTACGACGGCCATCTGATTGTCCATGAGTGGGGGCATTACTTTGAGGATAAGTTTTCCCGCTCCGACAGCATCGGTGGGGCGCACGCCCTCGGTGAGCGGCTCGACCCCAGGGTGGCGTTTGGCGAAGGCTGGGGCAACGCCCTGTCCGGCATGGTTACCGGCGACCCGGTTTACCGGGACGCGGTAGATGCGCAACAGGCTGCCGGCTTTTCTTTTTCTGTCGAGACCAACCGTTTCGTCAATCCCGGCTGGTTCAGCGAGCCTTCCGTGCAGACCATCCTCTATGATTTGTTTGACAGCGCCAGCGACGGCGCCGATACCCTGAGTTTGGGGTTTGAGCCTATTTTTGCTGTACTCACTGACAACAGCTATCAGCAGCAAACCAGTTTCACCAGTATATTTTCGTTTATTGACGAATTGCTAAACCAGCGGCCTGCCGACGCCGCGGCGATTAATGCGCTGCTGGTTGCCGAGGGTATAGACGGCACCGGACCCTTTGGGGCGGGCGAAAGCCATGGTCCGATATTGCCCGTATACCAAACCGTTACAGTAGGCGGTGCGAGCGTTACCGCTTGCAGCGATCAGGCAGCGGTGGGAACCGCCATTACCGCCGAGGGCGAATTCAATAAAATAGAAAACCGCCGCTTCTTTCGCGTGGATATCGCCG
This sequence comes from Porticoccaceae bacterium, assembly GCA_028280905.1. GTDB lineage: Bacteria > Pseudomonadota > Gammaproteobacteria > Pseudomonadales > Porticoccaceae > JANQKW01. The sequence goes on from JANQKW010000119.1 coordinate 921, forward strand.
CGTCCGGCAGCTACAGTTTCCGGGCGGTGAGAACCAGCGGGCTGTCGCCCTCCGATCCGGAGATAAACGTCTATCAGGCTGGGGTATTGCGCGGCATAGCCAGCAGCAGCGAGGTGAACCGGGAGCTGGGCGTTTTCAATCTGTCGGCGGGCACTCACGTGTTTGAGTTATACGAATTTGGCAATATTGACGAAGACGACACCACCGGCGGCAATGTCTGTTTCGCCGTTAGCGTTTTCTGAGCAATACCTTGGAGACGACTATGAATACGGGAACACTGCTGTTATTGACGGCGATAGCGGCATTGCCGAGTTGCAACGGCGAGGGCGCCGCTCAACAAGCTGTCGTCGGGCCGGATGCGGGACTCGAAACGTTGGCAGGAGAGCCAACACCTTACCGGAAACCGGGCGCGGCGATTTATCTGGTTAACCGGGGGGTGCCGCAGTTGGCTCCCGGCCAGGTTCAATCCGTTGAGTTGGTGTTGCGGGCCGGTTATAGCGAGGGGACTATGTCGGTAACCGTTGCCGCTTCGGAGGGCCTGGAAATCCTGGGCGCAGAGGTAACCAGCCGTTATCAACTGTCGGCCGGCGAGGATTACCGGTTACCGCTGCAGTTGCTCGCTGAACGTTCGGGCCGCTATTATCTCGACCTGTCTGTCGCCGTGCAAATGCCGGATGGCAGCAGCGTCGCCCGGGCGATAGGCTACGCCGTGCAGGTGGGGGTCGATCAGCGCGGTAATCAGAAGGCCGTGGCGCCGGCTGCCGCTGAAAGCGGCGGTGTTATCTCCCTGCCGGCTGAGGAGACGGTTCGTCAATAAACGGGGATCTAATGAGCGGGAAACCGGAATGCTCTGCATAGGCCACAGGGGCGCAATGGGCTATGCGCCGGAAAATACCCTGATTTCATTTCGCAAGGCGCTTGAATTGGGGGCGTCCTGCGTAGAGTTGGATGTCTACAACGTGCAGGGAAGTCTGCTGGTTATCCACGATGAGCGGTTGGAAAGGACCACCAGCGGCAGCGGTTTTGTTATGGACCATGACCTGGCCCATTTGCGTTCGCTGACACTCGAGCAAAACCAGCGGATTCCAACCCTGGAGGAAGTGTACCGGGAGGTGGGTCAGCGGGCCGGTATCAATATTGAACTGAAGGGCCCGAATACCGCGGGCGCGGTGGCCGATTTTATAGCGGCTCAGCCGAGCGCGGAATGGGCCCTGGTATCCTCGTTTAACCCGCAGGCCTTAAAAGCAGTGTGCGACAGGAACACGGGCGCGCGGATTGGCGTCTTGCTACCCGAATTCGCGGCCGGATGGGACCACCTAGATATCAGTATGACGGTCGAGCAATTCAACCCCTACTCACTGCATCTACCGTTAAAGAATGTAACCGCCGGTGTTGTCGCAAAAGCGCAGGCTGCCGGACTGCGGGTATTTGTTTATACCGTCAACCAACCGGAGGACATCGCGCGAATGGCGGAATTTGGTGTTGACGGGGTGTTTACCGATTACCCCGACCGGGTGAAACTGCCTCCTGAAAAAGGTGTTGTTCGCGGTTGGCCTTGAAAAGCGCCTTTTTCGGCGGGCTGTGTTACCTTTGTGGCTGAGAAGCATAACGACAAGCGGAAGAGGTATTACCCTATGCGATTTTTTATTGGAGTGGTGTTTGGCTCGATTCTATCCACTGCCGGTGTGATGGCGGATGATATCCCCCGCACGGTGTCTTCGCAGGGCGCTAGGGTGTATTTTATATCGCCACAGGACGGCGAGGTGGTAGGTGAAACATTCACCGTACGTTTCGGGCTCTCCGGGATGGGCGTGGCGCCGGCGGGCATCGAAAACGCCAATACCGGCCACCATCACTTAATTGTCAACGGTGAGCTACCGGCCATGGACAAGCCGATGGGAAGCGAGGTTAAACACTTCGGCGGCGGCCAAACCGAAACGCAACTAACATTGCCCAAGGGGACGCATACGCTGCAACTTATCCTCGGCGATAAGTTTCACGTGCCCCACGATCCGCCGGTTATCTCGGAGAAAATCACCATTACCGTTGCCGAATAGAATGGGACGACAAGAACAAGGGAGGCGGCTCATATGAAAATGCTATCCGGATTTCTCAGCATGCTGTTGGTTGTGGGGATAGGTGGTTTGTTCTTTCTCGAAACCCCCGGAGGTGAACCCTGGCTGTCACCCGGCGATTTGGTGCCGGATGCAGACGGCCTGCAGCATCAAGCTCGCAAGGAATTCAACCAGGTGAAGGGTGCGGTTGTTTCCACCGAGCCCAGCACGGTGTATCGCTGGCAAGACGCCAACGGCGTATGGCAGTTTTCCGATACTCCGCCGGAGGATATGCGCCATGTCCAGACGGTACAGGTCGACCCGGACCGCAACCTGATCAAGGGCCTGCCGCCGCGGCAAACCGAGCCGGAGGATCCGTCGGGCGCTGAATCCATCGTTAACAGCCTGCCATTTCCCGCCACTATCCCCATGGGCGAAATTCCAAAATTGATCGAGGACGCCAAAAATCTGCAGAAGCTGGTGGATGAGCGCGAACAGCGCATCTCGGAGGCGTCGCAATAGCGCCGCATTGGCAGCCTAATATTTACCGCTATGGAAAAAATCGCCCGCGTCACTATTCGCCCGAAAAGCAGCCTGAATCTGCTGTCCCAGCATGAAATAGCCGGATTGATCACATCCACCGAGGAAGTCTTTCAGCTATTCCGCAACTGTGCGCTGGCTATATTGAATACCGATACCGAACAGGATGACGCCGCGGCTATCTTGGCCAATTACTCGGATTTCGACATTCGGGTGATACCCCAATCCCGAGGCGTCAAGCTGGAGATTCACAATGCACCGATGCAGTCGTTCGTAGACGGCGAGATGATCCGAGGTATTCAAGAGCACCTTTTTTCGGCGCTGCGCGACATCGTATTCACCGAGTTTAAAATCAGCGGTGAGCGGCGCTTCAACTTGAATACCTCGGAAGGCATCACTGACGCGGTGTTCCGAATACTGCGCAATGCTGGAGTCGTGCGCCCCAACCTCGCCCCCAACCTGGCCGTCTGCTGGGGAGGGCACTCGATATCCAGGGTTGAATACGACTACTCCAAGGAAGTGGGCTACCAACTTGGCCTGCGCGGCCTGGATATCGTGACCGGCTGTGGCATAGGCGCGATGAAGGGGCCGATGAAGGGCGCCGCCGTTGGGCACGCCAAGCAGCAGGTAAAGAAGGGCCGCTATATAGGGGTCAGCGAACCGGGGATTATCGCCTCCGAATCGCCCAATGCGATTGTCAATGAATTGGTGATCATGCCGGATATCGAGAAGCGGTTGGAGGCTTTCGTGCGGCTGGCGCACTGCATTATCGTGTTTCCCGGCGGTGTGGGCACGGTTGAAGAAATTCTCTACTTGTTGAGCATTCTCACCCATCCGGATAACCAGCAGCAGCTGCCGGTTATCTTTACCGGGCCGGCCTCCAGCGAGGCGTACTTCGCCGAGTTAGACGACTTTATTCGCACTGCGCTCGGTGATCAGGCGGCGGGTTTTTACCGGTTAATCGTCGGCGACCCGACCGAAGTGGCGCGGTCGGTTAAAAAAGCCGTCGGAAAAGTTCGCCGACAGCGCAGCGATACCCAGGAGGCGTTCTGTTTCAATTGGATGATGCATATCGATGACGGGCTGCAACACCCCTTTATACCAACCCACCAGAATATGGCGGCTTTGCAGCTGGACTACCGTTTGCCCACCCACCAACTGGCGTCACAACTGCGGGCGGCGTTTTCCGGTTTAGTGGCGGGCAATGTCAAGGCATTCGGCATCGAACAAATCGCCAAGCATGGTCCCTACAAGATTGCCGGTGACCAGCGGATCTTGGCGGTTATGGATAAGCTGCTGCGCAGCTTCGTGCGCCAGAGACGCATGAAAATCGGCATCAGTGAAGACCAGTACCAGTCTTGCTACGAACTGGCGCCGGGTGCCTGACGGCAGTGTTGCCGGCGATCCCATCGAGAGGCGCCGCAACGGTTAACCGGCCTTTGCCTCAGTTGCTTCCGCCGCCAGGTAGTGCTGTTGGAATTCGACGGCTTTCTCGATAGAGCCAAAGGCCTTGATAATATTTTCCCTGCCGCGTTTTTTCACTTCGGCTTCAGTGGCGTGGGTAGCCATCCAAGTCCAGGTGGAGAGCAGCAGATACTTCTTTTTGTCGTCTGAAGGGAGTTTAGTGTCCATACTTTGCGAGATCCGGTGCTGTTGACGGGGTCACATAGCCTAATGCTAGCGCTGGGATATTATACTCATATTACAGTTTTGTGGCGCTAAAAATTACATAAAGCTGGCCGATTAGAGGTGCTTTTAGTCAACACCGTTGCTGTTAAGCGCAGATATCTTGGCGATCAAAATTAATGGTGATAAAAACATGACAAAAATTAGGCGCTAGGCATATGTTAACTGCAAAACTCATACATGTGTTCTGCGCCTATATGACAGGCGTAGGTTTTTTGTTGCGCGGCTTGATTGCGATTATGCAGCATCCACTCCGCCAACATAGACTTACGAAAACGATGCCGCATGTCATAGATACCTGCTTGTTGATAAGCGGTTTTGTAATGGTTTACGGTTGGGCAATTTCACCGATTTCACAACCCTGGTTGTTGGCGAAGCTGATCGCGTTGTTCCTTTATATCGGTTTCGGCCTTTTAATGCTGCGCTGGGGTACAAATGGACGAAGAAGATGGACGGGGCTGGCAGGGGGCTTGTTAATTTATGCTTACATTTTGGGGGCTGCGCATAGTAAATCGATTCTGCCTTTCTCCACCCTGTTCTAAATAGGCTAAACGTCCCGCAAAGGTGGGTAACGATTAAAAGCGCGGGTCGTGGTAGGTCTACAATAAGCCTTTTCTTGCCGTGGCTAACCCGTGCACTTCCCTGAAATAAAAATCCGGTTGTTTCAGCAAATACTCCTCGGATTCCGGGTCGCCGAGCTTCTGCTGCCAGCAGCGCTTTTCTTCCGCAGGGATGTCCGCTTGTTGGGAGAGTGTGTAATAGAGCGTCAGCGCCGACGTTAAAAAAGCCTGCTGAACGGGTGTTAGCGGGTGGTGAAAATCACCGGTATAGGTGCGGAAATTGACCTGCTCGAATCCCGCTGATAACAAGGCCGTATTGAGATTAACGGTAAAAGGGCTGCCTGCCCCAAGGATCAGGTCGGAGTTTCTTATCCGTTCGATTAAACGCCAGATTAACGCATGATCGAAGGGCCCGAAGTGTACGCCTATGTCATCGAATTCCTTGATGGCAACCAGGCCGCCGGGTTTGAGCACCCGCTTGAATTCCGCCAACAGGGAAGACCACTGGGGAAAGCGAAAATACTGGATGGAATTGGCGCACCAGACGGCGTCGAAGCTGTCGTTCGGGAACGGCATATCCAGCAAGTCACTTTGGTAGATCTGCACCGTGCAACCGGTGGGTGATTCCTGCAAGCGCTTCTTCAGGGCATCCACGTTTTCCGCAGCCAGATCCACGGTGGTTAGGGTACCGTGGCTGCCGACCATATCGCTTAACAGGGGTATGTAGCTACCGCTGCCGGCACCTGCATCCAATACGTGCCAGCCTTGCCGGATCCCCGATTCCCGCAGCATTGCCTCGTATTCCGCGCGGGACGCCTGGAAGTGGGTGTCCAGCCACGCGGATTCCACCATCTTCTGCCCAGTGGAGGTGTTGTTGTGCAGCTCTCTTGGCGAAGACATCTATTTGGGGATCCTATTGGTGTGGGTACAGAGGTAAGTCTAGCTTATCGTCCATCGCGGGACTGGGACAGTTATTTTGCGAGGTCCGAATCAAGGTTGCTTTCAATCACGCAGAAGCTATCTTATGCTAGTACTCCTTCAAGGTAATTATGACGGATGCAGTTGGTGTGTAAGCGGTCATGGCAAGGCGCGCTTCGCCGGGAATGGCCATCCCCCTTGCCAAGAGGCGCAACGCCGTCCATGGGCGCTGACACGCCAACCCGAAGGGCGCTGCTGTGGTGTCCCGCCACCGCGTTGCAGCCCTGGCAAAGGGAACCACCCTT
>JANQKW010000305.1 GCA_028280905.1 Porticoccaceae bacterium
TCGCTCGCAAAGGACAACCAGCCTTCGCCTTCGCGAGGCGCCTTGCTCTGGTACCATTCAGGCCACGCAGAGGTCATGTGCAATTAATAGAGGTGCCCTATAGATTACGTAATGAATTATTCATGTAATTAGTAGATAATTGAACGGTCATTCCAATACATCCTCAAAGGAGGTAGTCACCATGTCCGATTTCACCTTGCACGATGTCGACTCGGCGCCTGAAGGAAGTAAAGCACTTCTCGAGGACTCGATACGGGAGTTCGGTATGCTGCCCAATTTGCACGCCGTTATGGCGGAATCGCCCGGCGTACTGGAGGCCTACAAAGCACTCGGCGATCTGTTTCAGAAGTCCTCGTTCGACAATGACGAGCTCACCGTTGTCTGGCAAACCATCAACGTTGAGCACGGCTGCCATTACTGTGTGCCGGCCCACACTGCGATTGCAAGTATGATGGGGGTGGATCGGGCGATCTCCAACGCATTGAGAGACGCAACCCCCTTGCCCGATGCCCGGCTCGAAGCGCTGCGCAGCTTTACTCTGCGTGTATTGCGGGAGCGAGGCCGCGTATCGCCGGCGGACCTGGATGCTTTTTACAGCGCCGGTTATACCCGACAACATGTCCTCGAAGTGATTCTAGGGATATCGCAAAAGGTGATGAGCAACTACATCAACCATATTGCCGACACGCCGGTCGATCCGCCATTTGAACAGTTTAGTTGGAAAGCCTGAAAAACTTAACAGCGGTTGCTGTTGTAGCGGCGGCAATGGTCTCGGGTGTTTCCGCGCGGTGGGCGGCTACGCCCTCCAGCACCCAGGGGAGGTAGGCGGGCTCATTGCGGCGGCTCACTGGCTTTGGCGTGATGTTGCGAGGCAGTAGGTAAGGTGCGTCGGTTTCCAGCATTAACCGGTTCAGCGGTATGTTGTGCACCAACCGCTGCAGTTCAGCGCCGCGCCTTTCATCGCAAATCCAGCCGGTAATGCCTATGTGCAGGTTGAGGTCCAGGTAATTGAACAGCGCCGTCTTGTCGCCGGTGAAGCAGTGGATCACGCCATCCGTGAGCTGATCCCGGTAGTGTTTCAGTATTTCAAACTGTCGCTGATGGGCATCCCGCTCGTGCATAAATACCGGTAGCTGCATTTCTGCGGCCAGTTCCAATTGGGCTTGGAACGCCATTTCCTGACTGTCTCGAGGCGAGTAGTCGCGGTTGAAGTCCAGACCGGTTTCGCCGATCGCGACTGCACCGGGTTGCGTTGCCAGATCGCGCAACCTGTCGGAGGTCCGCGCCGAATAGTCGCTGGCTTCGTGGGGGTGCACGCCCACTGTGGTGAACAGCATCGCGGGAAATTCTGTGGACAGCTTGTTGGCTAGCCCCTGTATCTGTTCACTGGATGTTTCTGAGGTTCCCGTCAAAACCAAGGTTGCCACTCCGGCATCGCGCGCCCGCGCCAGCACCTCCACCAGATCGCTTTTGAATTGACTGTTTGCCAGGTTGACCCCGATATCAACCAGCTTCACGAATTAAACCTCATAGCAGTTGCTGTTTTTCCTTGCCGTTCAGCATGGCCTGCTTAACATTCAGATGGTGAGCGTAGATAATCGAAAACGCCATCACATTTTGCACATAGTTGCGGGTTTCCTTGAACGGAATCTGTTCAATCCAGGCGTCGAAGGGCAGTGCTTCATCCGTTTCAGCAAGCCATCTGTCTACTCGGTGAGGCCCTGCGTTGTAAGCGGCCGTCGCCAGTATGCGGTTGTTGCCGAAGCGGTCCAGCATTTGCCGGAAATAGAGACTACCCAGTTTTATATTGAGCTCAGGTTTAAGCAACTCAACTGAATGTTTGTAGCGAATCTGGTTCTTTCGGGCGGTTTCACGCGCGGTTGCGGGCAGCAGCTGCATAAGACCCCGCGCACCGGCGGAAGATGCGGCATCCGTCGCCAGGGAGCTTTCCTGGCGAGCCACGGCAATCAGCCACTGCAGCGGAATTTTGGATAGCCGTGCTTCGTTGGAGAAGGTTTTCCAGTGGACTACCGGAAAGCGAATGTCAATATCGTCCCAGTAGCTGGCTTCAATCATGCTGCTAATCGCCTTGCTGTGCCAGCCCATGCGACTGGCCACATGGGCTGCGTTCAACCACTGGTCTTCACTGAAATTGCGTGTTGCTTGGGACCATTCCCGCCGCGCGTTGGTCAGCTCCTGGTGGTACAGGAGTTCGCGAATTCTCTGGAAGGCGGGCAGGGCTTCTATGGCTGCAATCTGTTCCGCCGGCGGATTGCTGGGCATATGCTCCAGTTGGTAATCTAGCCCCGCGTGTTCGCTGGCGAGAAAGCTGTAATAATTGCGGCTGTCGGCAAGCTGCGCGTATTGCTGCTGGTAAACGTCCTTCGCCGCCGGATTGAGCAGTTCGCCGGCGCGAATTGACCAGTAGCGCCACCGCTTGTCCTGCTGGTATTCGGCGGGCAGCAGATCTATCCAGTCCAGTACAGTCTGCCAGGCGCCCTCGCCAATCGCCTGGCGAATGCGCCAGGCGATCAGGCTGGTGTCCGTTTTATAGCGATTGTCTTTCAGGTAATTATCGGCAACTTGCACCTGGTCCTGCTGATACAGCCCCTTGACCAGTGCTTCGATTATGGTTTTCTCTGCTTTTGCGCTGAACGGATAGACTTGATGGTAGCGGCTCCAATAACCCATCGCGGACAGCGCATCCCTGCGCGCGCGATGAACAATGCCGCGCTCAATAACCGCCAGCAGTTCCGGTGACGGCTCGTAATCAATCTCAATGCGGCCGAGCATCCGGGGTTCGCGGTGAATCTTGTAGTAGGTATCGGCCAGCTCTCGGTAGTGTGTCGAGGTAAAAAATCGCTTCAGGTAGCGGGCCAGCTGATACTGGTGTCCGATCAACGCCTTGTTGTACCTCTGCCAGGCCAGCCGTTCACTGATGAGTTTGTTATGTATCAGGATGCCGAACAACTTGTCGCACGCCTGCGGTTGCGACTTGCCGGCAGACCAGAGTTTTAGGGCCTGCTCGATCGCCTGGTCGCGCTCGCCGTTGCGATATCTGGCGTATTGATAGTAGCACCGCTGTTCCGTTGTTCCATTCCCCGCCTGATGATACTTCAGGTAATCGCGCCAGCGGTCTCGCTTGCGAAGATACTCCAGCCAGCGGTGGCGCAGGCGACGGGCAACCGGCAGCCCATCGTATTGTTCCAGGAAAGCCTCGATGGGCTGCCGCGACGAGAGGCGAATCCGGGTAGCCAGCTCTGCGTATTGCAGGTAGGGGTGGAGCGGATAGTCGGCCAACTGTGCAGCGAGCTTTTTATAGGTGTTGCGTTTGCCGCGGCTAAGGGCCTCGAGGGCCTGCTGATAGAGGAGGCGCTGTTGGTCAAGTGATTTGTCGGTATTGGCCCATAAGAGTCTGGGAACAAACAACAAATAGATGACTAGCAGGTATGGCAGATATTTATGCATATGGGCGCAAGCTTATTGTTCTTGACGCGTTAGGGCAAGAATAATAGGTATAAAATTGTTTAAATAAACGTAATAACTATCTCTTGTTAGTGGAGATTCTATTATAGGTATGACAATTATTGGCTTGGAAGGTGCAGTTGTGGTGGTAGGTGGTGCTCGGAATAGATTGGTCATACTTTTTCAGGTTGGTGGCGGCTGCGGTCGGGTAAGGGTTTCGGAACACGCTGTGAATACGTCCGTGTAAGCTCTGCGCCGGCTTCCCTGCCGGCGAAGGTTCCGAAACCCTTACCCAACCCCAGCCTTCAAATTAACTGCGATGCTACTTTTCTGGCAAAAGCACCTTTTTAAGTAGTAAAGCGGTAGATCTGAAGAATTGACTGGGGAGATGCCTTTGCAGACCGTCACCCGCAGGGACGCGGGTGTCGAGCTCCCAGGGATGGGTTCACAGCGCGTCTGCAAAGGCATCTCCCCAGGCGATTCGCACCGACCTGGAAAAGTATGACCAATCTATTCCAGACACTAGTACATTGGCGAGGAACTCCCTGCAATACTGCAAGCCTACTTCCGGCATTGCAGCGGCAGAACGCGTTAATCTGTTATCAATACCGCAAAAACATCACAGGGTGCGCCGTGCAGTACACCGTTCGCGGTGGAGCCGAATATTCGGGCCAGTCCGTGGCGGCCGTGGGTGCCCATTACAATCAAATCCGCCTCGAGTTTCCTGGCGAAATCCTGTATTTCGTGGGCGGGTTGGCCGATAATGACATGCTGGTCCTCGGCTGCTACATTGAGCGCTTCGCCGGCTTCTTTTAATCGGTCGACGGCCTGTTTTTCCATTTGTTCCTGCAGTTCCGATAGGTCTATGGGTATATCGCCGCCATAGATAAATGACAGCGGCTCAAGCACGTGAACAAGGGTGATTTTGGCCTCTGATTCGGCTAGGTTATTCTTGACCCGATCCACCACGACTTTCGATTCAGGCGACAGGTCAAGCGCGACAAGAATATGGCGATAATTAGACATATCCGGATTCCCCTAACTGTTTCAATAGCTTATTAATAGCACAATGTCGTATTTGTTGGTAGCTCTGGTTCTGGCGTTAATCCTCTCTTCACTGATTTGGATCAAGCCATCCGCGCGGCAGAAAAAGTCGGCGCAGATGCGAAGCCTGGCCTCTTCCAAGGGATTAAACGTGCAATTGAGCAAAGCGCCGGACGCCAGGGAGGGCGAGGGGAGGCTTGAATACGTCCAGTATCAACTGCATTGGCCACTCGACAGCAAACCTAATCCGACGCCGTTTGCAGAGGATTGGCTGCTGGTCAAAAATACCCGCCGCGGTGATCCGTCACCCTGGGCGGACTGGCGCTGGCTGGGAAGAAAGGCCGCCGGGGCGTTGCATCCATTTATTGAGCGAACCCTTAACGAGCTGCCGGAAGACGTCGTGGGTCTGGCGGCAAGTGGCAGGAATTTAAGCATTTTTTGGCGGGAGCAGGGGGAGTTGGAGGAGGTGGCCTGCATCGCGGAAGCGCTTGAAAATTTGCGGGTTGCGATCCGGCAATAACCAACTTTTTGTCAAAAATTCCAAATAATTCACTTGACCTATCCACCTATAGAGCGTGTATATTCGCGCCTTTGTGAAAATGGTAAACCGGTCAAAGTAAGTATTTATGGGAAAATCTCTGGTTATTGTGGAATCGCCGGCCAAGGCGAAAACCATTAACAAATATTTGGGAAAAGACTTTGTCGTGAAATCCAGTGTCGGCCATATCCGGGATTTGCCGGTGGGCGGTGGCACCAAAAAACCTGTTGATCCCAAAGCCAGGGCCAAGGCCGCGGCGCAGACTCGCAAAATGTCGCCTGAGCAGAAGGCGTTGCACCGGGAAAAAAAGGCGCGCGAACAATTGATCAGCCGTATGGGCGTGGATCCGCAGAATCACTGGAAGGCGCAATATCAAATTCTTCCAGGCAAGGAAAAAGTGGTCGCGGAACTGAAGAAGCTCGCCAAAGACGCCGACGACATCTACCTGGCAACCGACCTCGACCGCGAGGGGGAAGCGATTGCCTGGCATTTGCAGGAAACCATCGGCGGCGATGAAGAACGCTATAAGCGCGTCGTATTTAACGAGATTACTAAAAAGGCCATCAAAGCCGCTTTTGACGAACCGGGCCACTTGGATCAAAACCGCGTCAACGCCCAGCAGGCCAGAAGGTTTCTGGACCGCGTCGTGGGGTTTATGGTGTCTCCACTGTTGTGGGAGAAGGTCGCTCGGGGGCTTTCGGCAGGGCGCGTGCAGTCTGTGGCGGTCAAGCTTATCGTCGAGCGCGAGCGCGAGATCAGGGCGTTCAAGCCTGAAGAATACTGGACGCTGCACGCCGACCTGGAAACACCTGCCGAGCAAAAAGTTCGCTTCGAGGTCACGCAGGACAAGCACGGAAAATACCGGCCGCGCAGCAAGGTGCAGTCCGACCAGTCGGTTGCTGAACTGAATGGTGCGCAGTTCAATGTGGTGGATAGGGAAGACAAGCCCACGCGCTCAAAGCCCTCCGCGCCCTTTATCACATCCACCCTGCAGCAGGCGGCCAGCACACGGTTGGGCTATGGCGTCAAGAAAACCATGATGTTGGCTCAGCGGTTGTACGAGGGCGGTTATATTACCTACATGCGAACCGATTCCACCAACCTGAGCGCTGACGCCGTGGCGGCTTGCCGAGAACACATAGCGACCCGCTATGGAGACCGCTACCTGCCGGATGCGCCCAATGTCTATACCAGCAAGTCGGGCGCTCAAGAGGCCCACGAGGCGATCAGGCCCTCCAACCTGGACATTGTCCCAAGCGACCTCGCCGGTATGGATGAGGACGCAAAAAAACTCTACCGGTTGATCTGGCAGCAATTTGTCGCCTGCCAGATGACCCCGGCGGAGTTTACCAGCACCCGGGTAAGGGTAGCGGCGGGAGACTACACGCTGATTGCGAAAGGGCGGGTGACTCGCTTTGATGGTTATTTGAAGGTGATGCCGGCGTTGCGCAAGGGCGATGATGACGCGGAACTGCCGGACATGCATGTGGGCGAGCAACTGGCGCTGCTGGCGTTGATTCCGCACCAGCATTTCACCAAGCCGCCGGCGCGCTATTCCGAGGCCGCGCTAGTTAAGGAGCTTGAAAAAAGGGGTATCGGGCGTCCCTCCACTTATGCCGCAATTATCTCCACCATTCAGGACCGGGGTTACGTGCGCATCGAAAACCGGCGTTTCTATGCGGAGAAGATAGGTGACATAGTGACGGACAGATTGTCGGAAAACTTCAGTGACCTGATGGACTACGGGTTTACCGCTACGCTGGAGGAATACCTCGATGATATCGCCGAGGGCGAAAAGGACTGGCAGCAGGTGCTGGACCGGTTCTATCTGGAATTCAGTGAAAAACTTGAAAGCGCCCAGTCCGAGGGTGTTGGAATGCGTCCCAATGATCCTACCGAGACGGATATCGAGTGCCCCCAGTGTGGCCGGCACATGATGATTCGCACCGGCAGCACCGGGGTTTTCCTGGGTTGCTCCGGATACGGCTTGCCGCCTAAAGAGCGCTGCAAGGGCACGCTGAACTTGATCTCCGGGGACGAAGCGGTCAATGTCGACGAAGACGACGAAGCGGAATCGCGGCAGTTAATCAAAAAACATCGCTGCAAAATTTGCAACACAGCGATGGACAGTTACCTGATTGACGAATCCCGCAAGCTGCATATTTGCGGCAACAACCCGGATTGCCCGGGATTCGAAGTGGAGCAGGGCGCCTTCAAGATCAAGGGCTACGATGGTCCATTACTGGAATGCGATAAGTGCGGCAGCGATATGCAATTGAAATCCGGCCGCTTCGGTAAATACTTCGGCTGTACCTCCGAGAGCTGCAAAAACACCCGCAAGTTGCTGAAGAATGGTGAGGCGGCACCCCCCAAGATGGATCCGGTTCCGATGCCGGAGTTGCTCTGTCAAAATGTCGACGACCACTATGTGTTGCGGGATGGCGCCAGCGGCCTGTTCCTGGCGGCCAGCCAGTTTCCGAAACACCGTGAAACCAGGGCGCCATTAGTGGAAGAACTACTGCCGCACACTGGCGAGATAGACCCGAAATACCGTTTTTTATTCGAGGCGCCGACCAGCGACCCGGACGGCCATAAAACTCTGGTTCGTTTTAGTCGCAAGACCAAGCAACAATATGTACAGTCCGAGGTGGATGCCAAACCCACCGGGTGGAAGGCGTTTTACCGGGATGGCGGCTGGCAGGTAGAAGACAAGCGGAAAGGCAAGAAATGAACCCCTATGTCACAGTGGTCAATCAGCGGCATTACTTTGCTCGGCTGTTGCTGGAAAAGTGCCACCCCGCCGAGGACCCCCACGGGCATGCCGGGCAGGCGCTCACACAGTCGGCGGTGTATCAGCTCGAGGCGGCGTACCGTAGCCACCTTCGCGCTATAGCCTTTGAATACCGCTGCGCCGATCCTGAGAATATCGTTACCGTGCAACATTTGGTATCGGCGCTACGGGCGGTTGATAAGCACCCGGCGGAAGCGGCCGAACTCGATAACCTGGAGGGAGATGACCAGAGTTGGTTGTTTGCCCTGTTAACCGCGCACGCCGCCCTGACGGGAAGCCGCGCAGTGGACGCGGCAGCAGGTATTGAAAAGCTGGGTATCTCCCTGAAGGATGTCACCAATGGGCGAGAACAGGGACTGTCCGCCGACCGTGTCGAGGAGTGGCTGTCGGCATTCGACGAACTGGTCAATCGCCACCGCGAGATGATGGTCGAGTGTTAATAACACGCTTAATCTGCTACAATGCCCGCTCCTTCCTCGTCAGTTCCCCTTGTTGGATAGTCGATGTTAGATTCTTTGTTTGAAATAGTTGTGTTGGCGGATGGTGATGTAATTTTGAAGCGCGCCGAAGAAAACGGTGGCCCGCTGGTGAGAATCCGTTTCTCCGA
>JANQKW010000306.1 GCA_028280905.1 Porticoccaceae bacterium
GGCAAAAGCACCTTCTTAAGTAGTAGAGCGGTAGATCTGAAGAATTGACTGGGGAGATACCTTTGCAGACCGTCACCCGCAGGGAAGCGGGTGTCGAGCTCCCAGGGATGGGTTTACAGCGTGTCTGCAAAGGTATCTCCTCAGGCGATTCGCCACCGACTGTGAAAAAAGCATAAACCGAGTCTCAAACACTGTTCCCAGATAGCCGCAGGAATCTGGCACCAACCCGCCGATTAACGTAAAACCTTTTAGCGCAACTTAAGCAATATAGCCCGGTCAGGCAATTTCCATCCCCGGTTTCCCATACCAATAGCCGTTGCAGTAATCCCCGTTTCGCAGGTCACTGGCAATCAGCCGGGCCGGAGCACCCCTGCCATTAATCGCGCCGGCGAATTGTTCCAGCACATCGAAGGTATCGGTGCCGGTAGGGCTGATGCGCATCACATCGACGCCGATATCGGACATAACGGCATATTCATCCAGCAGGTTATAGATTTGCCCGGACTGCGTCTGGATGCCGTTAATGGTAAACAGGCGCTGATCCTCCTGCGTGTCCAGCGGAATACCGTCCGGGTACGCCAGGCAGCTGAGCCGGCAATCGTCCTTGGGCAGGTTTTTGGCGCGGGCGGTAAAGCAGCGGGCGGAATAGGCCAGCGGCAAACGCCCGTAGCTGAATATCTCCGTCTCTATGGCTTCGGCAAAACCCAGCTCGGCGGCGTCTTCGAGAATATGTCGCAGTGTTGTGCGGTTCAGCTCCACCGGCATCACCCAGCGGCGCATACCGGCGCGATGCAGAACGTGCAGCGTGCGGGCGTTATAGATATTGATCGACGCCCCGGCCACAAAGGGAAGCCGCCGCTCCGATAACAACTGCACAGCCGCCATATCGTTGGCTTCAATCAGGCAGTCGCTGTTGTCGCAAATTTTGCGCAGGCTGGCCAGCTCGGAACGCGCTTCTATCAGCGCCAGGGTAGACACCACAACCTGCTTGCCGGATTCGGCCAATTCTGCGGCCAGCGCCAACCAATCGTCGGTGCGCAGTTCCCGGCGTTTGGCGCAAACTGTCTCACCCAGATAGATAATATCGGCGGGGGAACCAATGGCCTTTTGGTAAAAATCCTCGACCGACTGCCGCGGCCAGTAGTACAGAATAGGCCCCAGGGATAATTTCACGGCTTGACCCTTTACTGCCAGGGGCGCGAATAAGCGCCCAGCGTCGTTTGACTGCCTTCCGAAACGACGGCCAGCGCATCCAGCCACTCTCTGCGCGGCGCAAAGTCAGCGCCGCTGTCGCGGTAGCTGTCCAGGGCTTGCCGCCACACGCTGACCACCTGCGCAACATAGGCGGGGCTGCGCTGCCGCCCCTCGATCTTGACGGCCTTGATGCCAATCTCGTGCAACTGCGGAATCAGCTGCAGGGTGTTAAGGCTGGTAGGTTCCTCCAACGCATTACCTGTGTTGCCCTCCACCTTGAACCGCCCCTTGCACAGCGTCGGATAGCCGGCATTTTCTGCCGCGCCGAAACGGTCGATTAACACCTCGTTAAGTCGCGACTCACGGCCGCTTTCCGTCTCCTGCCAACGCACCGCGCTGGCGGGAGAGCAGGCGCCGCAGGTATTGGGGGATTCCGGGGTGACATAGGACGACAGATGGCAGCGGCCTTCCGCCATTATGCAAAGGCTGCCAAAACCGAACACCTCAAGGTCCACCGGGCTGATGGCGGCCAATTGTTTGACCTGCGCCAACGATATCACACGGGGCAGCACCGCCCGCTTAATCGCAAAG
>JANQKW010000419.1 GCA_028280905.1 Porticoccaceae bacterium
ACAAACCCGCGTCAACGCCGCCGTCAGCGTCGTCTTGCCATGGTCTACGTGACCGATCGTGCCTACATTTACATGCGGCTTGTTGCGTTCAAACTTTTCCTTTGCCATTGCGAGTGTCTCCTCGTTTGGGACTTATTTAATAACACAATTAGGTCTACTCAACCTGTCAACTTAAAAGCAGTACCTGCCGCGACCGCAAGGCCGCCCACTAAATACTGGAGCTCATAACCGGATTTGAACCGGTGACCTCTTCCTTACCAAGGAAGTGCTCTACCTACTGAGCTATATGAGCCCATAAACTTTCCAGCAGAGCCTGGAGCGGGTAGCGGGAATCGAACCCGCATCATCAGCTTGGAAGGCTGAGGTTCTACCATTGAACTATACCCGCTTGTATATACTCTACGTTTGCCTAAATCTGGTGCAGGGGGGTGGATTACTCCGGGCTTCCTGCCCTTCGCCCTGCGGGTCGGCGCTTTTCAGCGCCGCTCAAATTTGCTCCAGGCAAATTTGTCTAACCACCGTGGTTCTCACCCACCCTCTCACGTCTAACCTCTTCAAGACACCAACGTTAAACTGTGCCTTTATACGTAAATCTGGTGCAGGGGGGTGGATTCGAACCACCGAAGCTTTCGCGTCAGATTTACAGTCTGATCCCTTTGGCCACTCGGGAACCCCTGCCTAAACTCTCAATTCTTTATCGGCTCCCGGCCACATCCAACCGCCTTGGGGGTGGATTACTCCGGGCTTCCTGCCCTTCGCGGGTCGGCGCCCTATTAGCACCCCAAATAGGGCGCCACTCAAATTCGTTCCAGACGAATTTGTCGAACCACCGAAGCTTTCGCGTCAGGCCGCCTGGGGCGACCTGTAAAAAGCCAGTCTGATCCCTTTGGCCACTCGGGAACCCCTGCTCAAACTCTTGTTTTCGTAACCCGCCGCACCCCACACTAATGTTCAATCAATTTCAGCAACTTAAAAAGCGAATCTCATCGAAAATGGAGCTGGCGAGAGGAGTCGAACCCCCGACCGGCTGATTACAAGTCAGCTGCTCTACCAACTGAGCTACGCCAGCACAATTTCAACACTGCTTAAGCGGGACGGCGATTCTAGATAAACTGGGGCCTAGAATCAACCACCTTTCCGAGAATGTGGTCAATTTATTCCCTGTCTGCCAACTCTGCGCAGCCGGACAGAGTAAAAGCCGGGTCTTTCTGCTGGATTTCGGCTAATTTTTCGGCCTGTTCGGAGGTTTTCGGCGCCATTTCAAGCCAGTAGACTGATTCTCTGGTTTCAACCGGCCTAATAAGCGCTTGTTGACCCAATTCGAGAAGCTTCGCTGAATGGTTTTCCGCATTTTGCTGGTTTTCAAAGTAACCCAGCGATAGATGGTTGTTGTACTCTCCCTCCCCTACTACGTAGGTTTCCAATCCTCGACCGGAAAGCTGCTCGGTGATCGTCTGCCGCTCCTCCTCGCTGGAAGGAGGAGGCAGCAGCACCCAAAAGCGTTGGCCGGTCACTACCTCAACCTGAACCCTTCTCGCATTAAGCTGCTGCGCCATTAACGACGCTTCCAGACGGATCAATTCCGCTTGATCATCAAACGGCCCCAGCCTCATGCAGCTGGTATCAAGCAGCTGGTCAGCGTCATAGGCACTTGCAGCCAGTTCCGTTACCGTGTTCGCGGCACCCTGTTCAGCAGTACTCTCCGGAATAACCGGTTGTTCCTCGTCAGCGCCTTGATCCTCCACCGACCGCGCCGCTAGGACGACAACTTCATCCACCAGTGCAGGCTGTTCAGGCTTTACTTCATCAATATCCTGCTCTACCTCACTTGCCTGAAGGGCCTCACCATCTTGCGGAGCATTCAAATCCGCGGAGAGTTCCTCGCCGGCTTTCGCCGGATCCAATTCCGCCAGCTGCTCCGGGAGTTCTCTGTACTCGACAACTAGCATTTCAAGCGGGTCTGGTGCGGTATCCACCGGTCGGCGCGGATAGGGAGGAATTAACAACGCCTGTGCGGTGAGCTGGGGTGCCATTTGTTGGTTTTGTTCAATGGTTTCAGACACTTCTGACAGTAACACCAATGATGCAGTATTCTGGAGACGTTGCTTTTGATCGAACCCTGACCCTCGGTCGTCATTCTCCCCAACGCCGGACCACCATAACCAGGCGACCAGATTTAGCAGCAGCATTACCGAAAGCAGTAATCTGAGCGGCACTTATCCCCCTTCGCCCAAGACAATAGATAAACCATCAAGCACCAGATTATCTCTTATCTGTCCGCAAATACCCAATTCAGCTACCAACGCGGCGTCGCCCCCGGTAATAACCACTGTGGGGGAAATACCCTCTTCTTCCAACAAGCCAATGGCGCGCTTCACCATGCCCTCTACCATCGAATAGAGTCCGCGACTTACCGCCTCTTCGGTACTGACACCTGGCTTCAATCTGGCCGAATCCAGGTCCCCCGCCAAGAGTTCGCTGACTTTCACCCGACTGGTTTCCCTGTATAGGCAATCCAGCATTTTGTGGAAACCGGGAACAATATAGCCGCCCCTGTGCAAGCCCTTATCATCAACCAAGTCAACAGTTATCGCGCTGCCCGCATCAATAACCACGCAAGCCTGCCGGTATTCATTGAAGGCCGCAATCACCGCCAACCAGCGATCGACCCCCATTTGCGCGGGATTGCGGTAGCCACATTCAACCCCACACTGGGATCGCCGGGTTGTAGCAATCGACAAAGAGGCTCCCCAGGACTCGGACAGATCCCTGAGGCTGCCTAGCATCTCCGGCTTGCCCACACAGGCAACCGCCACTCGCTGCGGCGTACCCTGCTCTGTTACCTTATCGGCAAGTTTGTCGATATCCTTATTGTCGAGGACGCCTTCTGCTATTGCTGCTAATGCTTCCCGCGAGCGCAAACGCCATTTCAGGCGTGTGTTGCCAATATCTACTTCAAGTATCACGCTGACGCCTTAAGCTGACTTCCCCGCCGTGAATCGTCTCGATTTCACCATCCACCTCGAGGCGCAAGGCCCCTGAATCCGTTACACCCCTGGCAATGCCCTGAACGTCACTGTTAACCCGACTGACGACTACCCGCTGATCTCTGCAACTATCAGACTTTTCCCATTCCTGCCGGTATATCGCAAAACCCTGCGCTCGAAACGCCTCCAGCAGCGTCAGAAGTTGATTCAGCATCTCCGCGGCCACTCGGTTGCGGGACGGCATCGCCTGGGATTGCTGCGACGCCAATGCGGCGAGGTCCGTCCAGGGTTGGTCAATAGACTGCACATCACAGCCACCCATATCGACATTTAAACCGACGCCAATCACCACTTGGCAATAATCAGCCGGATCTCCGGTGACCTCCAGCAAGATACCTGCGATCTTGCGGCCATTGTGCAATAAGTCATTCGGCCACTTAAACGCGATCTCACTGATGCCCAGGTTTTCGATTGCCCTGCGCACGGCGACACCTACCGCGAGACTGAGTCCCTCGATGGAAGTGGCCCCCTCCTGGAATCCCCAAACCAGTGATAGGTAGATATTCCGTCCAAATGGGCTCTGCCAAACCCGTCCGCGCCGCCCTTTTCCGGCCAACTGCCGCTCAGCCAGCCAGACATTGCCGTCGGCATCGCCCTGTTGCGCTTCGGCCATCGCCAAGGCGTTGGTCGACAGGGTCTCATTCAATATATGGAGCGTCTTTATCCCGGCTTTAACGCCCTCTGCCAGGCCCGCCATTATCTGGTCCTTGTCCAGTAGATCAAGCCCGCCGACAACTCGGTAACCCTTGCCCTTCACTGATTCAATTGGCAGTTCAAGTTGTTCAATTTTTTTTAGCTGTTTCCAGACAGCCGTTCTCGAGACGCCCAGCACCCCACCCAACTCGTCACCTGAGTGGTATTCTCCGTCTGCCAACAATTTGATCAACGCAAAATTTTCCATGTATCTCCCGCCACACAGCCTGGTGCAAGTCTATCAGTTTGCCGTTCGACCGTCTCATTGCTAGTGTTTGTCGGAGCATTGCCGACAAACCAACCTAAATGTTGCAAATTTCTTCAGATTGTAACCAAGTTCACTATACTAGGCCTTGTGTCTATATAAGAAACAAGTCAACGGGCCTTTTGAGGTAAAATTGGAAATTCGCGTCGTTTAGCGGTAAATAAGGCACTTAGGACTGAACGTTGCCGATTTAGCTCATTGCAAAGTAGAAACAACGTAGAGATATAAATCCAAATGAATACGGCATTGATGGAATACCAAGAGGACTCCAAGAGCTTAAGCGAATATCTGGTCATCTTTAAGCGCCGACGCTGGCACTTCCTAATTGCCAGCGCTGCGGTCTTTATTGTGGCCGCGCTGTTGGCGTTGTCCTGGCCCGCGACTTATCGCTCTACAGCCACAATACTGATTGAGGAGCAGGAAATCCCCCGCGAAATGGTGCAATCGACTATTACCAGCTTTGCCGCCCAACGAATTCAGGTTATCACCCAGCGCATAATGACGGTTGACACCATTACTGACATAGTGGAGCGGCTCGGCCTTTATCAGCCGGAGGAAGGCGATGCGATGCCGCCACGCACCGCACTTGCGGAACGATTTAGTAGCGATATGGCCCTGGACCTGGTGAGCGCGGAAGTCATCGACCCGCGCAGCGGGAGAGCTACGGAGGCGACCATTGCATTCACTCTCTCGTTTGAAAGCGAAAACCCTCTGACGGCTCAGAACGTCGCGAACGAGTTGGTAACCCTGTACCTCAATGAAAACCTGCGCACCCGCGCCGAAAAGGCCGAAAGCACAGCTGCGTTTATCGGGGCGGAAGCCAGCGCCCTGAACGACGAACTGCTGAAACTCGAAACTGAGCTATCCCAGTTCAAGGAGATAAACGAGGGCAGTTTACCGGAACTATACCAATATAACCTCAGCACAGTTGAGCGCACGGATAACGAACTCTCGATTGTTACGCGCCGCCTACAAGAGCTGGAGAAGCGTAAAATTGAAATTGCCTCCGAACTCACTCGCCTACCCAAAACGGCGCCAGTACTGTTGCCTACCGGAGAAATGGTGCTGAGCGATGCCGACCGCCTGCGCGCTCTGCAGTCAGAATACCGGAACAAAGCCACGCTCTACCACAACAGCCACCCCGATATGGTATCGCTGAGAGAGGAGATCCAATTGTTGAAAGCAACTATGCAAGGCGACGGAACTGGCGAAAGGGCCGCCGACAACCCCGCCTATGTGCTGCTTCAAAATCAACTGAAATCACTGGAAGCTGAAAAAGTTGCGCTGCTGGGACAGCAAAAAGACCTGCAGGAAAAGAAAACCCGATTTGAAAATTACATTTTGAAAGCACCGGAAGTTGAAAAAGATTATCAGGCACTGTTGCGGGATTACAACAACGCAACAGCCAAATACCAGGAGCTTAAGGCTAAGCAGCGCGAAGCGGAACTCGCTGAAAACCTTGAGCTTGAGCGCAAAAGCGAGCGTTTTGTGCTGGTTGAACCACCATTGCTGCCGCTGGATCCCATCAGCCCGAATCGCCAAGCGATTATTTTTCTCGGGCTTATTTTGGCCGCGGCCGCCGGCGTCGGGATAGCTATTCTGGCGGATGTCATGGACGATGCCATTTATGGTGAAAAGCAGCTCGGCGCAGTGGTGGGTTCGCCGCCGCTGGTGGTGATTCCCTACCTGAACAACAGCCAGGACTTCGAGCGCCGAAGCAGACAAATCAAAAGGCTACTGATAGCCGTAGCGGTTACAGGCTTAGTTTTTGTTATTTACATGCACTTTTTCGTTAAGCCTTTGGATGTGATTTTTTTCATGATACTGAATAAACTCGCGTAAGCGCTCAGACTAACCAGCAAATAAGAAGTACTGTCCTATGGAAAGATTAATTGAAGCTATCGCCAAGGCGCGCGCCGAGCGCCATGGCGAGATTGGCCAAATGCCTGACCAGGAAGAGATTGTTTCGACTGCGGAAATCGATTCCCAAGCTGAAGACCAGCTTGGGACACAGGGAGCCAAAGAAGACGAGCAAAGCGAAAAGCCTCTTGAGTTTGCCTATAGCCAAACCCGCAAGGTAGATATCAACGACAAAGAGCTAAAGGAAAATCGCGTTATTGCAGGGTTTCGCCACGACATCCGGGTGGAAATCTACCGCCAGCTTCGCAGCCTGGTTTTGAATATGATGCGCAAGAATAAATGGCGAACCCTGGCTATCACCAGCCCGGGTGAAAATGCGGGAAAAACCCTGACGGCCGCCAATCTGGCTATTAGCCTCTCTCAGGATGTCAACCAAACTGTAATGTTGGTGGATCTTGACCTGCGCAAGCCCAGCGTGCACAAAACATTTAACGTCAACTGCGACAAAGGGTTGATTGACTGTATGCGCGGCAACGAGCCACTTGAGGAGGTTCTGGTCAATCCGGGCTATCCGCGTTTGGTGATACTGCCGGGCAACGAGTTGGGTGTTCACTCCTCTGAGCTGCTTACGTCACCTGAAATGCGAAGACTTTTGGATGAAATCATTAGCCGTTACGATTCCAGGCTGATTATATTTGATCTGCCGCCGTTATTGCGCAATGATGACGCGCTGGTGTTTGCGCCATTAGTGGAGGCTACCCTGCTGGTCGTTGAAGAAGGCGTCAGCACGCCTGACGACATACAGCATTCGCTTCGATTGCTTAAGGGTAGCAATTTAATTGGCACGATTTTGAACAAGGCGCGTTAAATCAGGCTTATGATCTGCAGTGAACGGAAGCGATCAAAACGATGCGGCGAACATCTTGACCAGGCTCTAGCTATATGTATCAGCAACACTTTGGGCTAACCGGCAAACCTTTCAGCCTGATCCCTGATCCGGAGTACCTATATTTCTCCCAAAAACACAGGGCGGCTTTCGCGATGCTGGAATACGGGTTGCTTGAGCAAAACGGTATTACCGTTATTACCGGCGATGTCGGCATCGGCAAAACCACGCTTATCCGGCATCTGTTGCGGCGCATTCAATACCAGAAGCTGACGGTCGGCCTAATCAATAACACCCATAGATCACTTGGAGACCTCCACCAGTGGATAGCCCTGGCGCTGCGCATAAAACACGAAGGCATGGACAAGGTGACGCTATTCAGGACGATTCAGGAATTCCTGATTATGGAATATTCAAAGGGACGGCGCGTCGTTATTATTATCGACGAAGCACAAAACATGGATAACGAAGTATTGGAAGAGCTGCGCCTGCTTTCCAATATCAATGCCGACCAGGACCAGCTGCTGCAACTTATTTTGGTTGGCCAACCGGAATTGAAGAAAAAGCTTATGTTGCCCGAAATGGCTCAAGTTGCGCAGCGAGTGTCAGCCGAATACCACTTAAAGCCGCTTAATTTCGAAGAGACCACCGCCTACGTACGCCACCGTATACATGTGGCCGGCGGCGACGCAAACGTTTTCGACACCTATGCGATGGTGGCCATTTATTACTACAGTTGCGGCATCCCTCGCTTGATCAATACACTTTGCGATTATGCGCTGCTGCACGCTTACGCGCTTGGAACAGACCAGGTTAATTTGGATGTCGCCTTGGAAGTTATTAGAGGAAAGGAAATAGGCGGTGTTAACCGCCAGGTGGGCAAATCCGAGGAAGCTGAAAAAGTGCGCAATATGTTAAAAAAGCTGACCGGCGTCGATATCGCCGAGGTGGTCAGCTAATTATGGGCGCTTGCCGCGCGAGAATAGCGCCAAGCAGCAGGGATATTCTTCAAAGATGAAACAACTATCTAAAACGGTATGTGTTTTGGGGCTGGGATATATCGGTCTGCCGACAGCCTCCTTACTGGCAACCAAAGGCTTTCAAGTCACAGGCGTGGATGTCGCTCAGAAGGTCGTGGACACGATAAATTCAGGCGAAATTCACATAGTCGAGCCGGATCTGGACATCCTCGTCAAGTCCGCCGTTAATTCCGGCAACCTCACCGCAAGTGTCGAGCCGGTAGAGGCTGATATATTTATCATTGCCGTTCCCACACCCTTCGTCGCCGACCAAACGGAAACCACTAAAAAGCCTGATCTCACCTATGTAAAAACAGCCTGCAGCGCCATTGCGCCGTTCCTTAGAAAAGGCAATCTGGTCATTCTGGAGTCCACCAGCCCGCCGGGAACCACGGATGAGATTGTCGCGGAAATCCTGGCCGAGGCCGGCCTGGATGTCGGTGAAGATATTTTTGTCGCCCACTGCCCCGAGCGCGTGCTGCCGGGACGCATCTTGATAGAACTGGTGGAAAATGATCGCGTTGTAGGCGGTATTAACAAGGCCTCCACGGAAAAAG
Source organism: Porticoccaceae bacterium (assembly GCA_028280905.1). Classification (GTDB taxonomy): domain Bacteria; phylum Pseudomonadota; class Gammaproteobacteria; order Pseudomonadales; family Porticoccaceae; genus JANQKW01. Next base: position 8,328 of record JANQKW010000419.1, read on the forward strand.
CCGTCGAGTTTTATCAAGCTTTTGTGCGCGGCGAGGTCTTTTCGACAACCGCAAAAACCGCGGAACTCATCAAGTTGACCGAGAACGCCTACCGCGACGTGAATATTGCCTTTGCCAACGAAATCTCCGTGATTGCCGAGGAAGAAGGCATCAATACCTGGGAGGTTATCGAGTTGGCAAATCGTCACCCTCGAGTCAATATTTTAAACCCCGGGCCGGGCGTTGGCGGACACTGTATTGCCGTCGACCCATGGTTTATCGTCGATCGCGCGCCCCAGCACGCTCGGCTGATCAGAACAGCGCGCGAAGTTAATGATGGCAAGCCCGAATGGGTGATAAACAGGGTGAGGGAGAAAGCGGCCAGGTATAAGGCGCCGGTCATCGGTTGCCTGGGCCTCTCCTTTAAAGCCGACGTCGATGACCTGCGTGAATCACCCGCCTGTGAAATCGCCGAGCAACTACAGCGGGAGAACCTCGGCAAGTTGATGGTTTGTGAGCCAAACCTAGCGGCGCATTCCCAATTCGAGCTGAAATCATTGGAAACCGTTATAGCGGCAGCGGACATCCTTCTCATCCTGGTAGATCATCGACAATTTAAAACACTGAAGGCTTCGGATTTAAAGGAAAAAATCGTTATTGATACCAGAGGTATCATCAAGTAGTCCCGCAGTCCGTTGCTGTGTGCTCTGTTGAGGGTGTTTTGCGATGCACAAGCTCAAAGGCAAACTTGAGGGATAAACGTGCAACGGCTTAAACAAGCTTTACTCAACACACTCCTCAGCACATACCCCGGCATTGAGAGCAAAATTCGACGCCGGGACCGCCTGTCAGCATGGCAACCCACCGCGCAATCAAGCGAGCCCCAAAATGTTTGGGGATACGCGGACCGCCACAGTGTTGATCCCGGACAAACGTTTAAACTCATGCTATCCGCGGGACCGGTAAACGACGCTGTCAAGGGACATGTGGAAATATACCGGATTGGCCGTGAGGAGAACTCTGACCGCCGCATCGTATGGCGCAGCGGCGCGTTGGAAGTCGCCCCCTATACCTCGGTGCGGGCAGGCAGGCACTCACAGTTTTTGGAAAACAGCGCCGCCGCCCTCGGTCCTTGCTGGCCGCCTACCCTGGAAGTTAACGAAACCGATAGCTGGCGTTCCGGTTACTACTCGATCGATTTCGTTTCGGAATCCGGGCAGCGCGATACGGATATTGCCTTTATCGTGGTTACCGATCCCGCCAGATCGGGCGACATTCTGGTGAAACTGGCAACCGCCACCTACCAGGCCTATAACGGCTGGGGTGGCCACAGCCTTTACGATGACGACGACGACCCTTTGACAACGCGCGGCCAAATGGTGTCGTTCGATCGCCCCACCCGGTCAGAATTTTATGAGTGGGAATACTACTATGTACTGTGGTTGGAAGAGCTGGCAAAAGAGCAGGGCCTTAGTATCGGTTATGCCACCAACCACGACCTGACCTGCGACCAGCGCTTTTTTTCCGGGTACAGGCTGCTGGTGTCAGTCGGACACGACGAATACTGGTCCAGGGAAGAGTTTGACCGCTTTTACAAGCGGGTTTTCGAAGACGGGGGCAACACCCTTTTCTTAGGCGCCAACATTGCGTACTGGCAGGTTCGTTATGTCGATGTAAATGACGTGTCCGGCAAGTCGGGAAGACAGTTGGTCTGCTACAAGTCGGTCAACGACCCTATAAGCCACAGCGTCCCGGCTGATCCGAAACTGCATATCACTTCGCGATTCCGGCAGGGGGCGAGATTGCCCGAAACCGCCTTGATGGGTGTCGCCTACCAAAGCAACTTCAGGAAACGTTGGGACCCGGGCTGCGATTATCGCGTCAAGGATATTAACCACCGTTTCTTCGAGGACTGCGGTTATCAAGTGGGCGACAAGGTTATTGGAGTGATTGGACACGAGTGGGATAACCGTGACCCAGAAGCTGACTATGGCTCCCCCGGAGAGCAACGGGTAGAGGCGGGTCCGCAATTGTACGATCCTGAAAAATCCCATCTCCCGGCAATTCCGCTGGAACATCTTCAGGTTCTCTTCGAAGGGACGCCGGTCGACCTGTTCGGCCGGGAGGGTTTGGCTGAAGCCGTGACCTTTGAATCGCCTGCCGGCGCCTGTGTTTTTAGCGCCGGCACCATTCGTTGGAGCTGGGGGCTGGGAAAGCAGGGTTTTGTCGATGAGAAATTTCGCCGGTTTAACAGAAACCTGCATTTGCAAATGCTCAGCTCCAAGCGAGCGGATTAGCTGTATTGAAACCTGATCCCTGAACAATTTTGGTGAAAAGCTTTTATGTTGACCGGCCCCGTGGTGCCAATAGCGGACCTTTCTCGTCTTGGTTTGGAGCCACCTGCCCGCGGCTATCTAGGAACTACTTTTGAGACTCGCTGTGAATACGTCCGTGTACGCTCCGCACCGGCTTCCCTGCCGGTGAGGGTCTCAAAAGTAGTTCCTAGACACCCGCTAACACCGGTGCTACTTGTGACGCTGTGAGTCCCGCCAGGGGAGGTTTGTCCGGGACCAATCAGGCCGTGCTGTAAGTTTGCCAAATTGTCGGGGGGGTCGCGAGGACTGTTTGAGCGACAGCGAGTTCCCGCAGCGCCGGCAATTTGGCAAACTTAACGGCCGGTCACGGATAAACCTCCCCTGGCGAGACGGGAAGCTGGCACCAACCCAAAAAGTCCGCTATTGGCACAGCGCTGTCTATAAGGACCCCACTGCAAAAGATATCTGATCAGAAGGAAACGAATACGACTTACGCGCCGGTTTTGCTCATATCACTCGGCAACTTTTCACTAAAATCTTCAAGCTGCATAGTGCTCCATTCCAACTTCGGCCGTATCACACCCTGTATCGTCCCATAGAAGGCGCCGCCCCGCGATTCCTGTGAATCCAGCACATCAAAAGAAAGCGCACTCTTGCGCACATAGGGAACCCGGCCGCCGGACACAAACAACAGATTTACACTGTAGCCCCCGGCATTGAGCAGGTGGCCCGGGAAAAGGCAGCTGCTTCGAAACAGGCCCTCCGAAAGATGCGCCGCACCCCATGAAGGGTTATTCCGCCACGAGCCGGTTTCGGTTAGAAATATGCCGTGCGAATTAATCAAGTGCAGGGTTACTGACAAAGGCGAATCCGGTTTGAAATTCCAGTATTCCACCTCGATATAGAAATTGGAGTGCACCCTGATTTGATTATCAAGTTCGTTCGGGTTCTCGGGGTAGACACTCACGCGACGCAGACGGACTTCTTCATTGCCCGGCGCTGATTCGATATCATCCCACTTTTCTTCTGTAATCGCAGTAGATGTAGATTGTATATAGCGGTTTACTATCTCCGTGGCGGGCCCGTCCGCAACAACCCTCCCCTTGTCCAGCCATATTGCTCGATCACAAAGCGACTCGATCGCCAGCATATTATGGCTGACAAAGAAAACCGTTTTCCCCTGATGAGCAACGTCATCCATTTTATTCAAGCACTTCTTCTGAAATTTGGCGTCGCCCACTGCCAGTACTTCGTCGACAAGCAGAATCTCCGGTTTAAGGTGCGCCGCCACCGCAAAAGCGAGCCGCATTTGCATACCGCTGGAGTAGTGCTTCAGGGGGGTGTCTATCTGTTTATCTATCTCGCTGAATTCCAGAATGCTGTCCAGGTCGCGATCGATTTCAAACTTTTTCATTCCCAGAATGGCGCCGTAGAGGTAAATGTTTTCCCGGCCTGTGAGCTCTGGGTGAAAACCCGTGCCAACCTCGAGAAGCGCCCCGACCCGCCCGGCGATCATTGCATATCCCTCTGTTGGCGTGGTTATGCGGGAAAGAATTTTTAAAAAGGTGCTTTTGCCTGCGCCGTTCCTACCGACAATTCCCACTGTCTCGCCATGCTTCACCTCGAAAGACACGTCTTTAAGCGCCCAGATAGTCTCATCCAAATCCGCCGCGCCGGACAGGTTGCCTTTCATTAGCTGACCAGCACGGCGAAACGGGGTAGTGATCGCATCGGTTATCGTCTCCCGAAGCGTTTTATAGCGCGCCTGCACCTGCCCGATGCGATATTGCTTACCTATCCCTGCAAGTTTAATAGCGACCTGATCCATCCCTTACCTCATACGACATCTGCAAAACTGCTTTCCATTCTACGGAAGTAAAATAAACCCATTATCAATAAAGCCAAGGCCACACACGAAGAAATGACTACAGACATAAGCGGAGGGGCCGTGTCGGTGCCCAACAGCGCCCAACGAAATCCGTCAACCACGCTTACCATTGGGTTCATACTGTAAACAAACCGCCACTGGTCCGCCAGCAGGCTGCTAGGGTATGCAATTGGCGTCGCGAATAGCCATACCTGGGTGATAAACGGCAGTGTATAGCGAACGTCGCGAAATTGGATATTCATCGCAGAGAACCACAGGGAAATACCCGTTGACGTCACCACCGCCAGCAATAGGAAAAACGGCAGCCATATGACATTTATCGTCGGAAAATAGCCGAAATACAACATCATGCCTATCAGAACGATAAACGCCAGCACAAAGTCGACAACCCCGGACAACACGTGGGAAAGGGGAATCACAAGCCGCGGGAAAAACACCTTCTTAATCAGGTTGGCGTTTTCCACCAGGCTGTTCGAAGCCTGTGTCAGCGCATTGGAGAAAAACCCCCAGGGCACAAGCGCGGCAAAACTGAACAGGGGGTAAGGTATGCCGTCTGAAGGAATTTTTGCCAGCCTGCCGAAGAAAATGCTAAATATCACCATGGTTAAAAATGGCTGGAGTATTGCCCAAAGCGCGCCCAGCACCGTTTGCTTGTAGCGAACCTTGATATTTTTCCATGTCAGGAAATAGATCAACTCGCGGTAGCGGTACAAATCAAACAGGTTTATCTTTCCCCACCCTTTAATGGGCTTTATGTATACGATTTTTTCAGTTGGATCATTCGCTTGCGATTCCATAACCAACTATATCCTTCCCTTCACAGATCGGCTGTGACTTGCAGTGAAAATCATTGTGACCATCATAAACAGCTTCATTGTTCCCGCGTTGCCATGTAAGGCATTATCACCGTCATTCGTCACAAAAGCTGGCAACGCCTGGCAATCCAGGCTCGAGCAATAATACCGACAACAAATACTCTGCCACAAGAATAACATACCTTATTATGTCAGAAATTTTTACACAGACCTGAACCGTCGCACATATTACCGGTTCTACGGCAGTTAGTATTCGCAATACCTTCGACTAAAACCCCGGCAGATAAAACGAAACGAATGCGCCTTGGCGTAACTTTCCAACGACTTTTCAACCGCTGGCGATTATAGCGCACATGGGCGCGACTCCAGGGCTTAACACCATTTTTACCGGACAACAGGTTTTCTGGATGCTCCCATCGGTCATATCATCGCATACAGAAACACATATCATTGTCCACGCTGACCTAAGGAACCTCTGAATAATACGGCTATATCTCTGGCTTTCAGGAATTTCCGTTGACAAGGCGCAGGAAGGAGGCGGGCTGGTTGCCCGGCGAGTGAGTGCAACGCGGTCAGAGGGAATTCCTGAAAGCCCCAAAGGGCGAGGCCTGCCGCAGCTATCCGCGTTGTTGCGCTGCTTG
>JANQKW010000420.1 GCA_028280905.1 Porticoccaceae bacterium
GGGGCAGATATTTGCTCCTGCAATATCGGCATTCGCCTAAAGGCGCCTACTTTTGGTCCGCCATCCTTGGCGGTCAAGCCGGCGTCGAGCTTACAGGGAAGTATTCACAGCGTGTTCCGAAACCCTTACCCAACCACAGCCGCCACCCACCCAGAAAAGTATGACTAATCGATTCCGGACCAGAGGATGGCCCCACGGCGTGTTTTGAAACACTGTACGCCAACCCCCGCACATTCAACGCCTAATCAGCTCCGCAAGCCGCTATTCTGTGCGTTGCTTCTCGAAAACATACCGTTCAGGTTGACGGAATACGGGTGACCCTATTTAGTAGTAACAAGCAGCGTTATTCGCTGGCTTAGTCGGTAGTGGGAACCAATGGTAATAGCCGTCGATTAGAAGCGTAAATACGGCGCAAAAAAACCGAAGAAGGGAAGCCCTTGGACGTTATCGAGCGGAACTACATACAAAATATAAGAATACTCAAAGCCCGGGCTAACAGATTTTCCGTGCAGGGGGTATTGATTGCCATAGTCGCTATTCTGGTGGCTACCCTGTTGGTGAGCTACCAGGGCGGAAATGTTCTTTCCATCTCCTCGTTTATGTCCGCTCAGGCCAACAATCCGGTGTTGTGGTTGTTAGATGGCCTGCCTTTTCTGTTCGCTATCTGGGGACAGTATTCGGGTTCAATGATCGCTCAGGAAGCCAGCACCCTGTTGGACGATCACACCCGTGAGCTGCGCGATCACACATCCAAACTGGAATTAAAACTGAATTTTGATGCGACCCACGATGCCGTCACCAGCCTGCCCAACCGAATTCTGCTGCGCGACCGATTAATGCAGGCAATCCGCACTGCGCGGCGCGAAAAGCACGGCCTGTCGGTGATTATCATGGGCATTAATAACCTCAAGGAGATCAATAACACCATCGGCCACCACAGCGGCGATAAACTGTTAAAACTTGTCGCGGTGCGACTGACGGGCTTTTTGCGGCAGTCGGACACTGTCGCGCGCACCGGCGGTGATGAGTTTTCCTTCGTGATGCCGAGCGTGTGCGATATGGAGATTGTGACCGACGTTGCCGAGAAAATTCACAACGCAATGGCGGCGCCTTTCGATATAGAGGAGATGTCGTTGTCGGTGCACCTGAGCATTGGTATCGCAATCTTTCCGGATCACGGGGTGGATGAAGATACGCTCTTGCAACATGCGGCCGTGGCCAGGCACATGTCCAAACAGCAGCGCAATAAATATGTGGTCTACGACTCTGAGCTTGATCTACACAGTCCCAAGCGCCTTACCTTGATGAGCGAACTGAGAAAGGCCATCAGCAATAACGAGTTGGTTCTCCATTACCAGCCTAAACTTGATTTGAGAGGTAACACAATTAACAGCGCCGAGGCCCTGGTGCGCTGGAACCATCCCAATCACGGCTTAATCGGCCCGGATGAATTTATTCCGCTGGCGGAGCGCACCGGGTTGATCGAGGAATTGACGGTCTGGGTGATCAGGGAGGCGCTTGGGCAACTGAGGGCGCGCAACAAAAATGGCAACACCTTCCAGATTTCGATCAACCTTTCGGTAACCGCGCTGTTTGATGTGAATTTTCCGGATGTGATGTCAGGGCTTTTCGCTTCCTACGACGTGCCCGCCGAGCGGGTGATTTTCGAAATTACCGAAAGCGCTTTTATGCACGATCAGCAGCGAGCCATGCAGGTTATTACACAGCTCAACAAGCTTGGCTGTGGCCTTTCTATCGACGATTTCGGCACCGGTTATTCATCTCTGTCTTATCTCAGCACACTGCCGGTCCAGGAACTAAAAATCGACAAGTCTTTTGTGCAGGGCATGGCCAGCAGCAAGAATGATGAAATGATTGTGCGGTCAATTATCGACCTGGCCCACAACCTCGGCCTGCAAGTCACCGCGGAGGGTGTCGAGCAGCAAGCGTCCATGGAGCAGTTAAAAGCGTTTGGCTGTGACCTGATTCAGGGGTTCCTTATTGCCAGGCCTATGCCGGCCGATGACCTTTTGCAGTGGTTGCCGAATGCCCGCTGCAAAGTGCCGGCATGATAGCGGGTGTTCCTCAAATTGCCCTGAATAAGTGACTTAGGGAAGCTGCGCGCCAAGCCCCAACTCTTGGTCGAGGTCCTGCGGCCTGCCCACATCGCCGCGACTGTAATCACAGACCCCGTCCGGAAAGATCGCCTGGAGGCGGTCCAGATAGGGCGCGATATCGATATCGCCGTACAGGCCCTTGTCTCGCGCCTGCTCAACGGTTTGCAAATGGCACTTAAAAATGCTGCCGGACAGCGGTGAGCCGGCGATGTCGCGGCTGGACTTGAAGTTGGGGTAGACCTGCATGCAATCCCCGTCTTCACGGTTATTCCAGGCGCCGTTCCATACCTGATCGCCACTGGCGATCAGCTCGCCACTTTTGTCGAAACAGGCATCCTCTATATCGGCCGGCTTGTTCTGCCAAACTTCGAGATCCGAGCTATCTTTAATCGCCGTTAGCCATCTATCCATGGCCTCTATCGCCATCGGCCGCGGTTCATGTGGCAGGAAGGTCATCCATATCACCTGGTTTTTGGCGTGTCCCTGGCCCTGCAGCAATCGCAAACGGGTTTCGAAGGAGGCAAAGCTGTGGTGCATATCAATATGCGGGTCATTGTAGTGGCGCAGGTCGATCACCGGGATATCCAGTTTACCGAGAAAAACATTGCCCGAGCGGTAGGCCGCCGCTATCGCGTCGAGATTGCCCAAAGTTCTGGGGGCGGGTTGTTCTCCCCGGTCGGAACCCCGTTTCATATTGTGCTGCGACCAGGGGGCGATATCGAATATCGACGAATTGATACCGCTGTATAGCCAGTACCTGACCGGCTGCATCTCCGCGGCAGGTTTCCAACCGCCGATTTTGCTGTTGATGTCGAGGAAGGTGCCCATTGAAATATGCCCGTCGACCAGCGCCTGCAACCCGTATTGTACGCCCACGTTGTCCCAGGCTTGCAGTGCGTAGCCGTCTCTCCCTACCCCGAACACATGCTTTTGATCCTCCCAGATACTCCAGTGAATGCGGTTAAATATTGCTTCGGGGAAGTGGCGGAAATAGTGGAAATAGCGGGGATTATGCGCCACTTGGGCCGGGCCCCGCCAACTGTGGCTGCACTCGCTCATGCCCTCCGGGCGCAGTGGCCATTTGCCTTTAAAGGCCAGCGCCAGTTTGCGATAGATATCGAGGCCGTTTTGCCTGGAGGCGGCGTTCAAGCCCTGCACCCAGCGCCGCTCTTCCCAGGTTTGCCAGCGCTTTTCTGGAGACAGCACATCGAAATAGTATTCCAGCAACTCGCAATCCAGCGCGTAAATGGTCTGGGTCAACATATCGGGGAAAGAATATAAGGAGATAGCCCCGTCAATCAGGTCCGCGCCGTTCTGGGCAATAAGGTGTTGCTGGATCGCGCCCCCCGAACCGCCGATGCCGATGGTAAATTCGGGTTGGCCGTACAGGGATGAGAATTGGCGTTTGACACGCATCGCCGTGTCTTCGGCGAGCTGCACATTATAGGTGTTGGATGTCTGGTTGCCCGAGGAATAGGCAACCGCATAGCCTTTCGAAAGGGCGTCGTAGCGCCTTTCAAGGATGTGGCTCGGCCTGACTTTCCCCTGCTTGTAACCAATGCCCACGCCGCCACGGAATTGGTAGATCAATTTGCCGTTCCAATTGCGGTTGTCGGGGTTGTGCGGCGAGCCCTCCTGGCCCTTCAGCGCGATAATTAAATAGAGGAACCGGTTAATGGCCCCCATCTCGACCCTGACGACAAAGTCCACCTGCTTGCCGTTTACCACCACCTTGGCAATATCATTGTTCGCCTGCTCCAATGGATAGAACGCCCGTGTGCCTTGTTTGTTGTACAAGTACCAGGCCTGGGTCGGAATCAGGCAGTCCTTGCTGTAGCCGATAATTTCGTCGGTTTTCTCGCCCTTGTTGTTTTCTTGATAGACGGCAACGCCGACGCCCTGCTGATTGTCCACCAGCGGTTGTCCCAGCCCGGACTTCTCCGTCATGCAAATCCAGGGGTATTGCGGCGAACCCGCGAACAGGGGCTCCACCGGGCCGGTCTCCCCCAATTTAATCGGATAGGGGAAGGGGTCTTCGGGGCGGGCTGTGGTGGCGGGATGCGGACCCCGGTAAGCGGCGCGCGGCGACTGATCCGGAATGCCCGCAGGCAAGCCCAGAATCAGCGGATTGCCGCCGCCTATCTTGTGCAGGTTGAAGACGTAGATGATCAGTTCTTCATGCCAATAGAGGGCAATCACCATGACCGCCGAGAGGCCAAGCCACCACTTTTTCCATGCTGATTTTCTATTGTTTCCTATGACCATAGCGCACTTGATAGTTGTTAAAAAAACAGGCCGCTCTTATTACAGACGCGATTATCGGGGGTTGGGTTCCATTTTTTAGATGCTAGCCACCACCAAGCTTGCACGGTTTGCATTCATGCCTACTATTCTGGCGGCAGTATCTATAAATGGTCAACCGTTGCCAGCCGCTTCTATTACGTGGTTCACGACAATACCCGGCGCTCGCCTGGACTCCGCTAATGGTAAGCATGCGGAAGCGGGGTGTTGTTGAATCACCTGCTCCGGTAACACCGGAATATGGATAAATCCGGATTTATGGGAAGCGTTGCCCTTTGCCGCAATCTGCAAACTGGAGTACAGGATGTGATTGCACAGATGCTCCCCGGCATAGAAGGAGAAGGCCGCCGGTATGCCCTGCTTTTCCAGAGAGGTTTTCATGGATTCGAGACCGGGAATAGTCGACCAGTACCCAACCGGCATATAGATTTGTCCGCCGCTTGAATCAAGTTTGCGCCGCGTTTAAAAGATGTTATCCCTTTGTGATTCTTTTGTGAGGATTTCCATACGCACAAGGCGGACAGTAAAGACCTTACTGATGATTTATCTCACAAGGGAAAACGCCATGACCAAATTATTTCGATCCGCACTGCTGGCGGCGCTCGCATCTGCTGCCAGTCTAAATTCCCAGGCCACCGACTTTTCGGTATCCGTGACCAATTTAACCCGAGGTATCTATTTTACGCCGCTGTTAATCGCCGCCCATGCGCCCGGCGATGCGTTATTCACAGCGGGCGCAAGCGCCAGCACCAGCCTGCAGGCCATGGCGGAAGGTGGGGATATTTCCGGCCTTAGCGCCGATTTGAGCAGCGTCGGCGCCACCATTAATGAAAATGCCGCGGGTGGTTTATTGGGGCCCGGCGCCGGTGCGTCAGCCGAGCTGAATACCGACGATAGCCCGGCGAACACGCATTTATCCGTAGTGGCGATGATGTTGCCCACCAATGACGGTTTTATCGGCCTGAACAGTATCGAAGTTCCCACAGAGCCGGGCACCTATACCTTCAACGTTAACGCCTATGATGCGGGCACAGAAGCGAATGATGAGCTGCGCGGCAGCGGGGCGCCCGGGGAGGCCGGCTTTCCGGCGCCGGGACCGGTGGATGCTGCCTCCGGGAACAATGGCACCGGTGTTACCTCGACCATAGAGGGCCAAGTGCATATTCATCGCAATGTGCTGGGCGATACCGATGCCACGGGGGGCGCCAGCGATATCGATGCCATTGTGCACCGTTGGCTAAACCCGGTTGCCCGGGTTGTTATCACTGTCAACTAAGGGGTAAGTCTGATGAAAACCCAATATAGAAACCTCGCTACACGCCTGCTATTGACAACCGCTATCGGTACATTGGCTGCATGTGGCGGCGATGACGACAATAACAATACGGTAGTGACGCCGCCCGCCCCGCCCGTGACGCAACAGTTTGAGATTTCGGTGGTTAACCTCACGGCCGCGCAGCCGTTTTCGCCGATCGCCGTTATCGCCCACGGCGGGGAATATTCAGCCTTTACGGTGGGGGAAGCGGCAACACCGGGGCTTGAGCGATTGGCTGAAGCCGGAGACAATGCCGAATTTATCGACGAAGCCGAGGCTGATGCAGCGGTGGTTGCCACAGTGTCGGGCGACGGGCCGCTGGGGCCGGGCGCTACGGAAATCCTCAGCATAGAGGTTGAGGAGGACCAACTGGCGGGGCTGCAGGTAACAGGCATCACCATGTTGGTCAATACCAATGATGCGATTACCGCCGCCAGGGGGTTGAGCCTGGAAGGGATGGAAGTGGGCGACAGCATTCAGGTAAGCATCATCAGCTATGACTCTGGCACCGAGAGCAATACAGAAGCTGCCGGCACTATTCCGGGGCCGGCGGACGAAGGGGAGGGCTTCAATGCCGCCCGGGACGATATCGCAGATGAAGTTCGCGCACACCCGGGCGTGTTGACTGCCGACGACGGGCTGGCAGCTTCTGTTCTTACTGAAGTCCATCGCTGGGATAACCCGGTTGCTCGCGTGTCGGTGACACGGGTTCAGTAACCATTCCCGCTCACGGGGGATTGGAACTTTGTTCAGTTTTTGAACTCTAGGGAACCTCTGAATAATACGGCTATATCTCTGGATTTCAGGAATTTCCGTTGACAAGGCGCAGGAAGGAGGCGGTCTGGTTGCCCGGCGAGTGAGTGCAACGCGGTCAGAGGGAATTCCTGAAAGCCCCAAAGGGCGAGGCCTGCCGCAGCTATCCGCGTTGTTGCGCTGCTTG
>JANQKW010000008.1 GCA_028280905.1 Porticoccaceae bacterium
AAGAGCCAGGAACCAAGAACCCTCGAATTCTTCAGAAATTTGGGGCTTGGTTCCTGGTCCTTGGTTCTTTTGAGACAGCCTCTTTTTTTATTCGTGCTGTATCGGCCCCTGAATGCCATCGCTTTCATATCCGCGGAATTACGTATTTTTAATATTTGCGGGACCGGCAATTGGGTGTCAGCATGCAAAATGATACATAAATGGCGAGAAGCGCATGATGCGAGACATGACAAACCTGATTTTTCTGTTGCTTGTTGCAGGTCTAACGGGATGTTGTGGCGGACAGGCATTGCAATTCGATGGCGATGTAAGCGGGCGGCGCCATTTGCAGTCATTCATTGTGGTGGGTGACACGCAGCGTACGAGCTTTTGGGAGTTCTGGCGCGAGAGCAATGACCGGGAGCGCAAAGTGATATTGAAACAAATCGCCACGGAAAATCCCGCGTTTCTCCTGCATCTCGGTGATCTGGTGTACCAGGGATCGGACGGCTGCCACTGGCAGGAGTTCGAAGAGTTCAGCCGCGAGATCCGCAAGCGTGGGATACCTGTTATGCCCGTTCTGGGCAATCACGAATATTACGGTTCCAACACGAGCGCGCTCGATCAGTTTTTTCAGCGATTTCCGCATCTGGAGCGTCGCCGCTGGTATGCTTTTCGTTTCAGGTATGTGGCCTGTATCGTGCTTAACTCTAACTTTGATGACCTGGAAGAAGATGAACGCAGAGAGCAGAATGAATGGTATGCGGCCGTATTGGATACACTGCAGCGGGATTCCTCGGTTAAAACCATACTTGTTGCCGCGCATCATCCGCCGTATACCAACAGTACGGTAGTTTCCCCCGATGAACGTGTACGGCAATTTTTTGTTCCTCCGTTTACGGCCGCAACAAAGGCCAAACTCTTCTTCTCCGGTCATTGCCATAGTTTTGAACATTTTGTGGTGGATAATAAACATTTTTTTGTGTCAGGCGGCGGCGGCGGGCCGCGGCAGCCCTTGAAAACCGAAGCAGACGAGGATTGGCGTCGCGATCTCTACAAGGGGCCCAAGAAGCGCAGATTTCACTATTGCCGTGTTTCGGTGTTAAACGAGGGGTTGCAGATCGACATGGTACCGTTGGCGGCAGCAGGCAAGCCGGCATCCTCAGGGTATTCGGTATTTATTCCCTGATTATACCGCAGCGCATCTAAGGAGGTAGTCTCAACCGATGGCGTTGAGGCGATATCGTCAATAGATTGAAATCAAGATCATTTTGCTCGACCAGCATTACTAAGCATGTTACAGGCGCCGGATACACAACCCGCAGTTCGCGATTGTCCGGCGGACCTAGTCTCCGGAGGACTTATGGCAAGCGAATCCAAACGCCCCGAACTTTATGTTCCCAATTCGTTGTCCGGCACTCGCCTTATCGAAGGCGTGTCGACATCCCTTACGGCCTTTGTAGGTCGAACCGTTAACGGCCCCGCCAATGATCCTGTTCTTATAGAGGACTATAGCGACTACGAAAGCAGGTTCGGCGGTCTTGCCGAAGACTTTCCGGTTTCGTATGCGGTGCGCGACTTTTTCCTTAACGGAGGAACGCAGGCATTGGTGGTGCGACTGACAGCGCAAGACGGCGCCTATCTTAGCGTAAACGATTACACGGCAGGTCAGGCGGATCATATCGGTCTGTACGCCCTTGACAAAGCCGAGCTATTTAACATTTTGTGCATCCCACCCGACCGGCGCGA
>JANQKW010000135.1 GCA_028280905.1 Porticoccaceae bacterium
CGGTAACGCTCAACTTTTAGGTCGTCTTCTGAAAGGTCGCTTGACCCAAATTCCAGTTCAGTGCCCGCGAGCAACTTTTCCTCGAGTCGGAACGGAACCAATGGCGCCAACATTTCCGCGATAAAGGAGAGCATTACAGCGATCAGGATAACAATACCGGCCAGACCCGCTAGCAGTATAGAGAACTCCTTCAGCGGGTGTTCGCGGCTGACGTTGATGCCTTCCCTGGGTGTGCGGTTTTCAAATTTCATCGCCTAGACATGCGAGTGCGCTTAGACGGTCTTCAACGCCGTGCCATAGGCGTACACTTCCACCGCGCCCACCTGGTCTCTCTGGCCCTTGGTAATGGACGCCGTTTCCAATTTCACGTTAAAGACCATATCCGCGCCTTGTTTTTTGGCCTGCGCCTTCATCCGCAGTATCGCCTCGCGCCTGGCCCGCTCAATCAGCGACTCAAAGGACGTGATCTTGCCGCCGAAAAAGCTGCGCAACCCAGCGGCGATGGATTTAAAGTAGTCCACCGATACCACCACATTACCCACAACCAGATCAGCGCTTTTAACACGCAGGTCCTCAGGTGGAAACCTGGCGCTAAACGTCAGTACGTCGCGGTATAGCTGTTCGCGCTCGAGAATGGATTTAAAATGCCTTCGCTCCGCCGCGCTGCCGAAGAAATAGCCGAGCGCCAGCAGGGTTAAAAAAATACCGATATCAATCACTGGGTCACCTCGTCCTCGAGCACTACCGCGGTGCCATAGGCAAACAATTCCGCCGCGCCGGCGGCAACGGAAGATGTGGAAAACCGTACATTGATTACAGCGTTGGCGCCCATGCTTTTGGCCTGCTCCACCATGCGTTCGATGGCCTCCTCGCGGGATTCCTGCAACAATTCTGTATAGGCGCCTAGCTCGCCGCCGAAGATATTTTTAAAGCCGGCGAGAATATCCTTTCCGGCGTGCTTGGCTCTCACGGTATTGCCCTGAGCCATGCCCAGGTGGCTGGTAATTTTCTTGCCGGGGATAAATTCGATATTGCTGATAATCATGGAATGCTTCTTCCTTGTCGGTATGGATGGAAGGGGTTGATTGAACTCGCTAAGAATAGCTATTTGGTGGGTTGCTTACCAGTGCGTCACTTGCTAGGTTCAGTTTTGGCTTTGGTGCCACTATTTCGCGGCCATCTGGGAACAGGGTTTGAGACTCGCTGTGAATACGTCCTTGTAAGCTCCGCGTCGACATCCCTGTCGACGAGGGTCTCAAACCCTGTTCCCAGACATCCGCTTACATCGGCAGTAATCGCATAGCATCAATCATGGTGGTTAGTAAAAGAAAAACCTTGGTAAGTAGTAAAGCGTGAAGCCGAAGGTGGGAGGGCTGTTCGAATCAATCAGGGCGCGCTTAACAAAGGCGAAAAGTCCAGGGTAGTCGCGAGGACGTTTCTGAGCGCCAGCGAGTTACGCAGCGCTGGGCTTTTCGTCTTTGTTGCGACCGATTCGAATAGTCCTCCCACCTTCGGCTGGGTCGTTGGCGCTGACCTGTCAGTAGAATAATACCGCTAGGACGAATTATTACTAATCTTCCTCTTCCGCCGCTGATTCGGCTTTGCCTGCCGCTCCAACGCCCAGTGAATATGCTCCTTCACCAACTCCGATGAATTTTCCCACTTGCTTTTTAGCGCGTCGACAATTCTTGACGAATGGGGCGCATTGCCAAGACCAACGGCCAGGTTTCGCAGCCAGCGCTGGTAACCGATCCGGCGTATCGGCGAGCCTTCGGTTTTTTTCAGGAACTCTTTTTCGCTCCACTGGAATAAATCGGTCAGGTCCGAACTGTCCAGTTGATGTCGGGGATAAAAATCCTTCTCCCCGGTTGGCTGTGCATACTTATTCCAGGGGCAGATGGCCTGGCAGTCGTCGCAACCGAACACCCGGTTGCCCATGGGTTCCCGGAACTCCTCCGGGATACTGCCCTTGTGCTCGATGGTGAGGTAGGAAATACAGCGCCGCGCGTCCAGCACATAGGGCTCCGGAAACGCATCGGTGGGGCAGACCTTCAGGCACGCGCGGCAATCACCGCAATGGTCCGCTTGCCTGTCGGTATCAACGGGCAGCGGCAGGCTGGTGTAAACCTCCCCCAGGAAAAACCAGGAGCCGGCCTGTCTATTGAGCAACAGCGTATTTTTGCCGATCCAGCCCAGCCCGCTCTTTTCCGCCAGTGCTTTTTCCATTATCGGGGCGCTGTCTACAAAGGGGCGTTGCACGGGGTCTCGTTCGTCTGCCACGGCATTTCGAATTTCCCTGGTCAGGGTGGCCAGGCGTTTGCGAATCAACTTGTGGTAGTCCCTGCCCAGGGCGTAACGGGAGAGGTACGCCTTGTTTTCGTCTTTTAACACGGCAATCAAGTCGGAGTCCGGGGGCAGGTAGTCCATGCGCAGGGTGATGACGCGAAGCGTGCCGGGCAGCAGTTGCTCCGGTTTAAAACGCTTGTCGCCGTGTTCGGCCATCCAGCC
>JANQKW010000023.1 GCA_028280905.1 Porticoccaceae bacterium
GCCATCTGGGAACAGTGTTTGAGACTCGCTGTGAATACATCCCTGTAAGCTCCGCACCGGCTTCCCTGCCGGTGAGGGTCTCAAACACTGTTCCCAGACGCCCGCTCACGGCGGAGCGTAAACTAAGATGATTAGGCAAAGAACCTCGGTAAGCAATAAAACTTGACACCAAAGGCGGGAGCGCCATTCAAATCAATCAGGACTCCCAGCTAGCACGGCCTAAGCGGGTGTCTAGGAACGTCTTTTGAGACCCTCGTCGACAGGGATGTCGACGCGGAGCTCCCAGGGAAGGGTTCACAGCGAGTCTCAAAAGACGTTCCTAGATAGCCGCGAGATGCTGGCACCAAACCAAGATTACCAACGTCGGCTACTGGTACAACGCGCCGGCAAGGCCTTGTCAGGAATTGTCGCTAAAACAACCGATCAAGCGCAAACACGGACTGTTTAGCGCTCGCGGCAAAACCCCGACACAAATCGGGGCCTAATGGGTGTTGATTATCGATTTGTTATTCCAAACCTAACGCCAACAATTCGACTTGAGAAGCGGCACCGTACAGTTGCCCGGCTTCCGTTTCCAGGGTCTCCGGCGGTATCAGCGTTGGCCACATGCCATCGAGCCCCGCCAATATCCCCGCCACCTTATCCAGCGCGGTCGCGGCTGTCGCATCGTTATTCGCGGCACCGCCAACAATGGCTTTGGCGATCTGAGTGAAACCGTAAGCGTCCTGGTATTCGTGGGCATTTTCCATCTTACCGTCGACAACCGCGATACCATATTCCTCACCGGCAACGCGCAACAGCGCTGCAACCAATTTCAGTTTTGCCACCGCACTTGCATTTGCCTCAGCCACCAGACCCTCGTGGTTGGCGATGGCGTTGGTTACCGCGGCATAGGCGTCAGCCACTGCCCGGTCGCCTTGTTCACCTTCAACCGCATTTGCCAGCGCTTCAAGTTGACTCGCAAATCCCTCGCCACCGCGGGTTGCAAACGCGGGCTCAATATCGCCATACAACTCGCTTTCGGGGTGCTTCATATGTGTTTTCGCATGCTCAACGTGCCCGGCCTGGTAGAGCGCATTTCCAACGAACAAATGGCCGCGCATCAGCCCGAGGTGGGTCAAGTAGGCCAGATCGTCGGTGGCAAGGTCGACATCGGCGCCGGCACCTTCACCCTCGCCTTCACCTTCGCCCTCTCCACCTGATTCGCCTTCACCCTCTCCCGCATCCGGCATGGCGGCGGACATCTGGGCTTCTTCAACGGCCGCAGATTGCGCCTCGCCTTCACCCTCTCCACCAACGTCGGTGCTGCAGGCGCTGAGTACGGTCACGCCCGCGAAGGTTACCGCACTCATGCTTGTCCAAAGCTTTTTACGTTTACCCATTGATCCTGTTCCTTAAAAAAATCGATAATAAATTTCATTGACAAGCGAATCGTTTAGCCTATATTGCAAACGATTCTCATTACCAATAACTAACTATGCAGATTTTCCTCGATAATGTACTGGATGTCCACAGTACCAAAGCGGTGACTGACGCGTTAGCCGATGAGCGCCTGTTTGAGGACGGGAAGCGCACGGCCGGACGCACGGCAAAGCGGGTAAAGAGCAATTTGCAAGCCAGGCCCGACGCCCCAGAGGTAAGAGGTGCGGTTAAGCTGGTGCAGAAAGCCCTGCTCGCACATCCGGTTTTCCGAGCCGCCGCGCTGCCGGAAAAGTTCGCGAAGATTATGTTCAGCCGCTACGGCCCGGGTATGCGCTACGGCGCCCACGTGGACGACCCGATTATCGCCGGCACGCGAACGGACCTGTCTTTTACGCTGTTTCTTTCTGAGCCGGACAGCTACGAAGGCGGGGAATTGGTGCTGACAAAACATGACGGCGACGAGGCGGTAAAACTGCCGATGGGCGCGTTATCCCTTTATCCCTCGACCAGCCTGCACCATGTAGCCGAAGTCACCTCCGGCATCCGTCTGGCCGCGGTCGGCTGGGTCCAAAGCCGTGTGCGACTGGCTGAACACCGCGAGGTTTTGTTCGACCTGCACCGGGCGCTGGTGCAGCTACCCGACACGCCGGAAAACCAAGAGGCCAGGCTGAATATACTAAAAGCCAAAAGCAATATTATGCGATTATGGGCTGACTGAACGACGCCATCCCGAACCCGGCTATTTCATCCTCGCAGTCTGCTAGTACTAGTTCCAGCCGACCCTGTCAAAAATGCGCACCGCAGCCGCCTGGTTTTTACCCAACTCACTGGCATTGATTTCGTCGTCCCTGAAGCTTCCCATTCCGGCAACGGCTTCCGTCACTCTGGCGTTCTGCACAACCGGATATTCGTTATTGCCTTCAACGAACAATGACTGCGCGCGCTGTTCAGTGAGGTATTCAAGAAAGCGAATGGCGTTTTCCCGATTGGGTGCATATTTGAGCACGCCGGCGCCGCTAATGTTGACATGGGTGCCGGTGGATTCCTGGTTAGGGTAGATGATACCCACTTGCTTGCCAATCGGGTCACTGTTCGCCAGCAATCGCGCGATGTAATAGGAATTCACGATAGACAGCGGGCATTCGCCGGCCGCTACTGCGCGAATATTGGCGGTATCGTTGCCCTGAGGACGACGCCGCAGGTTGGTGACCACGCCCTTTGCCCAGTCTTCCGCCGCTTGCTCGCCCATATGACCCACCATAGCCGCCAGCAGCGAAATATTGTAGATATTGGAGGAGGAACGAACGCAAATCTGCCCCCTGAATTTCGGATTGGCCAGGTCCTGGTAACTGTTCAGGCCGTCAGGTTTGCCCTTTTTTGCATTGTAGATAATCACCCGCGCGCGTTTCGACAGGCCATACCACTCACCCTGGGGATGACGCAGATGGGCCGGCACCCGCGCCTCGAGGACCTCCGAACGGAAGGGTGTGAAAATGCCCTTCTGTTCGGCACGGTAGAGGCGCCCCGCATCTACGGTAATCAATATATCGGCGGGGCTGTATTTGCCTTCGTTCAGGATACGTTCTATCAGGGTGTCGCTGGCTGCCTCAATAAGGTTGACCTTGATGCCCGTCTGCTGCTCAAAATCCCGGTAGAGCACCAGGTCTGTATCATAGTGTCGCGCGCTATAAACGTTCACCACCTGTTGCGCCAGAGACAGGCCGGCATATAGCGCGGTAATCGTAATAATCAGGGTGGTGGCTGCTTTTTTCTTCCAGTGGTTCATAATATCCTCGACTTCAATAAGTAATCGTAAGGGCCTATCGGCCAAACACAAAAAAATCCCCACCCTTTGCGGCAACACTCGCGTGATCGCCAATTTTCAAACCGTCGACCGAATTAACGGCCACCCGCAGCGGCGCCAAAGATGCTTCCGTGTGCTCCGGCAATAGGAATACCAGCCAGCCTCCGCCGATATAACGTATATCGGTAATTTTCAGCGAAGCGTTATTGCTCCGCTCAAGCGCCAGCCCCGTCGGACGCACCACCAACGTGCAACTTTGCTGTTGATCGCCCGGGGGGTTAGCCGCGGCAATATCGCCATAGTCAGAGATAAAACCTGTGCCCGAGCGCCTGGCCTCCAGCGTTTGCGCATTGCCAAACAAACCGGCAACGGTTGGATCAACCGGCGATTCATATAGTTCCCTGGGGCTGCCGGCCTGAACAATCCGGCCGCCGTCCAGCACCGCGATGACATCCGCCATCTCCATCGCCTCAGCGGGATCGTGAGTCACCAGAATTGTTGTCGTGCCACTTTGCTTAAGGGTATGCCGCGCGGATTCACGCAGCATCCTGCGACGGGTGCTGTCGATACTGGCATAGGGCTCGTCCATTAACAATACCCGCGGGCTGGGCGCCAGAGATCGCGCCAACGCAACCCGCTGCTGCTGACCGCCGGACAGGGTATGCGGATAGCGCGCGCCATAATCCTCCAGCCCTACCGACCGCAACAGAGACGAAACTACTTCATCTCGCTCACCGCTGGACAGCTTGTCCAAACCAAAGCCGATATTTTGCGCAATTGTCATATGGGGAAACAGCGCATTTTCCTGAAACATCAAGCCGACCGGCCGTGCCTCCGGTGCAGGCTCGGCGCCGGGGGCGGCCAGCACCTCGCCGTCGAGCAGAATTCTCCCTGCCTGCAGGGGTTCAAGGCCGGCCGCCAAGCGCAACAGGGTGCTTTTACCACCGCCGGAAGGTCCCAGCAGGCAGGTGATCTCACCGGTTTTCGCCGCGAGGGTTACCTGCTCGAGTACCTTGTTCTCGCCATAGGCGTAGGAAATATTCTCAAAACTAAGCGCCATAATCGGAATTTGTTCTCGCCTGTTCGATTTGATAAGTTGTGATAAAGGTGCAACCGTAATTCAAGGCAGTGGATATGCCAAGACCGTATAAACATTTTCCGGACTTTGCCGCATAATCCTCCCTCCCATTCGAATCGGGTTTTCAATACAGGGCATAGTCAAGCGGCCGATATTCTATCTATGATAACAAGCAAAGGCACAAATATTAGCTGGCTGCTCGCCAGCTTGGCGCTCTCCATGATCGTCGCCGTGCCGATGCTGTTTATCCTGCTGAGCCTGCTGGACTTGTCCGACCCGGCTTGGGCACACCTCCGGCAAACGATCCTCCCCAGTTATACCTGGAACACCCTGCTGCTGATGTTCCAGGTCGCGGTGTATGCGACCTTGATCGGGGTGTCCACCGCCTGGCTGACCGCCACCACCCAGTTTCCCGGCAGAAAACTCTTCTCCTGGGCCCTGATGCTGCCGCTGGCGGCGCCCGCTTACATTGTCGCCTATGTATATACCGACTTGCTGGACTTTAGCGGGCCGGTGCAGCGGGGTTTTCGCGCCCTCAGCGGATTTGAACCGGGAGACTACAGCTTTCCGCAAATCCGCTCGCTTCCCGGTGCGGCATTGGTTTTGAGTCTGGTGTTGTACCCCTACGTCTATATGCTGGCGCGCGCGGCCTTTGCGCAGCGCTCGGCCACCCTGTTCGACGCGGCGCGCACCTTGGGCGCTGCGCCGCGCAGGGCCTTTTTTCGCGTTGCGCTGCCCGCCGCCAGGCCGGCAATTGCCGCGGGCCTGGCGCTGGTGCTGATGGAAACCTTGGCCGACTTCGGGGTAGTGGACTATTTTGGTGTGCCAACCTTTTCAACCGGCATCTTCCGAACCTGGTTTGCGATGGGTGAAAAAGCCGCCGCGATGAAACTTGCAGCCATGATGTTTCTGTTCGTCGCGTTGCTGATAGTGCTGGAAAAGTCGAGCCGCAAAGGCAGTGTCCAGACGGCCAATGCCCGCGATGCGGCCATAAACCGCGCACCGCTCAGCGGCTGGCGCGCGGCCGGCGCAAGCCTGCTCTGCGCGCTGCCGGTATTGTTGGGATGCCTGATACCCCTATCGGTACTCGCGACAATGGCGCTAGACACCGGAGATCCGAAACTTGGCAACGGCTTCAGCGCCTTCGCCCTCAACAGCCTCAGCGTATCCGGCATCGCGGCGGGCGCAACACTTGCCGCGGCCTTGTTACTCACCTATGCGCAACGCATTGCACCCACCAGAACCAC
>JANQKW010000031.1 GCA_028280905.1 Porticoccaceae bacterium
CTGCGCTGCCGGCTGCTCCTCGGCAACGGGTTCCGGCGGCGGTTGGGATTCTTGCGCCTGCGGCTGCAGGGCGTCTTCGCCCCTGGCCACTGCGTCAGCCGAGCTGATTATTCGGGCGACCAACTCCGCTTGGGCAAAGGGTTGCCGCAATTTAAACGCCTCTATCATCCCCGGCAACTGCTCTTTCACCAGATCGATCAGCGCGATAATCGACGCGCTGATATCGATGCGCTTGTCGAGCATTTTGTTGAGCATATTCTCCACGGACCAGGCCAGGTTGCCGATTTCCTCGGCGCCCACCATCCTGCCGCTGCCCTTGAGCGTGTGGAAGTTGCGGCGGATGTCCTGGACGATGTCGAGGTCGGCGGGCTGGGCAACCCACTTCGGGTATTGCCGGTCAATTTCCAATAGGACTTCTGCGGCCTCTTCCAGAAATATCTCTATAATCTCGTCATCTACCGCATCATCGGATTGCTCGTCCCCCGTCGGGGCCTGCGCTTGGTCCAGTGTCAGCTCTACCGGCGGTGAAGCTTCTCGGTCGCCGGTTGGTTGTGGATCTGATTGCGGTATTTCACCCGCAACCTCTTCGGCATCTGGGGAGACGCCTTGGGGCAACTCAGCGCCCTGTTGTTCCGCATCGTCGCCGGTTTCACCAATCGGCCAGCCCAATAGCGCAACACTTTCCTCTGCGCTGGCTAGCACCGTGCTGGCGTTCTGCGTATCCTCTCTGTCGATATAGTCCAAATAATATTCAATGCTGGTCAGCGCATCGGCAAAGCAATCCAGTTTATTCCAGTCGGGTCCATTTTCCGGCGACGCCAGTTGGTCAACGAGAAATTGTTGGCAGGACGTCAAAATCGCCTCGGCCCGGGATTGCCCGAGCATCCCCAGCGCCCCGGCGACATCACCGAGCCGCTGCGCAGTTCCATCCAACACATCGAGTTTCCACTCAGATGCGATAAATTCGATAATCGCTTGCTTTATCGCCTCGAGGCCTTCCCGGATCTCGTTGACCAGGGCATCCTGTGCATGATCAACCTCCATCGCCGAGCCTTGTGACGCTTCCGTGCCACTGTGCAACCAGGCGTAAAGCCCGGTCTCCACCTGGACCAGATAATCGGCAACCGGGGCTAACTTGCCGCTAATCTCCTGTTCCGGCAGGTCCAGTATGTCTTGAAGTTCACCACACGCCCGCTCAATAATAGCCCGCTGTTCGCCGCGCCCGGCCACGGCCAGGGAATCGCCGATTCGCTTCAGGGCCAGGAGACCGCTTTTCAGCAACTCCAGGTCGCCCGTTTCGACCACATAGCGCTCCAGGGATTCCTTGACCTGGGCGATTTCAATGTTTATGGCTTCAACCAGCGCTGTAGCCGTATCCGGATCAAACAGCGCCGACAACCCGTCGCCCTGCTGACGTATCACGCCCTCGGGCAGTGATGCATCCAGCTGGTACTGCTGTCGGATTTCACCGGCGTTTGGCTGTTCGCTTTTACCCCAGGCCACGTAGAACAATAGGTTCTTAAGCAGGCTTTCAGGGGCTGACCGGTGCAATTCCTGAAAACCCATCTGGTAAAGCTTGGCAAATTCATCATCCAGCTGCCGCAACAAGCCCCGTACCGCCATGCCCTTTGACACGGACTTATCGGCGATCGACTCCAGCAGCGCCAACATGATTTTCCACAGGGGTTCTTTAGCGGTTCCCAGGCTCACGTCGTGCAACCGGGAAAACACTTTTTTCAGGTATTCCAGATTTTGTTCGACTTTTTGATTTTTGACCACGCCCAACACCGCATGCTGGTACATCTGGCGCAACTTGACGACCAGTTCGCTGAATGTCTCTTCCTTTAGCTGACGGGGCGTAACGTCACTGACGACACTGCCATCAAGCCGCGGCGAGAAAAACGCGGTTTCGGTAATCAGCGGTTGCTGACGCGCGGCCCGCACTTCGTTGATCAGCAAAATCAGGGTTTCGGGCTGGTCAACGCCAGCCGCCAAGATCTGACGCAGATAGGTAGGTAACTGCAGCAACCCTTCGACCAACACCTCACTGGCTTCCTGGACACTCGCGGCTGAACCGTCACGGATACTGTCTAACAGCAGCTCCATCTCTTCGGCCAGCAGTATCGGCCCCGAATGTTCCACCAATTTCAGTGAGCCGTGGACCTGATGAATACTCGCCTTGCAAGCTTCCAAACGATGTTCGCTGCAACCGGAAGAATCCGACAGATATTCTTCCAGCGCTTCGTAGGCCTCTTTTAAGGAAACTTCAACCTCGTTGAGCAACCACTCGAGCCCTTGCCTCGTGCCATGTTCCATCTAACTGTCCCCTATGCACCCGCTTATAATGCTAGTTGTGGCGGGAAGGCAAAGCCTCCCGCCCATCTCGTCAGGTAATATCAGAGGTTTCTTTACGTTCCTCGTCGGCTGGCTTTTCGGGTTCCAAAGAGACCTCTACGTCGCTTAAATCATCCGCTGCTTCGGCACTGTCCTCAGAGTCAAGTTCGTCATCGACGCCGGCTAGTAAGGCCTCTTCAAGGTCGTCGAACTCGGGATTGGAAAGCACCGGAACCACTTCATCACTCTCCGGCGCTTCATCTTCTTCAGGGAATTCCGCCAGATGGCTGGAGCTCTCGTAGTCGTCCACCTCGGGAGACTCTTCGGCTGGCGGCTCTTCAGGAGTGTCGGCCGCGTCAGCTTCCAGCGCGCCAGCTTCGGATTGCGCTATCGTGTCGTCATTGGACGCCGGAAGTTTAAAGCCGCTCACCGACTCGCGCAGCGATACCGCAAGGTCCGCCAGCTCACCCGTGGAGGCCGCCGTATTCTGCGTTCCCGACAGGGTTTGGGAGGTAATATCCTGGATTACCTGCATGCGGCCGGACACCTGCCCGGCGGTTTCGGACTGGG
Source organism: Porticoccaceae bacterium (assembly GCA_028280905.1). Lineage (GTDB taxonomy): Bacteria > Pseudomonadota > Gammaproteobacteria > Pseudomonadales > Porticoccaceae > JANQKW01. Next base: position 2,905 of record JANQKW010000031.1, read on the forward strand.
TAAACGCCGCCCGGGAAATGTCCTGAATCAGTTTTTCCAGGTCGGTTGATACCGCTTCAATTTCTTCAAGGGCCACACCCGCATCCTGCGCCCGTTCGGCACCCTTGACTACCTCCGCGGTAGTTTGCTCCATTGAACTCACTGCCTCGTTGGTATCGGTTTGAATGGTTTTTACCAGCGACGCAATCTGTTTGGTGGCGTCCGCCGAGCGCTCCGCGAGCCGCTGCACCTCATCCGCTACCACCGCAAAACCCCGACCTGCATCACCGGCCATCGACGCCTGGATCGCGGCATTCAGCGACAGGATGTTGGTCTGGTCGGCAATATCGTTAATCAAGGATACGATATCGCCAATTTCCTGGGAGCTCTCACCGAGGCGTTTAATCCGCTTGGAGGTATCCTGTATTTGCTCGCGAATGGTGTCCATTCCGCCGATGGTGTTACTTACCACATTGGCGCCTTTCTTCGCGATAGACACCGACTTCTCCGCAACCTCCGCGGATTCGGCGGCGTTTTTGGACACCTGGTCAATTGAGCCGGTCATCTGATTCACCGCGTGGGAAACACCGGCGATTTCATCGGCCTGGTGTACCGCCGAATCGGACAACTGGGTCGCCGTGGCACGGGTTTCATTGGCCGCGGCGGAGACGTTTTCGGCCGTATCCTGAATCGCCGATACCAGGATGCGCAACTGGTCGATGGTAAAGTTAATGGAGTCGGCAATCGCGCCGGTAAAATCCTCGGTTACCGTGGCGTGGGAGGTGAGATCACCTTCACCCAGGTCGCCGATCTCATCCAGCAGCCGCATAATGGCTTCCTGGTTTTGCTGGTTGGTTTCAGCCGTGACTTTCAAGCTGGCCCGGGTGCCGGCATAGATCAGCATACCGATCGCCGCCAGCAATATGACCGCCACAACCGCTGCAATCAGCGCCGTCTGGTTAGTCAAGCTGCGATTGGAAGGCAAATCGGCGACGGTTTCAGACAAGCCGCTGATTTGCTCCAGCAGTTCCGGCGATTGGTCGAGAATGCCGTTACTCGCTTGCCGCGCCGCAAACAACACCGGAGTCGACTCGAAAATTTCCTGTATCGAGCTGTTCACAAACTCAAACCGCTCAGTAATGTTGTTCAGGCTGTTTTTGGCTTCGCGGTCGGTAACCCGGCTGATACTCAAGGCGCGATCGCCCTTCTTCATACCCTCGAGCACGCGCCCGAACAGGTTGGCGTCGCGGTTAAACTGGTCGGCCGCCGCTTCGGCATCCTCACTGCCGGCGAGCATCTTATCCACGTTTCGACCAATCCTTTCCGCCAGCCAGGTTTGATTCTGCGCCACGGCCACCTGGTCGGACGGCGCTCGGTTCTCCAACAGAATTTCCACAACCTGGGTGTGTTCCTGTTGCAGTTCCGGCAGCGTCTCGTTTAGTGTCGACGCCACCTGGTTGAAGAAGATGATAGCGTCCTTGTCGTCGATAATGGTTTCGGCATTGGTTCGCACCGTTGACCAGAACGCCTCAAACTCCGCTAGCTTGCGGGTATCGACTTCGCCAGTCAGGTCGTTCTTAAGCGCCAACCAGGTTTGCTGCATCTGGTTAACCACCGTTTGCAGTTCGGTATACGCGGATTCCGTGCCGGCCGTCGCCTCTCGGGACAAACTGACCAGCCGGTAGGACCCCGCACGCATTTCCGAAGCCCGTTGCAAGTTCGCCTGGTCGTTCTGTGCCGCCTGGAATACGTAGAACAGGTTGTAGCCCAGAAACGCGACGACCAACGCCAGCGAGACTGCGAGGGCAAGCATAGGCTTGCTAGAAGTAGTGACTTTATTTCCTATTTTCATTTTTCATCTCCTCAGCGTATTTGCCGGGTGTTCTTATCATGGTTAACGCGATCAGGCCCTAGGCCGCAACCTGCAAAAATTGTTTATCCTGGAGCAACTTGACCGGACGTATCAGCATCCAGTCCTCTTGTTCCGTTTTAAACCCGCCTTCGACATAGGGCGAGAGAATCTTGGGAACTTTGCTGATGCTCTTGCGGTAATCGTCGACTTTCATGCGACGCATACCGTGCACCTGATCCACCGTGAGCCCCACATACATGTTTCCCAACTCAACAACCAGTATGCGCTGCAGTTTAGGCGCGGTGCGCAAACGGCCGCCCAGAAACTCCGCGAAGTCCATTACCGGCAACAACCGGCCCCGCACGTTGGCAACGCCCCGCACCCAGCGCTTTACTCTTGGCAAGCGGGTACAGTTCGGCAGTTCCAGCAGCTCGGCCAGTTCTTCCAGCGCAATCGCCAGGTTTTCCCCCAACAGCGAGAAACACACCACTGTCTGGGTTTCGGAAATTTCTTTCTCCGCGGGCAACTGTTTGGCTTTCCCCGAGTACAGTCGCGAGAGGGATTTCAGCAGCAGGAAGGGGTCTGTATCAGTCATAGCTAATTGATAACCGTGGTAATGGCGTCCAGCAGCAGCTTCTCTGAAACCGGTTTGGTCAAATAAGCCTTGGCACCTTGGCGAATGCCCCACATTTGATCGGTTTGCTGATCTTTGGTGGTGACTATGATCACCGGGATATGCCCGGTCTCGGAATCTTTGCTTAACAACCGCGTTGCCTGGAAACCGTTCAGACCCGGCATCACCACATCCATCAATATCACGTCGGGCTTTTGCCGCCTGGCGAGGTCAACGCCGGCTTGCCCGCTTTCAGCGGACATGACGATGTAGCCTTTCTTTTCCAGCATACTGGAAAGCTGGAAGGTTTCGGTAGGCGAGTCATCAACAATCAAAACTTTGGTCATTCTCTACCCCACTTTTATAGTTTTCATCAAACGTAGGAATTTTCCGTATCCACATCCAGGTCTGGAGTCTTGGAATGAAATTGTTCCACTGCTTCAAAAAGCTCCGACTTGCTGAACGGCTTGGTCAAGTAGTCATCGGCGCCGACAATCCGCCCTTTGGCTTTGTCAAAAAGGCCGTCTTTACTGGATAGCATGATGACCGGCGTATTCTTGAACTTACTGTTGTTTTTAATCAAAGCGCAGGTCTGATAGCCGTCGAGGCGAGGCATCATAATATCGACAAAGATGATGTCGGGCTGGTGATCAGCGATTTTTGCCAGTGAATCAAACCCGTCTATCGCGGTTACAACACTGCACCCTGCCTTGCTGAGCAGTGTTTCCGCCGTTCGTCTAATGGTGTTGCTGTCGTCAATCACCATTACTTTGAGGTCACGCAGACTTTCTTCCATAGCACTTTAAACCCCTGCTGTTATTATTACGACTCGGACGAGGCTAAAAGCTTTTTAGCACATAGCTAGAAATTAATCTATAAAAGCCCCGCTACTGCTTGAATCTATTAACAAAACAAAGTGTTAATATACGCCTTATACGCTGATGTGTAGCCTTTGCCGCCATTCATTGGACAAATGATAATGAATTTATCTACCGAAATGATGTGAAACAGGTACCAGTTATGATGCGAACTCTCGGAGTCGTGATGGATTCCATAAAAAAAATCACGTTTAAGAAGGATACCAGCCTCGCATTGCTGCTCGCGGCACAGCAAAAAGGCTGGCAGCTCTTCTATATGGAGCAGCAGGATCTGGCCTTGAAGAACGGCGAGCCGGAGGCAACTATGCGGGCACTCAAGGTATTTGATGACCCATCATCCTGGTTTGAACTTGGCGAACCGGTTAACACACCGCTGGAGAACCTGGATATCATCCTGATGAGAAAAGATCCTCCGTTTGACAGTGAATACATCTATAGCACCTACATCCTCGAAGCCGCCGAGAAAAGAGGGGTGGTGGTGGTTAACAAGCCGCAAAGCCTGCGGGATTGCAACGAAAAGGTCTTTGCCACACATTTCCCGCAGTGCAGCCCACCGCTGCTGGTAAGCCGCGACAGCGAGCGGCTGAAACAATTTCACGGGCAGCACGGCGACGTTATTTACAAGCCTTTGGACGGCATGGGAGGCGCCTCCATATTCCGGGCGCGCAGCGATGAGCTGAACCTTAACGTTATCATCGAAACCCTGACCAACTATGGCCGCCAGACCATAATGGCGCAAAAGTTTATTCCGGAAATCTCCGCCGGCGATAAGCGCATATTGATGGTCAACGGCGAGCCGATTCCCTAGTGCCTGGCGAGGGTGCCACCCGCG
>JANQKW010000033.1 GCA_028280905.1 Porticoccaceae bacterium
GCGACAGCGAGTTACCGCAGCGCCGGCAATTTGGCAAACTTAACGGCCGGTCACGGATAAACCTCCCCTGGCGGGACGGGAGGATGGCACTAGCCCAAAACATCCGCTATTGGCACTGATCGGTAAGTTGCCATAACCCCTCCCCGCCAGCGCGCCCGGCGGAGCCCGGTTCAATGCCGATCAGGCGTCTGATTCTTTGGTCACCAGCCTTGAAAAGATAATCCCCAGTTCAAACAGCAGCCACATGGGTAATGCCAGCAGGGTTTGCGAAATAATATCCGGTGGTGTCATCAGCATGCCCACCACAAAACATCCGAGAACGATGTAAGGACGTTTCCGGGCCAGGTTCTGTGGTGTCGTGACGTTCATCCACACCAGGATAAAGGTGGCTATAGGTATCTCAAAGGCCAGGCCAAAGGCAAAGAACAGTTTTAAAACAAAATCCAGATAGCGGCTTATATCGGTCATCACCGCCACATTTTCCGGTCCTATCGATGTGAAAAAACCGAAAACCAGCGGGAAAACCACATAGTAGGCGAACGCCATACCCGCGTAAAACAGCAAAATGCTGGAAACGAAAATGGGTATTACAATGCGTTTTTCCCGTTGATACAAACCCGGCGCCAGAAACCCCCACATCTGAAACAGTAACATCGGCATTGCCAACATTACCGATACCACCAGGGTCAGCTTAAACGGGGCGAAAAACGGCGACGCCACCTCGGTGGCTATCATAGTGCTGTTTTCTGGCAGCAGCTCCTGCAAAGGCAGAGAGACAAATTGATAGATGTCGTTGCTGAAGTAAAACAGGCAAAGAAAAATAATACCAACCGTAACCAGCGCGCGCAGCAGCCGGTCGCGAAGCTCAATCAGGTGTTCAACCAGCGGTTTTTCTTCCAAGGAATCCTGTTCAGACATACTCAGCTTAATCTGTCCCGCCGGTTTTGTTGGATGTCTGGTTATCCGCCGGTGAGCCCTGCTCCGCTACCGGACCAGCATCATCGGGGTTTAGGCTTGGTTCGGCGTGGTCATTGGACTCGGGAATGCTATTCGGCTCAAGGCTTTTATTGTGCTCAGCGCTTTTTTCGGGCTCAGGGCTGTTATTGAGCTCAGGGCTGTTACCAAGCTCAGGGCTGCTTCCAGCCCCGCCTATGTCTTTTTCGAAGGCGCGCAGCTCCGACATTACCTGCTCGTTGTGGAGTTGTCGGCGCACTTCATCCACGCCAAGCTCGCGCTCCAGTTCGGTTTTTGCGTTGCTGAACATGCGCCGCAACCGGCCCATCCACAAACCGAGCGTGCGCGCCGTTTCCGGTAATCTCTCCGGCCCGATCACAACCAGCGCCACAATGGCTAACAGAAGTAGCTCGGCAAATCCGATATCAAACATGACTTAGTGTTAACAGGCCCTAGAGAACGGCTGGTGAATTATTCGGAGGTGTTTTCCGATTTGCTTTTTTCCTGCTCATCCAGGGAGGTTTTTTTTGCCTGCTCCAGGTTTTTATCCTCTTCTTTGTCGTCATCCACGGCATCCTTAAAACCCTTAACGGCGCCGCCCAAATCTTTGCCTATGCTTTTCAGCCTCTTGGTGCCGAAAATCAAGATAACGATTAACAGAATAATCGCCAGTTGCCAGATGCTAATACCGCCAATACCCATAACTGTACCTCTCGCTTACGTTCTAATTGCCACGACTGGCTTTCTCTTTGAGCCCGGAAATATCAAACCGGCGCTCGAGTTCTTTTACTATAGCATTGCCGTCGCTGCCGAGATGCGACAGCAGTACCAATGAATGAAACCAAAGGTCTGCCGTTTCGTATATCAGTTCTTCGTTGTTGCCGCTGGCGGCGGCGTCCTTGGCCGCAATGATGGTTTCCGTGCACTCTTCACCCAGCTTTTCAAGAATCTTGTTTAGCCCTTTTGCGTGCAGGCTGGCCACGTAGGAGTCCTCGGGGCTGGACAGCTTGCGCTCTTCCAACACCTTGAGCAGGGCGTTGAAAACCCCGCTGGTTTCTCCGGTTGAGTCATTCATTTGTAGATACTCTCCGGGTCTTTTAACACGGGATCCACCGTGCGCCATTCGCCGTCCTTCAGCACGCGGTAAAAGCAGGACTCCCTGCCGGTGTGACAGGCGATACCGCCGCGCTGGTCGACCTTAAGCAAAACGACATCGGCATCGCAATCCAAACGGATTTCGCGGATCGCCTGCGCGTGGCCGGATTCTTCACCCTTTCGCCACAACTGCTTGCGGGACCGTGACCAGTACACGGCACGGCCTTCCCGCGCAGAGAGGGACAGGGCTTCACGGTTCATCCAGGCCACCATCAAAACGCGGCCCGATTCCGCGTCCTGGGCGATGGCGGGGACTAGTCCCTGGCTGTCCCAGGTGATCTGATCAAGAAATTTGGTGGAAGTCGTACTCATAGCCTGATTTAGACGGTTATACCGGCCTCAGCAATAGTAACAGGCCGATGCCGCCCAGTACCAGTGTGGCCGGATCGACTGACTGCCAGGAGTTATAGGACATTCCCAGGGCCCCGCCCAGGGCCGCCGCCCCAAGCCAGTGCAAACGGCTGCCGGAAAATGTTTTTTTTGTTCGCCCGGTTCGCTTGCTTGCCGGCAACCTGTCGCGCTGTTGGAGTTGTTCCAGCGAACTGAACAACAACTGGGGCACTTGCGGAAACTGTTCCAGCCATTCCGGGCCGTGGCGTTTCAATTGGTCGAGCAACGTACCTGGGTTAAAGTGGTTTTGCAGCCAGCGTTCAAGGAAAGGATGCGCAGTCGCCCACAGATCCAGCTCCGGGTACAGCTGGCGGCCCAAGCCCTCGATGTTTAACAGTGTTTTCTGCAATAATACCAGTGAAGGCTGCACTTCCATATCAAATCTTTGTGCGGTGCGGAACAGGCTGATAAGCACCATGGCCAGGGATATGTCCTTTAGCGGCTTTTCAAAGAAGGGCTCGCTTACTGTGCGGATCGCGGCGGCAAATTCATTTACCGGCGTGTTTTCCGGCACCCAGCCGGACAGCACGTGCAGCTCCGCAACCTGCTGGTAATCACGGCGAAAAATGGCAATCAGGTTGCGCGCCAGATAGTGCTGGTCCGCTTTGCTGAGGGTTCCCATGATCGCGCAATCTACCGCCAAATAAGAGGGCTTATCGGGATTGCTGGTGTCGACAAATATATTCCCCGGGTGCATGTCGGCGTGAAAGAAATTGTGCTCGAACACCTGGGTAAAGAAGATTTCCACACCCCTGTGCGCCAGCACCTTAAAGTCAATGCCCGCCGTCTTGAGGCTCTTGATGTCAGTGACCGGCGTGCCGTATATGCGTTCGGTCACCATGACGTTTTCCTTGGTGAGGGGCCAGTGTACCTCCGGGATGTAGAGCAATTCCGAGTTTTCAAAGTTGCGCCTCAGCGACGAGGTATTGGCCGCTTCGCGCTGCAGGTCCAGTTCATCGAAAATGGTTTGCTCATAATCCTCAACCACTTCCCTGGGCCGCAAACGGCGGCCGATGGCCTGGTGTTTCTCAACAATGCTCGCCAGTAAATAGAGCAGAGAAATATCCTGGCGAATTAACTTGTCTACTCTGGGGCGGATGGCCTTGACCACCACGTCCCGGCCATCGTGTAGCCTGGCGGCGTGCACCTGTGCTACGGATGCCGAGGCCAGTGGCGTGCGCTCGAAACTTAGGAAGAGTTCGTCAACCGGTTTTCCGAGCGCCTGCTCCAAAATCGCCACAAAACGCTCGGTTTCATAGGGTGGCACATTGTCCTGCAGTTCGCTGAGTTCATCGCAGATGTCGCCGGGAACCAGATCGGGGCGCGTGGACAGTAGCTGTCCGAACTTCACGAATATTGGGCCGAGTTCCTCAAATGCCCTGCGCAGCCGCACCGCTCTGGGCTCATCGGGCTGTGGCAGCAGCCGCGTCGGTTCGAGCAGTATTCGAAGCGCCGGCGGAAGCCGCTTTATGTCGACAAAACTGTCCAGCCGGTAGCGAAAAAAAACCCTGGCAATAACACTGAGGCGCTGAATTCTCGACATCAGTTACTCTCGGTATCAGAGAACTGATTGCGTATCTTACTGACTCTTGCCGACAGGCGATCCACATCCTTGCGCAGCTGGCCAACCTGATCGGCAAATGTCGCTGCCTGGTAATGGTTGGGAAGCAGCTGGGCCTCCTCAACGCCAAACTCCGAAAGCGTTGCGGTGGCCCGCTCCGCGGCTTGCTCTCGCCACTGCGACGCTGAGCGAATAGCTTCGCCCACCATATGTGCGGGAACGTCGCCAATCAGTTTTGCCAGCGCCGCCTCCCAGTCGATATCCATGTTTCGCAAAATGCCGCTAACTCGTTGGAGTAATGCCTGGTCGCCGGTTATTTCTACACCGCTGCCGGCCAGAGAGGTTTGCTCGCGCTCAACCGCGAGGGTCGCCAACGCCAGTGCGCTGCCTCTCAAGCGTGTATCCGCATCGCCTTCCAAATCAATGGAAAGCCGCAACCCACCGCTGTGATGCTGTACATAAAAGTTCAGTGGCGGGAAGGTGCAATCAACCGCAATAACCCTGTCCTGCAGACCGGCGATTGCCTCGAGGCTCGCGGGGTCGTAGCTCAGCGACTGGTTAATCAACTGCTCAGCGGCGGCCAGCGCCGCTGATTGCAGTGTATTAAGCGGCGATGACATCAGGGTTTGATTCCTCTGTGCAGCGCAACCACGCCTCCGGTAAGGTTGTGGTAGTCGCAATTGACCAAACCGGCGTCCGCCAGCATACCTTTTAAGGTCTCCTGATCCGGATGCATGCGGATAGATTCCGCAAGGTATCGATAGCTGTCGGCATCATTGACGACCAGGCCGCCCAATCGCGGCAGCACATTGAAGGAGTAGCTGTCGTAGACCTTTTCCAGCAGCGGGTTGGTGGGCTTGGAAAACTCCAGCACCAGCAGTCTGCCGCCCGGCTTCAGGACTCGCTGCATGGACTTTAATGCCAGTTCCTTGTCGGTGACGTTGCGCAGCCCGAAGGCTATGGAAACACAGTCAAAACTGTTGTCGGCGAACGGCAGATACTGGGCGTCGGCCTGGGTAAAGCTTAAATTGGCGGCGGCCCCTCGGTCGGTGAGCCGATCCCGTCCAACGGCCAGCATGGATTGGTTGATGTCCGCCAATACGACTTGACCGGTGCTCCCTACCAATTGTGAAAAACGCAGCGCCAAATCACCGGTGCCTCCGGCGATGTCGAGCACCCTGTGGCCTTCGCGTACCGCTGACAGCTGGATGGTATAGCGCTTCCAGAGCCGGTGGATACCGCCGGACATCAGATCGTTCATCAGGTCATATTTGTTGGCTACCGAATCGAACACTTGGGCAACGCGGCCGGCTTTTTCGGAAACCGGCACTTTTTTATAACCAAAATGCGTGGTTTTATGATTGCTCATAATTTTTTGAAATAACACAAAATAGAGTGGAATTGTACACGCCTGTCCAGAATTAGTCTTGTTGGAGCGGCCGCAGGACAATGGCAAGCATCCTCTCGTCTGCCATCCAGCGTCCCCCTGCTTTATAATTGCCGGGATTAGTAGTCTGACAAGAGTGCGCCTTGCTGAGAATGGCCTGCTTAACGCTGAACATGACAATACTACCTTGACGGAGTACCAGACAGGAGCCATCTATTGATGTCTGCAGATGACAAAGCCGAAAACGGCTTTTGGTCGGAAATTAAACGCTCAACCTCACGCCCGAAATTGTCGATTGCCCTGAAAATGGGTATAAGCATCAGCTTGCTGGTGTTGTTGGGGATGGGGGTATTGGCTGCGGCCCTCTATCAGCACCACGCGGGGATGATGCGCGATCAGACCCGGGATTTCGGCGAAGTTCTGGCCAGCCAGCTGGCAGCCAGCGTGACGGAGCCGCTGATTGCCGGCCAGCCGTTCGATTTGGACGTATTATTGGCGAGTGTGGCGCGCAGCGAACGCATCCTGGGCGCGGCCGTATACAACAATGAGGGTGGGGAAGTCGCCAGCTCCGGGTTGTTGCCCAGAGAGCAACTGATTAATCTGGCGGCGACGGAAATCATGCTGACCCGCCGCTCATTCCGGGCTTGGGATCAACAGCAACCCACCTTTCGGCAGGCGATTGCCTTTGTTAGCCCGGTTCGTTTCAAGGATGTGACCGCCGGTTACGTGTTAGTGGTAATCTCCGCCGAAGCCGTTGTTGCAATCTACCAGCGGTCATTTCAGGTGATCGTTATCATTACCGTGCTGCTGAGCCTTTCTATCTCGGCGCTGGCGATTGTGATGGGTCGGCGGCTTTCCCAGCCGATCCGCTCGCTGGTCAAGGCGACCGAGGAAATCGGTGAGGGAAACCTTACTCCCATCAAGGCCGGCGGACGCGATGAAATAGGCCGGTTAATCGATCGGATTAACGATATGCGGCAGGATCTGGAAAAGAAATCTCAGGTGGAAAATCGCCTTGAGCAGCTTTTAACCAAGGATGTCGCACAGCAAATTCTGCAGAACCTCGACAGTGTCAACGTGGGCGGTGAACCGGTCGAGGCCACGGTGATGTTTGCGGATATAGTTGGATTTACCGAGATATCCGAGCAACTGACCGCCCAGGAAGTCAGCGAATTCCTCAATGATTTCTTCAGCTATGTCAGCCGCTGTTGCCGCTATTATGAGGGGAATATTGATAAGTACATGGGAGACTGTATCATGGTGGTGTTCGGAGCGCCGACGCCCAACGATAATCACCAACACTATGCGCTGGCTTGCGCCGTATCCATGCAGCGGATCATCCGGGAACTAAATGTGTTGCGCCTGCGTCAAAACAAGTTTCCGGTGCACCTGCGGATTGGTATCAACAGCGGCGGCATGGTCGCCGGCATGATCGGCTCGGAGCAAAAAATGGAATACACTGTGGTAGGCGGCGTGGTTAACACGGCCTCCCGGCTATGCGGTGAGGCGGGACCTGGTCAGATTTTCATCGACGAGGTGTTGTACCGGCAGGTTTCCAGGCGGCACCAGATAACCGTGGATTCTCTCGGCGCTACCCAATTGCGGGGCTTGAGCGCGGAGAGATTTGTCTATAACGTTAGAGATATTGAACAACCCAGGCACCAGATGGTAGACAGCTTAATCGACGATCTCGTGCATAACAGTCCTCAATAATGCGAAAAACAACTTTCTTGCGCCTTTGCCCAGGGGTGCTTTCCGCCGTACTTTTGACGGCATGCAGTTCGCTGTCGCCATCGCCCGTAGACCGCGTTGCGAAAGTTGATGCGCTGATTGCCGAGCAGCAATTTCTCGAAGCCGTTGATCAGATAGTCAAGTCCAAGCCCAGCGACGACAATTATCAACAACTCATTGACCGACTGCCGGTTATTGAAGCGCAATCGGAGCGGTACGTGGAGGCGGTGTTGGAAAAAACCGGCGCCCTGCAGGAGGACGACCAGTGGCAAAAGGCCAAGGAAACTTTTACCGATGCGCTGGATCGCCTGCCAAAGCAGACGGAGCTCAGGGAAAAACTGGCGGCGCAATATGAAGTAATGCTGGAGAATAGGGACAAGTATATCGCCAATCAGCGGCTGCGGTTGAATGTCAGGCTGGGGCGCTATCTTCTACAGGAGGGAAATTACCTGGAAAAAATCCACGAAGCCAATCCCTCTTCGTTGAGCAATAGCTGGGAGTATTCCGGCTACAAGCGAAAGCGCCGCGAAATAGGGCGGTTTTTGGCCGAGGCCGGGGAGGATGCCCTCAGCAGAAAGAAATATTACAGCGCCAGGAGCTATTTGGAATTGTCTCAGGAGCTATTGCCTGACGAGCAGACACAGATGACCCTGGAAAAGGCCAACGAAAAAATCGCCGCCTTTAAAACCCTTGAAAAACAGGAGCAGGAAGACAACTACCAACAGCTTCTATACCGCTTCCAAACCTTGAGGGCCGCGGAGGACTTTAGTGTCGCTAAAGAGGTACTGGACACCTTGTTGGAAATCAAACCTGACAACAAGCAGCTGTTGGCGGAGCAGTCCGCCCTGAACAGCGCCATCGCCCTGGAAGTAGACCAGGCGGTGCTCGAGGGGGAAGCCCGCTACTCGACGGGCGAAGTACACGAAGCATTGATCATTTGGAAGCATGCCATTGCTCTGGCGCCGGAAAACGTTGAATTGCAACAGCGGATTGAAAGGGCGGAACGGTTTCTCGAAAACTACCAGTCGTTGCAGCAGGCTTCCGACGAGGACAAGCAGTAACCGACTTGTAAGGAGGTGGTATGTCGTCCCAAACCGATGAAGAAACAGGGCTTGACCCGACTACAAACAGCAAGTTTGTGTTGTCCGCGCAACAAGTCGTTGATATTGAGTCACGGGATGTGTGTGCGACGGAGGTCTATATTCAGTCAAAAGAGTCGGAAGAAGAGGCTGCCGAAAGCGCCGGGGAAATTATTGACCAGGCGAACAAAGCCAAGAACACCCTGGCGCTGGATCTGTTTGCGCTGACTTGCTTGGCCCGCGTCTGTGAGAATGTCAAAACGGACAGGTTGTTTATCAATATTTCGCCCTATTCTCTGTGTACTGAAGAGAACCTGGAGCAGCTGCGGGAAAAACTGCATCCGCTGGCGGATATGGATAAACAGCTGGTACTTGAAATCAATAACCCTCCCAACGAATTAACCAGCCAGGAATACATCAAGATGTATTCAAACTGCATGAAGGTGGCTCGCAGTGGAATAAAGTTTGCCACCAATCCTTACTATCGTTCGGCCGATGTTTCGACCCATTTGGATGCAGAGCATATTCCCTACTTGAAAATCGCCAGGCCATTGTTACTGAAAGTGCGCGAGTCGGAGCAGGCGCGAAGGGCCTTGCAGCGGGATATCAAGATCGCAAGAATCCAGCGGCGAATCATCATTGGCGAGGGCGTGGAAACGGAACAGGAATTGGAAGACTGTTTATCGCTGGCCTGTGACTGGGTGCAGGGGTTTTATCTCGGCCGGCCCAAGCCGCTGTTCGCCAGGGGGTTGAGCCTGGATGATGATGTCATCTAAGCGGGTTTTATAGAATATCTGGGTTGGAGCCACGATCCCGCGGCTATCTAGGAACGTCTTTTGAGACTCGCTTTGAATACATCCCTGGTCGCAATTGCTCCCGGCAATTCGCGACATTTCCTCCGTCCCTGGAGGTCATAAGCTCCGCGTCGACATCCGTGTCGACGAGGGTCTCAAAAGACGTTCCTAGACACCCGCTCAGCGCGTCACGAGTAGCACCACCCTAGAAATAAACATGCAACTGCCCAAAAAACTCCTCACTGTTTAAAAAGCTGCTCTGTTCGTCACTGTCTCGCTCCCGAAAACCCACCCGAATCTGGGTAAAGGACACCGGAAAAAATTCCCAAACGGCGCTGTATCGGTTGCGGTCCTCTCGCTGGTCGTCAAACCGCTGCTGCTCAAACGTCAGTTTTAAATTATGCCCCTTGACGACGCGCCAGTTGGCTTCCAGTAACCCCACCTGTTGATCGTCATTAAGGTCGGGGAAATTCCGGTCGTCAATGTCGTCCCACTCCAGCAACCAGGTTACCGGGCCGGTATTAAGGCCGGCAAACAGGCCGAACATCTCCCGGTCGCCAAAGTCGGTGCTATTGACGTTGCCGCTTACGCCCAATTGCCAGTTCCGGGCCACATGGGCGATGCGCAAGCTGCCCTGCTTGCCGTCATCCACTTCCGCCGCGCCGGCGGTTCCATTGGTGGCGCTAAGCTGCACAGTCCACCCCTCATGCGCAAACCCCAGCTCGACACCATCGTCAGGGCTGTTGAAATTTATCCCGGTCGCCTCGCGGATAAAAGCGGTGTCGTCTTCGACTCGCCAGCCAAAGGGCAAGAACAGTTTGCCGGCCTTGATGTACCAGTTGTCCCAACTGAATTTTACCCAGCTTTCCCGGTTTAATGACCCTCCCGGAGCCACCTGTTGGTCCAGCAAAAAGGAGACATACTGGTTGAGCGACCCGGACAGGTACAGGGAGACGCGGTCTACCGAAAAGTCGCTGCTGTCATCGCGCTCGTCATTGTCGAACTGGCGGGAGCTATAACGGGCATTGCCGCCTACCGCGAACCGCTTCGCCACTTCGCCGGTCCAAGCCGGTTGATCTCGCTGCGTCAGTTGATAGGCGGGTAGCGCGGTTTGTCCAAATACATTGCCATAGCTGTTGCGCAGCCCGCCTCCCGTCGGGTTGACATGACAGCCGCTGCAGTCTAATCCTTCGCGCACCGCGAGATAGGGCTCGGCGAACGAGTATGGCGATATTGCCGCCGTTGAAAGTATTGCCAGCAACAGCACAGAATACCAATCGAAGCGCTTAATCATATCTCTCTCCAAAAAAAGACCCCGCGGGGCGGGGCCCAAACCCTCCAAATCCAGGTTGACGTCAATTGTTCTGCGCGCCCTCGGTAATCCATTGACGAATCGTCGCTATCAGTTCCGGGCTCAGCGGGTCGCGGCCCAGTGGCATTCTGGTGCCGGCGGTTCCCTCTATTTTTCGCACCAGGTAGCTGTTGTCCGGGTCGCCCGGCTCAACCCGGTTGAGCGCCGGCATTTGGATACTGGCCACGCCGACAATATTGTTGAACGCCTGGCCTGCGGTGAGGTTCTGACCGGCGGCGGGCGTGGCGCCGCTGTGGCAGCCGGAAAAGGTGCAGGAGGGGGTAAAAACGTTTTCCTGAATAAAGGTGAAGGTTGCGGTGCTAGCCGGAGTCTCCACGGTAAACGCGGAAGTGAACTGCCCGCCGGGGCTGCCGTCGCCGTCGCCGTCGAGGATCGCCCCTTCAAGGTCAGTAATCTGGTTATCCGCCAGACTGACCTGGAACACATCATCCTCCACCACAATACCGGTTAGGTCCACCGTCACAACATCGCTGTTGGCGCTGGCTGCAAATCCGTTTATCACAACGTCATTGGCCTCGCCGAAACTGCCGTCGCCGCCGCTGGCGAGCAGGTTGACGGCGTCGTTGTCCAGGGTTGAAGCGAGCAGTTCACGGTTAAAAGTGATTTCGATATCGTCGGGAAAAGCGTTCAATTGGGCGCCGGCGGCCGGGTCGACCGACACCACCTGAAGAGTGTCATCGCCACCCTGAGACGAGTTTTCGGGAATCAGCTGGCCCCTGATTGCGCCGTCCGGATACACCGGGTTGGCGACGGTAAAGTACAGGCCCTGGTTGCGTAACGCAGCGTACTGGGCTTCAGACAGGACTATATCTTCAGCGGACCAGCGGAATAGATCGGTTGTGTCGCGCACCAAGGCCACTGCCTCAGGTCCGTTTTGACCGACCGGGCCCTGGTTGACGCCAGCCGCGATGGCATCGTCCAGGTCCACCGTATTTACGTGGAATGTGGCGCTGCGGGAGTCGGTTACCACAGTGGTGGCCGCCACCGCGAAGGCTGTACTGTTACTGCCCATCACTACTTCACCCGCGGTCAGCCGGGTGGAAGTGAATTCAACGCCGCTGGGCACGATTTGGCCGCGCACTTCACCGGGCAGGTTTGCCGGCGTATGTACGTTGATATACAGCTCGCCGGCATTGAGGGCCGCCAGGCCGTCGCTGTCCAGGCTGCCGTCCTCAGCCAGCCAGTGCGCCAGGTCTCCAGGATCTTGGGTCAGGGCGATTAATACCGGGCCATTGGTGCCGCCAATCGCCTGGTGGACGTGGGCCATATTGGCATCGTCCAGCCCCAGCGTATTGACATGCACCACTAGCGCATTGGAATCGCCGTCAAAGGTGACAAATCCGGTGGCACTGCCGTCGGACTCGATCGGCGGCACCTCCTGTTCGGCGGTAAGCAACACCGGGTAGACGCTGATGTTGCCTACCAGTAGTTGCCCCCTCAGCGCTCCCTCGGGGTTGGCGGCGGTGACCACTTCCAGATACAGGCCGCCGGCATTCAGCCGGTCAAAATCCTCCTGTGTCAGCACGCTATTCACCGGAATCGACCACTGTTCGGCGGTATCCTGTTCCAGAGTAACCACGTCCGGGCCATCCTCGCCGGCAAAACCGTATTTCAGCGCCACCGACTCCGCATCCACGCCGGTCAGCATCACGCTGCCCGTGATGCCGAGGTCGTCGAGGTCAATGGTCAGATCCGCCTCGGCACTGCCCTCGGCGGCGCCGCCTTTGGTTACTTGCAACGCATCCAGCACAAGGTTAACGTCCATCGTATTGGCGGGTGGCGGTGGCGCCATGCCGCCGCCGGAGCTGCCACTGTCGCTGCACGCCGTCAGAACCAGGGCAATAAAAGCTATAAAAAAGAGCTGCTTGTTCATAATTTATGCTCCGGTGAGCTCAGGTTGTTGAGGAAGCCGCAAACGGGGGGTTTGCTTGCGTGACTGCAATCCTGAGTTCCGGCTTGGTGGCCAAAAAGTTCAACCAGCGGCGCAAAATAAAAAAATAATTTTTTTGTTGAACCTTATGTCCGCAGCGAGGAACTCACCGTTAGTAATTGGTGACTAAAAAATATGCAAAGCGAGCGACAGCTTATCCGCCAAATAGCCAATGGCGATCAGGTGGCGTTGAAGAACTTGTATCACCTGTACTATCCACGCCTGCTGCGCTTTTTGTGTCGGGTGACGGATAGCCGAGAGAGCATTGTTGAAATCATCAACGATGTGTTCCTGGTTGTTTGGCAGAGCGCGGGAAAGTTCCGCGGGCAGTCGGCTGTGTCCACCTGGATTCTGGGCATCGCCTACAAAAAGGGCCTGAAGGCGGTGTCAAAACAGCGTCCCACCCTGCCGTTGGATGACACGCTGCGGGGCGAAACCCCGCTGGATGAACAGTTGATTAGGGCCAGACACCTGCGTCAGTGCCTGCGAGAACTCACGCCCGAGCACCGCGCTGTGGTGGAACTTACCTATTATTTCGGCTATTCCTACAAGGAGATTAGCGACATAGTCGATTGCCCCGAAAATACTGTAAAAACCCGTATGTTCCACGCGCGGAAAAAGTTGCGAACGCTGCTGGAGGTGACGCCAGATGACACGTAAACGAAAGGCTGCAGACCCGCTATCCATAAGCGAGATACTGCTTCCCTGGTATGTAAACGGCAGCTTGTCGGAGGCGGAAATGGACCAGGTGAGCCACCAGGCCGAGTCGTCGC
>JANQKW010000090.1 GCA_028280905.1 Porticoccaceae bacterium
AAAGCACGGCCTGATTGGTCCCGGATAAACCTCCCCTGTCGGGACTCACGGCGTCACAAGTAGCAAGACGTAAGCGGACGTCTGGGGACAGTGTTTGGGACCCTCGTCGACAGGGATGTCGACGCGGAGCTTACAGGGATGTATTCACAGCGAGTCCCAAACACTGTCCCCAGATGGCCGCGGGATGCTAGCACCAAACCAAGATCAGCAACGTCCACTATTGGCACTAATCTGTCTGTTAACGTAAAACCTTTTCACGACCTTTGTTTTAAAGAATCCGGCCCAATACAAATAAAGCATTTTTAGGTTGCCACCGACGGCAAGATTGGAAATACTGCAACACTTACAACTCCAAAGAACACGCACATTGCAGATAACAGAAGGACAAGCCCGGCAGCAGCTTCAAACCGTTTTCGGTTACAGCGAATTCCGCGGGCAGCAGGAAGCGATTATCAGTTCCACCCTGGCGGGCGAGGACACGCTAGTGATTATGCCGACCGGCGGCGGCAAATCACTATGCTATCAACTGCCTTCGATGCTGCTGGAAGGGGTTGGCATTATTGTTTCGCCGCTGATAGCCCTGATGCAGGATCAGGTGTCGGCACTGCGACAGCTGGGAATTAGCACCGCCTTCTTGAACTCTACCCAGGACGCCAGAACCCGCCACAGTGTGCAGCAGCAGTTGCAAGGCGGTGAGCTGGAACTGCTCTATATAGCGCCGGAGCGGCTGCTGCAGCCGCAGACGCTGCAGTGGCTGTCGCAACTGCCAGTGGCCCTTATTGCAATAGACGAAGCCCACTGCGTATCCCAATGGGGGCACGACTTTCGCCAGGACTACCTAGCTTTGCACCAGTTGCGCGACTATTTTCCCCGCGTCCCCCGCATGGCCCTTACCGCCACCGCCGACCAGCGCACCCGGGAAGAAATTGTCGAGCGGCTAGCCCTCAACCGACCGGCCCAGTACATCAGCGGCTTCGACCGACCCAATATTCGCTATTCGGTGCGGGCAAAAACCGACGCCCGCAAACAGTTGCTAAGCTTCCTGGCGCCCCACCGGGACGAATCCGGCATTGTCTATTGCCTGTCTCGCAAGAAGGTGGAAAGCACCGCTGAATGGCTGTGCACCAGAGGGCTGACCGCGCTGCCTTACCACGCCGGCTTGCCGGCGGAACAAAGAGCCTCCCACCAGCAGCGCTTCCTGCGTGAAGACGGCGTTATCATAGTCGCCACCATTGCGTTTGGCATGGGTATCGACAAACCGGATGTCCGCTTTGTCGCCCATTTGGACTTACCCAAAAGTATCGAGGCCTATTACCAGGAAACCGGCCGCGCGGGGCGCGACGGCGAACCGGCTGACGCCTGGATGGTGTATGGCCTGCAAGACGTGGTCAGACTGAGCCAGATGGTTGCGCAGTCGGGCGCTCCGGACAGCCAAAAGAGAATAGAGCGGCATAAACTCGAAGCGCTGCTCGGCTGGTGTGAGGTGACACAATGCCGGCGCCGCGCCCTGCTGGAATACTTTGGCGACACGCTGGCGGAAGATTGCGGTAATTGCGACGTTTGCCTGAATCCGCCGAAAACCTGGGATGCCACCATCGCTGCCCAAAAACTGCTCTCCTGCGTGTACCGCACCGGGCAGCGCTTTGGCGCCGCCCACGTCATCGACGTGCTGAGGGGCAAGGAGACCGACAAGACCGGGCAACACAGGCACCAAGCGCTCAGCACCTGGGGAATCGGCGATGACCGAACTGAGCAGCAATGGCGCTCTGTTATTCGGCAGCTTATCGTGCAGCAATTTCTACAGGTGGATATGACGCGCTTCGGCGCGCTTACGCTGACCGGGAAGAGCCGTCCATTGTTGCGCAACGAATTAACCTTGCGCCTCAGGGAAGACCCCTCGGAAATGCCGCTGCGAAAACCCGCTTCCGAAAAACGCGAACGCGGCCAGGGGGACCTCACCGAACACGACCGGCAGCTGTGGGATGCGTTGAGGCAGTGCCGCAAACGCTTGGCGGAGCAACACAATGTGCCGCCCTATGTGATATTCCACGATGCGACATTGATGGAGATGATGCAATACCACCCCACCAGCCACGGGCAATTGCTAGACCTGAACGGCGTTGGCCAAACAAAACTGGAAAAATACGGCGACGAGTTCTTGGCCGTAATCAATAGTGCTCTGACCAAGGAAGACTAAAGGGCACCTCTATTAACCGTAAGTTATCCCGGCAGCGCTGGCGATGCGGCTGGCATCCGTGCTGATTTCCTCTATCAGGTCAACCAATTGGGCGGCGTTGAGACCCAGCATTGCCCGATAAGCGGTCAGGGAAGCGCCCTCGAAAAATTCCGTCAGTTGCTCGCGGCCCATCTGCATGTAGCTGTCGTCGGCAAACAACTGCTGGCTGATTTGATCGGCTAACACGACCGCGGCAATGTACTTTGCTTCCACCGTGCGCGGTGTGTTGTGGTCGAATGCTGTGCGGTAATCGCGCACCGTGCCGGCAATTAAATCAGGCAGCTTCCAGTGCTCACAGACACGGAACCCAAGCTCGACATGGGTCATACCGTCGTAAATATCTATCTCCGCCTGCAGCAGCTGGTCGTTATTGGGAAAATCTCGCTCATTGATTACCGAAAAATGCTGATCATCAATGGCGTGCAGCACCAGCCTGCCGATATCGTGAAATTGACCCGCCAGATAGGCCGCCTCCGGATCCAGTGAGGCGTCTTTGGACAGCGCGGCGATCAATCTGGCGCCCGCCGCCACTTGCAGCGAGTGAATCCAGATGTCCATCTCATTGGGATCTTTCGGATTAAACACCTTGGCCATCATTAACGAGGTGATCAGGCTGACAGTGCGTTTGGCGCCCAACCTCAATACCGCGGTTGGCAGTGAATCTATTTTCTTGACCGGTGCGGATGCAGCGGAATTGGATGAGCGGATGATTTTCAGTGATAACCCGGGATCAGCCTCGGCAAGACCGACAATACTCTCAAAGTAATCATCCTGTTCCGGGGATGTGGAAAACAATTTGACCAGCACCGTCGGCAGCATCGGGAGGGATTCGATGGCGGCGATCAGTTTTTCTTCCATATTCACAGCGCAAACCTCTTTGTTTTCATCGGTACTATTCCCGTTAGTTTAATCCTTCACATCCGTCAATTTCGCGATGCAGTCAACAATATAGCAATGTTAGAATTATCGGCCGTACACGGCTTATGCCTAAGGCATTAAATGAAATTTGACGATCTGCGGGAATTTATCGGCTTTCTCGAACAACAAGGGCAACTAAAACGCGTCCGGGCAGAAGTAGACCCGAATCTCGAAATCACCGAAATTTGCGACCGTACCCTGCGCGCCCGGGGACCCGCACTGCTATTCGAAAATCCGAAGGGACACCAAATACCGGTGCTTGCCAACCTGTTTGGCACACCGGAGCGTGTGGCAATGGGCATGGGTCAGAGCGACGTGGCGGCGCTGCGAGAAGTGGGTCAGTTGTTGGCGTTCCTGAAAGAGCCCGACCCGCCCAAGGGCATGCGCGACCTTTGGCAAAAACGTCACGACTTTAAGCAAGTGCTCAATATGCCGGCCAGAGAAGTGAAAAAAGCGCCCTGCCAGCAAATCGCGCTGGAAGGCGACCGAGTGGACCTGCAGGCGCTGCCGATACAAACCTGCTGGCCGAACGACGCAGGCCCGCTGGTAACCTGGCCACTGGTGATCACCCGTGGACCCGGAAAAGCCAGGCAAAACCTGGGGATCTACCGAATGCAGTTGATTGGCAGGAACCGCCTGATCATGCGTTGGCTCAGCCACAGGGGCGGTGCACTGGATTTCCGCGACTGGCGGCAAAGCCACCCCGGGGAGCCTTTTCCCGTGGCTGTCGCGCTTGGGGCCGATCCCGCGACCATCCTGGGAGCCGTCACCCCGGTTCCCGACAGCCTTTCCGAATACGCATTCGCGGGACTATTGCGCGGCGAGAAAACCGCGGTGACTCAGGCGATGGGCTCAGATCTCCAGGTTCCCGCCACCGCCGAGTTTATTCTGGAGGGCCATATCTACCCGGACGACCTGGCGGATGAAGGACCGTTTGGCGATCATACCGGGTACTACAACGAAGTGGAAAAGTTCCCGGTATTCTCCGTGGAGCGTATAACCCACCGCAAGGACCCGATTTATCACAGCACCTATACGGGAAGACCGCCGGATGAACCGGCGATTTTGGGCGTAGCACTGAACGAAGTATTCGTGCCGCTGTTACAGAAGCAGTTCCCCGAAATCGTCGACTTTTACCTGCCACCTGAAGGCTGCTCCTACCGGCTGGCGGTGGTGACGATAAGAAAACAATATCCCGGCCACGCCAAGCGCGTAATGATGGGTGTCTGGTCTTTTCTGCGACAGTTTATGTACACCAAGTTTGTGATTGTTACCGACGACGACATAGACGCGCGCGACTGGAAAGACGTGGTATGGGCAATGACTACCCGCATGGATCCGCTGCGCGACACCACCCTTATCGACAATACGCCCATTGATTATCTCGACTTTGCGTCGCCGGTTTCCGGCCTGGGCTCGAAAATCGGCTTTGACGCCACCGGCAAGTGGGCCGGGGAAACACAACGGGAATGGGGCACGCCGATTACCATGACCGATGAGGTCAAACAGCGAATTGACGGTATTTGGGATACGTTAAATATTTAGGATTCGACATTTGCAACACATTGCGCCCGGTAAAATCAGTTAGAATGCTCCAGTTTTTGAAAGGGTTTATCAACTTACATGACACTTTATATTCTGAAGAACCAGCGCGCTCAATATCTTAACCGACAATTAGAGTGGACGGCGGATTGCCCCGCTGACCAGTTATTTTTCTCACAGCACCGGGACGTGGTGATCAACCAGTTAATCGAGCTAAACAGCCAGGACATTTATCTGCGCGCTGAAATCGTCAGTTGTGAAGCCAACGCGCGCGACATTCCCGTAATTCGGCATGCGACTACCCAACAACCCGCAAGCCGGGAAACCGAGCAGGCCTGAACAAGGAATCCGTTTTGAGCGATTTCCAACGACGTCTTCATCTACTGCGAGAACAGAACCGGACACAGCTTCTCAAGGATATTGTCAGAGGTGTAGAGAAGGAGAGCCTGCGGGTGGACACCGCCGGCCAACTATCCAGCGCGCCTCACCCCGGCACGCTGGGTTCCGCACTGACACACCCGAGAATAACCACCGATTACTCGGAAGCACTGTTGGAATTTATTACCCCACCCTCTTCTTCAATACCCGAAATCCTGCAAACGCTCGAGGATATTCACCGCTACACCTACCGCCAAATTGGACAGGAGCTATTGTGGGTAGACAGCATGCCCTGCGCACTCGGCGACGATGAGGATATTCCGGTTGCCAACTATGGCACCTCGAATATTGGCAAAATGAAGCATATTTACCGCATCGGCCTGGGGCATAGGTACGGTCGCCTGATGCAGACGATTGCGGGGATTCACTACAATTTTTCATTGCCGGACGCGTTTTGGCAGCTGCTTAGAGACTGCGAAGATCCAGGCGCGGATATGCAGTCGTTCAAGACAGAGCGTTATTTTGGCCTGATCCGGAATTTCCGGCGCAATTTCTGGCTGCTGCTCTACCTGTTTGGCGCGGCTCCCGCGGTGTGCAAAAGCTTCGTCAAAGACAGACAGCACCAGCTCATTCCCTTTGGCGAGGACAGTCACAGCCAGCACGCGCCTTTTGCGACCTCGCTGCGAATGGGCGATTTGGGCTATCAGAGCAAGGCGCAAGAATCATTGATCGTCTGCTACAACAACCTGCAAAATTACGTCAATGCCCTGCGCCCGGCGCTCACCACACCCTATTCCGCCTATGAGCAAATTGGCGTAAAGGACGGTAACGGCGACTATCGCCAGCTCAGCAGCAACCTGCTGCAAATAGAAAATGAGTTTTACAGCACTATCCGACCAAAGCGAACCACCGAAAGTGGCGAAACACCGCTCAGCGCACTTTGCGAAAGAGGGGTCGAGTACATCGAGGTTCGCTGCATTGACCTGAACCCTTTTGAGCCGGTGGGCATCAGCGCGGAGCAAATGCGCTTCCTGGATATTTTCCTGTTGCACTGCCTGTTGCAGGATAGCCCGGAAACCCAGGAAACAGAGCACCTGAACATCATGGAGAACCAGCGCAGAACCGTCTACCAGGGCAGGGAACCGGGACTTACGCTATTAAAAGACGACAGGGAGTGTTCCGCGGAACAATGGCGAAGAGCGTTGTTCAAACAGTTGGTGGACGTCGCTAAGCTGCTGGATGATCACCAGCAGAGCCAGCTTCATGTGGCTGCGCTGAACCTGTTTGAACAACGCCTCGACGACCCGGGCAAAACGCCCTCGGCGAGAATTCTGGAAGAAATGGCCGCCACCGACAGATCATATTTCCAGGTCGCCCTGGGCCACGCGGAACAACGCAGGGCGTACTTTATGGACACACCGCTGGCTGCCGACGTGCAAGCCCGATATCGCGAAATGGCCAATGCATCCCTCGAAAGACAGCGACGCATAGAGGTGTCTGACAATCTGGATTTCGATCAATTTCTGAACAACTACTACGAACAGTATAACTTCCCGTTAAACACATGAACTATTTTGCCCATATGGTCCTCTGGCGAATACCGATCGTGGATGATTGGCGGATCGATCGGTTTGTCGACCGGCAGCCGGGATTGAAATTAGGACGTTAAGTTATGAGATTGCCCGCCAATCGCATATTGAATGGCCTGGTAGTTGCCGGCTGCACGCTATTGATCGCCATTGCCATGTATATGCAATATGTTATGTCTCTGCAGCCCTGTTACCTTTGCATTACGCAGCGGGTGTTCGTCACGCTGATCGGGGCAGTTGGATTAATTGCCATGGTGCATAACCCGGCAAGCGGAAGAGTCTACGGTGCCCTGATAGCGCTGCTGTCCTGTACCGGAGGCTATTTTTCCGGCAAACAATTGTGGCTGCAAAGCCTGCCCGAAGATCAGGTCCCCGCCTGCGGGCCACCCGCGGAGTATCTATTTGACGTCTTTGATTTCGGCGAAGCCGTTAGCATGCTGCTGCAAGGCGACGGCAACTGCGCCGAGGTGCAGTGGACACTGCTGGGGCTCTCCATTCCCGGTTGGACGATGATTGCTTTTGTCGGGTTCGCGATGCTTGGCATATGGCAAGTTGTCAGGAAATCCTGAGCGTTGATCCGTTAGCGCAATTTTCAGTTGCCGAATAATTGTAGGTTAATTATTCTAGACCCCTTGTAGTTGGCAGAGGAGCAGGCAGTGCTTGAGAATTGCAAATCAGCCCAAGAGCGCTGGGGTGGTGTAAATGTATTAATTGATCAGTGGCTTCACGCCCGCCAGGAGTTGCTGGTGCAGTTCTACAGCCTGGCATCTCAAGGCGACTACGATGAAGCCAATCAGCAACAGTGCGAGCAATTGCAGTTGCTCTGCCAGCAGCTTGTAGACTATGTCTCAACGGGCCATTTTGAAATTTACGAGCAGTTGATCAAGGAAGGACAGGAATTCGACGGCCCGTCGGGCATGCAAGCGGGCAGGGAACTGTTGGTCGCGATCGACCCAACTACCGACGCGCTGCTGGATTTTAATGATAAATACCAGGTTGCCGATGACCTGGGCGCATTAAAGGAAGACCTTTCAGACGTGGGAGAGGTACTGGAAACCCGCTTTTCCGCTGAAGATCAGATGATCAGCGTGCTGCATTCCGCCCACAGCGGCGATGCGGCAACCGCGTAGCCCACATATTGCACTAGTTGCTTGAAGCTTCACGCCGAGATCATGCGTTTCAAGAGGAGGCGGGTACAAGGCGTACTTTACGTCAGACTTTTTAAAACGAAGTTCGTGAGAAGGTTTTACGTTAACTGACGGATTAGTGTCAGTAGCGGACGTTTTTAGGTCGGAGCCAGGTTCCCGTCCCGCCAGGGGAGGTTT
>JANQKW010000110.1 GCA_028280905.1 Porticoccaceae bacterium
CGGGTATCATGCCGCCGCCCCGCGAATTTCGCGACAGGCGCCGCCCCCCGCAAACGCCGCCGCTTGTGCTGGTTGACCCGAACATGCAGGTAATCGCCGGCCACAAACGCCCGCAAGACAGTTATTTTTCATTGCCCGTTGTCCATGCGGGCGAAACCGTTGCCCTGCTGCAACACCCCCGGCTGCGGCAAATTACCGAAGACTTCGACCTTAGCTTCCTCAGCCAGCAGCGAGAGGCGCTGGCGTTAATATGCCTGGTGATTCTGGTACTGTCAGCATTGATCAGCTTTCCCGCCGCCAAACATCTGGTAACACCTATCCGGCGACTGGCTGATTCCATCCGGGCGCTTACGCTGGGCGACTACGCCATCGAACTGAACAGTCAACGCCGCGATGAGTTGGGGGAGCTGGCCAGGGACTTCAACCAGTT
This sequence comes from Porticoccaceae bacterium, assembly GCA_028280905.1. Lineage (GTDB taxonomy): Bacteria > Pseudomonadota > Gammaproteobacteria > Pseudomonadales > Porticoccaceae > JANQKW01. The sequence continues at coordinate 431 of JANQKW010000110.1, forward strand.
GAGCAAAACTCTGGCGAATAACGATAAGCTGCGCAAGCAATGGCTCGCCGACACCAGCCATGAGCTGAGAACACCGGTGACCATTATGCGCGGCGAACTGGAGGCGATTCAGGACGGCGTGCGACCAATGGACAACGCCTGCGTGGACTCCATTCACCAGGAAATATTGCTGCTCGGCAAACTGATCGAAGACCTGCACGAACTCAACAGCGCGGATATCGGCGCCATGGAATACCGCATGGAATCCCTCACCTTGCAGCCGTTAATCGAAGATGCGTTAAAGCAGCACGAACTGCAATTGAGCGCCAAAGCGCTGCAGGTGGACCGGCAATTACAGCAGTCCCCGGTGACCATATGGGCAGACAGCATGCGCATCGCCCAGCTGCTCAATAACCTGTTGAGCAACAGTATCAACTACACGGACCCGGGCGGGAAGATTCGGATGACACTGGAACAACAGGACGCCTACGCAGTGCTATGCATTGAGGACAGCCATCCGGGTGTGCCGGACGAAGCGCTGCCCAAGCTGTTTGACCATCTTTACCGGGTGGAGGGCTCGCGCAACCGCAATACCGGCGGTTCCGGTTTGGGGTTGGCGATCTGCCGGAAAATTGTGGATGCGCACAACGGCCATATCGAGGCGGGCCACTCCAAGCTGGGCGGTATTAGAATAACCGTAAAGCTGTTGCTCAAGTGATGCCAAAGAATCCGGCAACCGGGAGAAGCGTGCCGTGATACTGATTGTTGAGGATGAAGAAAAACTGGCTTCTCTGCTGGAAGATTACCTTCGGCAGGCAGGCTATGACTGCGATGTCCTGCACCGCGGCGACCAGGTGCTTGACTGGTTGAGGTTTAATGCCCCCGAAGCCATACTGCTGGACCTGATGCTGCCGGGGGAGGACGGCCTAAGCCTGTGTCGGCAAATCCGCGGCCGATCGGATGTGCCTATCTTGATCACCACCGCCAGGGTTGAGGAGATCGACCGGCTACTGGGGCTGGAGCTGGGCGCCGACGACTATATTTGCAAGCCGTATAGCCCCAGGGAAGTAGTCGCCAGGGTAAAGGCCATTTTGCGCCGCACGGTTTCACAAAAAACCGCAACATCAAGGGTTCAGTTTGATGACGCGAGAATGCAAATACAGCAGGGCGCAAACAGCGTGGCCCTGACCGCGGTGGAATACCAGCTGCTTAAACACCTGGCGTCGCTGCCCGGCCGAATCTTCTCCCGCGGCCAGTTGATGGACCGCATGTACGGCGACCACCGGATCGTCAGCGACCGCACCATCGACAGCCACATCAAAAAAATTCGCCGCAAGCTAACCGAACTGGACCCCGAGCATGAGTTTATTCACTCGGTTTACGGCGCCGGCTATCGCTTCGAGGACAAGTACGACAACTGATACCCATCCAATAACCGGTTTCACAGTTCTTCCTTATTCCTTCATTTTTGTTGCCCATTTCAACCTTAACCTGTTAGTGCTAACAGGCCCTAAGGATCAAACAGATCCGTTTCATTAACCAACTAATACTGAGGAAACCCCAGATGAACAAGCTGAACCTGTTATTCACCGCCGGCGTCCTGTCACTGGCTGTCGCCAGCACATCCGTCTACGCGCGGGATTGCGACAACCCGAGACATGCCGAGCGCCTGGCCGAGCGGCTGGAGCTGAGTGAAGTGCAAGCCGACCAAGTCCATAGCATACTGTCGGAGCAGTGCCAGTCGATGCAAGCCCTGAAAGAGCAAACCAGGGACTCCCTGAGCGCGGTACTCACCGCGGACCAGCTGGAAGCGTTCGAGGAAATGGAAAAGCGCCGCAAGCACCACCGGCCATTTCACAAAGACAAGGGATAATCGCGACACTCCTATCCCGTCATCCCGGAAGCTGCGCAGCAGCTATCCGGGATCCGGTCTACTGCTGATTAATCCGCCAGTCGTAATCAATATAGCGAACCTTGTAACCGTTGGGCAGCGCCTCTTTGCGGTAGCGGTTGATGTACTGCGGCAGGTCGGCGGCCTTGCCCGACGCCACAAAATCCCGGGTGTAGAAGTCCAGAATGGCGGAGACATATATCCGCATATTTTCGTGGTCCAGCCGCAGGTGTTTTTCGGTGTTAAAAAACTCCCAACTGGCGGCCTCCAGCTGTTCTTCCAGTTTATCGGCGCTGAACGGAACCCGGGGCAAACGCGGACAATCGCGCACCATGCAGTTCAGCGCGAAGTGGGCCCGCGGTTCGCCGAGCGGGCGGATTACCTTGTTCTCGTAATCGTACAGATTGGTGTTGCGGCCGGCGATGGTCACGTCGCGGAACCGGAAGAAAGACGCGCGCTTGAAAAAACTGGTGAAGCCGTCGGGAATATCCCGCTCGATCACGCCGTGCATGGCCAAAGCATTGTAGGCATTGATGTGGTAGGCCAGCACCTGCTGCGGTGAACCGAAATGCTCGGGATGCGACGCCGGGCCAAAGCCCGCAATCGCCTCGACAAAACCTAGCAGTTCATCCGGCTGTTCCGCCAGACCGTAGAAATCAATCCTCCCCTGGTCGTCCACATGCTGTTCCAGCACCCTGCCCCAACCGGCCAGTGCTTCACTGTACTGATCCGGCGTTTTTGCCAGAGCAGTCATTGCGACGCATAAAAGGCTCGCCAGGCATAACGAACGCTTGATTGAAAAAGTCATTATCTCCCCTGTCGTCTCGGCTGGTCACGCCAAACCAGCGGTTCAAAATGTTCAACGCGACCATCCTGGTGACGCACGTCGATGGGCTTCAATATATAATTGTCCCGCTTGGCGTTGTGCTCGCACATGGACACAGGCCCGTCGGCCGTCATCACCATAAACGAGCAGGCGTGAACCCGTCCCCGGTCAAGCTGTTTGGCGTCCATAAAATTCTGCACAAAGAAGCTGAGCTTGTGCACCCGGCCGCGGCTTCGCAACAGGTCGCCGCCCAGTTGCCGCCACCTCTCCCAGGCATAACGCAGCGTCCGTGGCCACCAGCCGGGCCGGCGCAATACTGCCCATACACTGCGGAGAATCAGCTCAGTCCGGTTGCGGTAGCGCCGCGCAGTAACCTCGGGAAAATCTCGCAGGAAAGCACCGACCAGCGCCGCGTCGGCCACCACCGGGTGAATCCGGCCGTTTGCCACCAGTGTCGGCAGGTAACTGTGGCAGTCGCTGTGGCCCACCCGCACCGCATCCCAGGGCAGCGCTTTGCCGGCGGCGTTTTCGATTTGCGCCTTCACGCTGTAAAGGTTGATTAATGCCTTGCGGCCGCCCCACTCGCCGCGGCCGGTTTCCGCCTGCAGATTAAAAGACACCAACCCGATAACACCCGCATTATCGCGAAAAAACCGCACCAGTTGGGGCAGCTCGTCAAAGTTACCCGCGTGCACCGTGGTGTTGAAAATCACCATCAGCCCAAGCCCTCGGGCGCGCTCGATATACTCCCGACGCAAACGGTTCAGTTCCCCTTCGCTTGCAAAACCTTCTCGCCGCTGGGTAGTGTCAACATGGAACGCAATGTCCCTGAGCCCCGCTGCGGCCAGCTTCTCCAGTAGTGTGCGGTTGGCGGCAATACCATTGGTGAACAGCGCCGGATACAGGCCAATGCTGTCGGCATAGCGCACAATTTGCAGAAGCTCCCGGTGCTTGCGCAGCGTCGGGTCTCCACCGGTAATCTGTACGTGAGTGCCCGGGCCATAGTGGCTGACAACCGCGTCCAGGCGGCGGTAAACCTCCGCCAGCGGCAGGTCGCGCACCTGCTGGGAATGTTCCGACAGATAGCACAGGGTGCAGTCCAGGTTGCAGCGCTGGGTAATTTCAACGGCCACACAACCTATGGTCTGGCTGCGGCCCAACAACTGGTTGGGTGCGTCAATATCGCGCATTCGCCGCAGCGTCTCGGCAAGCATCTGTGCCCTGTCGCCCGCCAATTGAACCTCCTGGGTCGCTGTATGTCTGTGTTGCTGCACACGTACGCACGGCACAGCAGGTTGTAGACAATGGGACCTTCGGTCATCCGGAAAAGTTTCTTGATAGCGGCGATATTTTTGACCGTTCATTTCAAAATAGCGCTGGCAGACTACCAGGGAAGCCTGTTTAGCGATATCCGCTCACGGGTGTTTGCCGAGCCCTACCGCCAACTCCCCGTCTATAAAATCAATCGAGACAACTTCGGCAGATCCGGAGACCGACCGGATAACCATGTGCTGCAAGCGGGCAGGCGGGCGCTGACCGAACCGGCTGATTTGTATGACTTCCCGGGCGGCCAAAAGCTATTCCAGGCCAACGGCATCTGCTTTGCCGGCGAGTGGATTATCGACGGGACGTCGGCGTTTACCGGGCAGTTTAGTCGCGGCACTCGCACGCCGGTAATCGCTCGCGCCTCGGTTGCACTCGACGGCACTGAACAGCGCCACAAACGTGCTTTCGCGATGGCAATCAAATTGTTTCCCGGCAGCGACAAAAATACACCCGCCAAAACGCTGAATCTTTTCGTAATGCACTCACTGGGTGGTGTCAGGGTCAAACATGTGCTTGACCTAGCTCTGGACAATGCCCCATCGCTCGGCAGTTTGCCGCCGCTGCGACAGTTGCGAACAGCACTGCGACTGCGGCGGGATTTTGAGCGCGCCGACCGGCAAATCAGCAAAACCGAACCCGATGTGGCTTTCCGGCCTGTCGGCCAACTGGCGGAGGTGCCGGCCGGCGGCCAAGTAGTGGCGCCCACCTGGGTTCGGCTGCGCGCCTCAGAAAGTTTGCCCCGTATTGACCGCGCGGATTTCCGCGACGAACTGCGCACCGAGCACTATCCGGGACACCGGCTGGTCTGGCAAATTGATGCCGCCTCCGGCGAGCGCGGAGCGAAGCAAAGGGCCGACTGGCAAACCCTCGGCAGGCTGGTTCTGCACGAGTCTGTCACCTCCCCCTTTTGTGATCGGAGGTTGCACTTCACCCATCCCAGGTTGACGCCAAACTAAAGCAGCGCGCTTTACAACCTGCTGGCGACCTCTGAAAACTCCTTGATCGGAATTGCCGGATAGGTCTTGAATCGGGTTCGCCCGCGGCTTGAAGCCTTGATGGCTATTTCCGCCATCACCTTCTCATCGGGCGCCTCACTGATCAGCAGATAGTCGTAGTCGCCCATCACAACATGCCAGGACAACAACTTACCGCCGGCGTCTTCCCACAAACTTTTGTTGGCCGCTATCCGGTTTGGTGCATCCTTTAACGCCTTTATTCCTTCATCGGTTAGAGTAACGTGACTTATGTAGGTAGGCATTTTTCTTACTCCCCTTTTGATTTCACCGCGAATTTAACTGTAAGGCTACTCAACGCCTCTCTATCTAGTTTAATCCAAATTCCGCCTCGCACCCGTTATCCCGGAAGCTGCGCAGCAGCTATCCGGGATCCAGCATAACCAGGCCGGAAATCGCCCCGATATTGATGCGGGACAAATTTCATGGCTGACGCGCCCGTTACAATTTATCGAATACAGCAACCGAAAGATAACGGGACGCAACTATGAACGACGAGTTTCTCGGAGACCGCAGAAAAGCCCTGGAGGAATCCTTCTTTATCAATGAAAGCGAAAAACTCCGCAACGCACTGCGGGAAAAACATCAGCAGAAGGAACAGAAAGAAGCCCTTGCCGCCGCCTCCGGCATTACCGACGATGCGGTGCTGCAGCAACTCGTCGAGCTGAACATCAGCAGCGACACGCTGGCAGCGCTGTCGCTGGTGCCGCTGGTGGAAGTCGCCTGGGCCGACGGCACCATGGACGATAACGAACAGCGCGCCATTCTATCCGCCGCCGAGGAAGAGGGCCTCAGCAGCGAAAGCGCCGCCCTGCTGGATAGTTGGCTCACCGCGCGACCGGGCGGCGAAATACTCGCTGCCTGGAAGGACTACATCGCAGCGCTTGCCGACATTATGGATGCCACCATAAAAGAGAAATTCAAACGGGAGCTGCTCGGCCGCGCGCGCAAAGTGGCCTCCTCAGCCGGCGGCTTTCTCGGCGTCGCCAAAGTTTCCAGGCAGGAAGAAGGCAAGCTGGACGAGTTGGCGCGGGCATTTTCGTAGACGGCACTAAGCGGTATCCGATTGGCCAAACGCTAGTTGAGGTGGAGTGCGCCATGTCAAATATTATGATCGCTTACGCTACCGGCGAAGGGCAGACCGCTAAAATTTGCGGTGCGTTGGCCCAACAGCTTGAGACTGCTGGCCACAACGTAACCTTGCTCGACCTTGAATCCGATAATACCGCGCCTGTTGTAGGAAGCTTTGATGCCGTTATTGTCGCCGCGTCGGTTCACGCCGGCAAACACCAAAAAAGCGTGGCCCATTTCGTGACCGACAATCGGGAAGCGCTGCGCGCCAGGCTTACCGCCTTCCTGTCGGTAAGCCTGGCGGCTACCGCAACTGAAGAGAGCGGACGGAATCGCGCCAATGAGCAGGTCAACGCCTTTCTGGAACAAGTCGACTGGCAGCCGGATATGATAGAGACACTGGCGGGCGCCTTTCGCTATTCAGAGTTCTCCGGCTTTAGACGTTGGATTTTCAATCTCTCGCAAAAACTTTTCAGGAAGGAGCTAGACAAGCAGGGCTGGCCCGAACTAACCGCTGACCAGGAGTTTACCGATTGGGAGCAATTGCGTAGGTTCGGCAACGAATTCTCAAGTAGGCTGTAATCCATCCATACGCCATTCCGTGGCTCCATAATCGGGGTAGGTTTAACATGACCCCGAATTTAAACACCTATCGCCCCGTAATAAGCACCCCGTCGTCAACGCCCTCGCTCGGATAAACCACAACCTGTTCCCCCTCCGTGAGACCGGCAAGGATTTCCCCTTCGTCCGCGTTCCGGTGACCGAGCTCAACACGCCTTCTGATGGCCCTGCCATTTTCTCCGACAAACAGCGCCCAGTCGGTGCCGTTGCGAAACAGCGCGGTTAGCGGCACCTTGAGCACGCTGGGATGCTCCCAGAGAACCACCCCCACATCCACCTGATAGCCGTGCCCCAAGCGGTCCCAATCCCCGGGTGGACTGACGATGTCCAGCACCACATTGACCCGTTGCTCATCAATTCCCAGCGCGGACGTCTTGGTAAATCCAAAGGGTTCCACGCGGCGTACCCGCGCGTTTAACATCCCCTCGCCTCCCCAGTTACTAATCAGTGCGTCTTGACCGGGTTTGACCTTGACCGCGTCAATCGACAGCAGGTCGACGACTATCTCCAGGCGATCCGGGTTGCCTATTTCTATCAGCCCGTTTCCAGCCGTAACAAAGCCTTCCGACTCGCGCAGCACGCGCAACACCTGCCCGTCCACCGGCGATTTGATATTGATGCACTCGCAGGAACGCCTCTTTGACGCCATCTCTTGCGGCGACATCAATTGCGCCCGCGCCTGCTCAAGCTCGAACTTGCGCACCTGCATTGCCGCCTGGGCCACA